>CALXHI010000039.1 GCA_944388075.1 uncultured Clostridia bacterium | reverse complement strand
AAATGGCACGCCGTAAGGAAATCGGCCGCAGTTACAGCGGTAATGCCTTATTCTCGGCAAAAATCGTTTGTGCCGAATGCGGTCATTATTTCGGTGCAAAGGTATGGCACAGCACCAGTAAATACCGCCGTGTGATATGGCAGTGCAACGGGAAATTCAAGTACGAAATGCATTGTTCCACGCCGCATTTCTATGAAGATGAGATAAAAGAGCGATTCATCACTGCTTTCAATCAGTTCTTTCAGAATAAGGATCTTGTGCTAGAGGCTTGCAATGCGGCAATTGCACAGCTCAGCAACACGGATTCCATTGAGGAAAAAGTGCAGATTCTTGCGGAACAACTGGAACTGATTCTGATGGAAAAACGGGATTATGTTCTGAACCATATTCGTGACGAACTTAATCAGTTGGAGTTCGATCGGAAGCGTGCGGAATTTGACAGGCGTTATAACGAGAAAGCCGAAGCCTATAACCGATTGCAGGAAAAGCTTATGCAGCGTCAATCGAGGGCGGAATTCCTGCAAAAATTCTACAGCAGAGTTGAGGCATTACCTGGAGCAATCGACTTCTTCGACGCAGCACTCTGGCGGACGCTAATTGACAAAGCCACAGTCCACAGTGATGGAAAAATCATATTTACGTTCCTTGACGGAACAGAAATTGAAGCGTAAATTAACCTCCGCAGTTTGCTGAAAATGCAGGCTGCGGAGGTTTTTTATGTCCTCAAACCAATGTAAAACGATTGTTATTTTCTTAACGAAAAAGTCGCATGGGGTGTCAAACACTTTGCGACCCTAAAGCAAAAAAATGCGACTTTTTTGATGCCGTTTTCTTTTGGTAGTCAATCGTGTATCTGAACGACTATTTCCACCCTGCCTGCAAAGCAACAGAAAACGGCTCTATCCACGAAACCTCGTAGAATAGAGCCGTTTTGCATAAAAAAGTTGCACCGAAATTTGTATCAAAATTTCGGTGCAGTTATGGCGGAGAAAGAGGGATTTGAACCCTCGCGACCCTTTCGAGCCCTACTCCCTTAGCAGGGGAGCCCCTTCACCACTTGGGTATTTCTCCATCGGGTGAATTGCTTCCGGCATTGGTATAAGCGGAGAGGGTGGGATTCGAACCCACGGTGCATCGCTGCATCACCGGTTTTCAAGACCGGCTCCTTAAACCGCTCGGACACCTCTCCGTCCGGATTCAGCTTTATTATTATAGCACATTTTCAGCCTTTTGTCAAGGCTTTTTTTGCGTAGCGAATAATATTTATGTGTTACCATTAAGGCTGTGCCTTGAATCACCCGATGTGAATGACAGCGTCGGGTGATTCAAAGTACAAAGGTTTTGTCCCGTTCCAAACGTCACACCGGAACGTTTGGAACGAAAAGGGCAGCGTAACGACAAGCAGAGGGAAGCAGTCTTGGTCGCCTCCCCTCGAAATGCTGTCGCATTTCTCCCCCTCTTGCTCCGTGCGCCTTAGCATGGCGCAGGGAATTTCGCCATCCGCAGATGGCGACCGGAGGACTCTGCCCTCCGGACTCCCGCCACCTTTGAAAAGGTGAACGAAACTTTTATTATGTGGGACTCTTTTTCTGGTTCCGCATAACATTGTGTTGGCATAAGCCAACACGCCGTTTGAACCGGAAAAAGATTATACATCGCAGGTTTCCAAAGGGTCATCGACCCTTTGGTGGGCATGGGCGAAGCCCATGTTATTGAAAAATCCGACGCCGATTTCGGCGTCGGGTTTTCCAAAGTACAAAGGTCTCACCCTTGATTCAATTCTCTCTCCAATACCGCATTCACGGTTGCGGGATTCGCTTTGCCTTTCAGCTGTTTCATCGTCTGTCCGACAAAGAACCCTACAATCTTCGTCTGCCCGCTGCGATACTGCTCTACCGCTTTCGGATTCGCCGCAATCAATGCCCGAATCGTTTCGGTAATCAGCGCATCATCATCGACCTGCTCGAGGTCATGCTCCCGAATATAGCCCTCCAAATCAAACGGAGCTTCCGCAAAGAACATCGCCTCGAACACCGTCTTACCCGTCTGGCGGTTGATGCGTCCTGCCTTCACGATCTGCACGAATGCCGCAAAATCCTCTGCCGCAAGCGTGATATCTGCCGGCTGCAGATTCCGCTCGTTCAGGAAATACAGCACCTGCGTCATCATCCAATAGCGCACCTCTGCCGCATCCTTGCAAATCGCAACCGTACCCTCAAACAATTCCGCCAAATATTTGGAATCCGCCAGAATCGCCGCATCCTCCGCCGACAATCCCAGCTCCGATACATACCGCTCCGCTTTCTGCTCGGCAAACTCCGGGCAAATCGACCGATAATACGCAATCTCCTCCTCGGAAATGCGCACCGGCGGCAAATCCGGCTCGGGGAAATACCGATAATCCTGCGCATTCTCCTTCGAGCGCATGGCAAAGGTCTGTGCCTTGCTCTCATCCCAGCGGCGAGTTTCCTGCACGACCCTGCCGCCGTCCTCGACCAACGCAATCTGCCGCTTTGTCTCATACGCAATCGCTCGTTCAATCGCCTTGAACGAGTTGATATTCTTCATCTCGGTGCGAGTGCCAAGGGTATCGCTCCCCTTCGGGCGAATCGACAGGTTGACATCGGCACGCATCGAGCCTTCCTCCATCTTGCAATCGGAGATGTCCAGATATTCACAGATGCTCTTGAGCTTCGTCAAGTAGGCAATGACTTCCTCTGTCGTGCGGAAATCCGGCTCGGAGACGATCTCGATCAGCGGTACGCCGCAACGATTGTAATCCGGATAGGTTTCATCTCCGTATGACGAGTGAATCAGCTTGCCGGCGTCCTCCTCCATGTGAATCTCATGAATGCGGATGGTCGAGGTGTCGCCGTTTTTCAGCTTCAAATCCACATGCCCGTTCTGCGCAAACGGCAGGTACAGCTGTGAAATCTGATACGCCTTTGTCAGGTCGGGGTAGAAATAATTCTTGCGGTCGAATTTGTGGTAGCGGTTGATATCACAGTTCAGTGCCAGACCGGCTCGCACGGCATATTCCACCACTTGACGGTTCAGCACCGGCAATGTTCCCGGCATACCCGTACACACAGGGCAGCAGTGGGTATTGGGTGCGCCGCCGAATTCGGTCGAGCAGCCGCAGAAGATTTTGGTTTTGGTGGCAAGCTCAATGTGTACCTCCAAGCCCATGACCAGTTCCCATTCCATCTCACTTCGCCTCCTGTTTGTGGTAGTCGGTACGCTGCTGGTAGGCATACGCCGCCTGCAAAACGGTCTTGTCACCGAGCGGTTTGCCAATCAGCTGCACGCCAATTGGCATGCCTGCCGCATCAAAGCCGCAGGGAATCGAGATACCCGGCAGTCCGGCGATGTTCACCGAAACCGTAAAGATATCCGACAGATACATCGCCATCGGGTTGGCAAGGCTCTGACCGATTGCCGGTGCGGTGGTCGGTGCCGTCGGGCAGAGAATCAGGTCGTACTGCGAGAAGACCTCGTCAAACTTCTGCTTGATCAACGCCTTGACCTTGAGTGCCTTGCGGTAATAGGCATCATAATAGCCGCTCGACAGCACGAATGTGCCGAGCAAAATCCGCTTCTTGACCTCCTTGCCGAAGCCCTCACTGCGGGTCGCACGGTACAAATCGGTCAAGCCGGTATAGCTGTTGCTGCGGAAACCGTACTTCACGCCGTCAAAGCGGGAGAGGTTCGAGCTTGCCTCCGCTGTCGCAATAATATAGTATGCCGGAATGACGTAATCGAGGAACGGCAGAGAGATCTCCTCCACGATTGCGCCGGCTTCTGCCAAGGTATCGGCGGCGGCTTTGGTTTTTGCGGCAACCTCTGCGTCAAGGCCTGCATTGGCATAGCACTCCGACGGAATGCCGATGCGCAAGCCCTTGACATCACCCGTCAAACCTGCAAGAAACTCGGTCGGCGTTTCGGCAAGAGAGGTTGCATCCATCGGGTCAGACCCTGCGATGATATCCATGATGGCAGCGCAATCCGCTGCATCCTTGCCAATCGGACCGATTTGGTCGAGCGAGGAGGCATATGCCACCAGACCCGAACGGGATACCGTACCATAGGTCGGCTTAAAGCCGGTCACACCGCAATACGATGCCGGCTGACGAATCGAGCCGCCCGTATCCGAGCCAAGTGCAATTACGGCAGAACGGTCGGCAACGGCGGCGGCTGCACCGCCCGAAGAGCCGCCCGGTACCTTCTCCAAATCCCAGGGATTGCGTGTCGCACCAAAATACGAGGTTTCCGAGGTGCTGCCCATCGCAAACTCGTCCATATTGACCTTGCCGATCGCAATCATGCCGGCAGCCTGCAATTTCTGCATCACCGTCGCATCATAGACCGGCTCGAAATTCTCCAGAATCCGAGACGCACAGGTCGTCCGCACGCCTTTCGTACAGATATTATCCTTGATCGCAATCGGAACGCCTGCCAGCGGCGAGGTCAGACTGCCGTTTGCAATCTGCTGCCCGACCTGCTCCGCCTGTGCCAGAGCCTTTTCCCGACAGATGGTGATATACGCATTGGTGCGCGCATTGCTCGATTCCGCAGCGTCCAACGCCTGCGTGACTGCCTCCGTAACCGTCAAGCTGCCATTGCGAATCGCTGCACCGACTTCCAATGCCGTCATGTTCTGAATCTGCAAGCGAATCCCCCCCTCACTCTACCGTTTTCGGAACGACGAATGCTTCGTCCGTATGTTCCGGTGCATTCCGTAAAATATCCGCTCTCGGGTACGAGGGCTGTACCACATCGTCCCGCAGGACATTCGCAATCGAGAAGATATGTGACATCGGCTCAATGCCATCGGTATCGAGCTGATTCAGGATATCCATATAGCCGACAATTTCGCTCATCTGCGCTTGCATCTCAGCGACTTCCGTTTCGTCCAGACGGATACGGCTCAGGTCTGCCACATAGCTGACCAATTCTTTTTTAATTTCCATAGGCGCACTCCTTTCCGTTATAAACGGTACTATGTTATAGTATATCATATTCCGCATAAGAAGTCAAGGCTGCATGATTGTCTTTTCCGACTGCTCCCGTGATTGCTGTGATTCTGCAATGCTGCACTGCGACAGAAAGGCGTTCCGGCATGAACGGTTCGACCACCCCAGACTGCTGCGGAAGATGCCAAGCAAACATGAGATGCCGGAGGTCATCGCAGACCATACGATGCTCAAATTCAGCGCATGCTTTCACGCCCCCGCACTCGAAATCAATGCGCTCGATCGCAATGGAACTCCATGCCAAACGCCCGAAGCCATGTCACTTCGGGCGTTTGCATTTGCCGGTTCAGTTCATATGAATATCACAATTCCGTAAAAGATTCCTGTTGTTTTTTGGGGTTCCGCCGATTATAATGATACCACCGTGAACACAAACATACGGCATTTTGCTCGAAAGAAGTGATATCCTATGAATCCGCAACCTACATTTCGCAAGCAGCTGCTCCGGCTCGTCATTCCGATCACCTTGCAGCAGCTGCTCATGTCCCTCGTCAGCATCTCCGATGCCGTCATGCTCGGCTGGCTCTCGCAGGATGCCCTCTCTGCGGTATCCCTCGCCGGACAGGTACAGTTCGTCTACAGCCTATTCCTGTTTGCATTGATGTCCGGCGTTTCGATTTTCGCTGCACAATATTGGGGCATTCGCCGTCCCGATGTCATCGAACAGTTCCTCGGCATCGGGCTGCGCTGGGGCATTCTCGTATCCGTACCCTTTACGCTCGGGGCGATGATTTGCCCCGAATGGCTCATGCGCTGTTTTGCCTCCGACCCCGTACTCATCACCTATGGCGCAGAGTATCTCCGTGCCGTTGCCCTCTCCTACCTGTTGCTCAGCATCTCGCAGATGTATCTTGTCATCATGAAAAACTGCGGCATGGCTGCACAAAGTTCCGTCATCAGCTTGATTTCCGTGCTGGTCAATCTCGTGATGAATGCGCTGTTGATTTTCGGTTTGGCAGGATTCCCGAAGCTCGGCATTCCCGGTGCGGCGATTGCAACCGTGCTCTCCAAACTCATCGAACTCATCCTCGTTCTGCTCGTCATGCGCAAGCCCAATAGCGTCAAAATCCGTCTGCCGCATATCCTGCACATTGACGCAAATCGCCATCGGGAATACTGGAAATATTCCCTCCCGATGTTCGGCAATCAACTCGTCTGGGGCTTGGGCTTTACCATGTACAGCGTCATTCTCGGCCATATGGGCAGTGATGCCGCCGCTGCCAACTCCATTGCCAATATCGTCAAAAACCTCGTGATCTGTGTCTGTACCGGTATCGCCGGTGCCAGCGGTGTCCTGGTCGGCACGGAGCTGGGACAGGGTCATCTCGATACCGCAAAAGCTTACGGCAAAAAGCTCTGCCATGTCTCCCTCATCGGCGGTATCCTCTCCGGCTTGGTCATTCTCGCTGTCATTCCCTTTGTCAAGCTGTTCGGCACACTCTCCGATACCGCCTGTGATTACCTGCGCACGATGCTTGTCGTCTGTGCCTACTACGTTGTCGGCAAAGCCATGAATATGACCACCATCTCCGGCATCTTCCCTGCCGGCGGCGATGCCAAATTCGGTCTGCGCTGCGATGCCGTTACCATGTGGTTCGTAACCGTGCCGATTGGCCTCATCAGCGCATTCGTGCTCCATCTCCCCGTCGAGGCGGTCTATATCCTCATCAACATTGACGAAATCGTCAAGCTCCCTGCCGTGTACAAGCACTACAAACAGTACGCTTGGCTGCATACGCTCACAGAGCAGGACACCAACCATGAGGCATGTGCCGTGCCATCCGCTCAATGACGGTATGCCCGATACCGCCACCACCAAAGATCCCGCTTTCGCTCCACCACACAGAGCCAACGCAGCAATCCCTTTGCTCGCATGCGATTGCGCATATCCCTCACCTGCCTTTCGGTTTCATTGTACCACAGGCAGGTAAATTTTTGGTGCAGGATATCGTATCAATCAAGTAAAATCATGTCAAATTGGTATCACAACAACCATATCATGACAATTCTGTTTCAAATTGAATAAAAAAGGGCGCAGCTCCTTGACAAAATCGAGTATATCTAATATAATATGAGTAGAAAATAACATTTTATTACGTACAAGGATAAACAACTTTCAAGGCGGATCGGATGGCAAGTGTAACAAAAAGAATCCGGCAAATCAAACAGCCAAAAGGCGGTTACATTAAACCCTCGGCGTTCCGAGGTCATTGAGAAATCAATCCGGATAAACCAACAATTGAGAATATTCAAACACGAATCAAAAAAGTCTTGTCTTTTTAATTCTTACGGAAAAAACTAGCGATGGTTTTACCTTTGCACCTGAAAATGGAAATATCGAAGACTATATAGTGTCTGCTCAACAACTGAAAAAGCACGTAGAAGCTTTGCTTTGGAGTGCTTTTTCAGTTGTTGAATGCAAGGATTTTTGGCGTTTAAGACAAAAATCCTTGCCCTTTGCCGCCGCAAACG
>CALXHI010000038.1 GCA_944388075.1 uncultured Clostridia bacterium | reverse complement strand
GATCTCCTAATTCTGATAGTCTTTCGTATTTGTTCTCTGCATCAAAGAACCCTAACTGTGTATATTTCTTAACCTTATTATACCACTTTTATCGGAATTTGTATAGGGGGTTTTTAGAGATGCCCTTGTGTTTCTCGCAGTCACAGTAATCGAGCTTGGCAATTGTGTGGTGTTGTCCAAATTGAATCGGATGGCTGAAACAAAATTATTGTAGCCAAAATCGATATCCGGCATAGAATAGCGGTAAGAGCATCGGGAGGATGCGTCGCATAAAGGAGGGTATTATGCAACAAGAATACTTTTTGGGCTATTCATCGCCGGAGGGTTTTCAGACTGCCTTTTGGTCGGAACAGCAAGACGCATACGGCATTTACCTGAAGGGCGGACCGGGTACGGGCAAATCCACATTGCTGAAGCGATTGGCAGCTGCATTTCCGGAAGAACCATGCACACGGTATCATTGCGCATCGGATCCGAATTCGCTTGATGCGGTGGTCTGGGAAGCACGGGGTGTGTTCGTGGCAGATGCAACCGCTCCGCATGAGCGGGGAAATGCCTTGCCTTACATCACCGGCGAGCTGGTTGATTTGGGTGCGCTGTTGGAACGAAATCTCCCTGCCGAACGCCAATGCTGCATGCGTGCCGATTCGGAGGAGAGTGCCCGCTGTCATCAGCAATGCCGACAGGGAATTCGGGTTTGGTCGGAGCTGGAGGGAATGCTGCTTACAGTCGGGGAAGGCGCATTGCTGGAGGGAAAGCTGGATGCCTATGCGGAACGTCTGGCACGTCGGATTCTGCCTTGTCATCGTCATACAGAGTGCCCCGGGACACATCGACGCCGACAGCATACGGCATGGACGGCGCATGGGTTTGTAACCTATTTGTCGGCGGATTACAGCGTAATCCAAATCGACGACAGCTGTGGTGCAGCGGCACAAGGCTTGTTGGAACGGCTCTTGTGCTATGTGCTGGCGTGGGGCTATGACTGCGAAACGACAACTGCTTGGACGAGAAAACCAAGCGTGCCGATTGACCTTGTGATACCGGCATGTAAGCTGGCGATTGTGACGAAAGGATACTGGTGTCCTGACCGTATGCCGACCGTCACAATCAAGATGCAACGTTTTTACGATGCTGCTAGGCTCAAGGCACAGAAAACACTCTGTCGGTTCTGTCAGCAGACAATTGCAACGGTACAGGAGAAAATCGCCGAATGTCTGGCTGCAGCAAGTGCAGCACATCATCGGGTTGAGGCGGGCTATCGAGATTGCATACACCCGGAACGGCTTGATCAAACTGCTGATGCCTTGATCGCATTAATCGCATCGTTTCCCAAAAAAGCATAATAAAAACGCACCGTATCCGGATTCGATACGGTGCGTTGCTGTATCAGTTGGGGAGCAGCTCGTGCAGGGGCAGCTGCTCACAGAGAAAGTATGCGGTATTGGGGAGAATCGGCATATGGATGTACGCAAAGAACTGATAGAGATCTGTAAACAATTGCAAGAAGCGTTGATCGGAAGTGCGCTTTGCCGGCGTGGTTTGCGGTACTGTGGTCGTAGAGGTTGTTGTGGTGATCGTTGTTTTGGAAGTCGAAAGTGTGGTAGAAGTTGTAGTAGTTGTAGTTGTTGTCGTGGTAGTCGTTGTCGTCGTAGTGGTTTCCGTATGGTGAACGGTGAAAGGCTGTTCGAGCAGCACAACCGAATAACCGGCAACATCAACTGCCGTGACACGGTAAACATAATCGCCTTCGGGCAGCAGTGAGAATGAGATTTGCTGATCAAACGCACCGCTGAGAGAAGCTGTACGCTGCATCGGTGTAATGGTTGCGACCTGATCGGTTGGCGCACCGGTTGCAGCATCATAAACGCCGCCATAGACCTGTCGCAGTGTCAATGCCGACTGGAGATTGCCTTGCAGCAGAAAGGGCTGAAATTGCTCGAGTACAGCGGGCGGGGCATTGGCATCGGTCAGCGTGATATGCGGAGCGGCAAAGCGAGTGGTATAGCAGACATTCAAGTCCACATCGGTGGAGATGCCCGGTACACGACCGGTACAGGCATACTGCCACATATGCGCTTTGTCGGAGTAGTCATATTGCGTAGGGTCGGCAGGCTCATAGCGCAGCGGATATTGTGCATGCCAAACGAAAAAGCCTGCATCGATGATAGCCTGCCGATCAATGCTCACGTCCCAGAAATGGGTATTGGTATAGACACCGGCGGAAAAGCCTGCCTGTTCGATGCGAGTCAGCGCACGGAGCACCATTTGTGTGAAGGCGGTTTTATCGACCATATCCTGCCGACCATAGCATTCGATATCGAGGTAAACCGGATATTCAAAGGTTTTGCCCTTGATATGTTTGAGCAGAACATCAATATCCGCATTGAACTCGGCATCGGTGATGGCATCGGTATTGAGGTAGCAGCCGATTTTCATGCCGGCGGCTTTGGCGTGTTCGTAGTTGTAGGCAAATTTCTTATCTACATGATAATAATTATCGTCCCGTCTGGTTTTATAGCAGCGCATGATGGCAAATTCCACACCGCCTGCTTTCACGTCATGCCAATTGATATCGCATTGATATTCGGAAACATCAATGCCATGCAGCATAACGTCATAGCTTTTGGCAGAGGGCGGGGAGACGGTCGGGCAGATGCAGAGTATGCAAATCAGCACAGCGGTCATCATCGAAACAAGCGTTTTATGTTTGCGTCGCATGAAATCACTCCTTTCTTGTCGGATACATTTCTATTATACAGGAAAAATCGAAGGATTTCAAGATGATTACAGTGGAATTGTGTAGATTTCCAAATATTACCATCGTATCTTGTGTAAATTGAGCGAATGCCGTTCGGAATATTGAGCAGAAAAGAGAAATACCTCTTGCGAAATCGGTAAAAAAAGGGTATAATAATAAGGAATGGACGAAAATGACAGGAGGAGAGCGGATGGAGATAGAGCAGCAGTTGGAAAAGGCTGCACGCCGTTTTGATGAATTGAATGAGCGACTGCAAGATCCGGCAGTGTTGGGAAATGCAAATCGGCTTGCGGAGGTCATGCGGGAATACAAGCAGCTGGAACCGATTGTCAGCTGTTATCGAGAACGACAAGATGCCGATATGCAGCTGCATGATTTGTATGCGATGCTCCAAACCGAGCAGGATCCGGATATGCGCCGGATGGTGACGGAAGAGATGCAAGCTTTACAAGCATCGGTGGAACAGGCAAATGGAACGATGGAATCCCTTTTGCAACCGATGGATGCACAGGATGACCGCAGCGTGATTGTGGAAATCCGCAGCGGTGCAGGCGGTGAGGAATCGGCATTGTTTGCGTATTCGTTGTACCGTATGTATTCGATGTATGCGGAGCGGCACGGCTGGGTGCAGCAGGTGATGAGCTGCAATGAAACGGAGCTGGGTGGCATCAAGGAAATCGTATTTTCGCTGAGCGGCACACGGGCGTATGGCAAGATGAAATATGAGAGCGGGGTGCATCGGGTGCAGCGAGTGCCGGAAACCGAATCGCAGGGACGGGTGCATACCTCGACGGTAACCGTAGCGGTTTTGCAGGAAGTTGAGGAGGTTGCCGTAACAATTCAGCCGACGGATTTGCGGATCGACGTATTCCGGTCGAGCGGTGCTGGCGGTCAGCATATCAACAAGACGGAGTCTGCGGTTCGGATTACGCATCTGCCGACGGGTTTGGTTGTAGAATGTCAGGACGAACGCAGTCAGCATAAGAACAAGGATAGAGCGATGTCGATTCTGCGTGCGAGGCTCTATGACCGAATGCAGGCGGAACAGAATGCGCAGATTTCCTCTGACCGCCGTGCACAGGTGGGAACGGGCGACCGTTCGGAGAAGATTCGGACATATAATTTCCCGCAAAGCCGTATGACCGACCATCGCATCGGGTTTTCGCTGTATCGATTGGATGATGTGATGAACGGCGATTTGGATGCTCTGTTCGATGCCCTTGCGGCAGCGGAACAGGCGGCACAGCTTGCCGGAGAAGCGGAGGGATAGACATGAATACACAGGTTTTAGGACAGGAAGGCATTCCGCTTGCGGCAGAGTATCTGCGAGCCGGACAGCCAGTTGCCTTCCCAACAGAAACGGTATACGGTCTGGGCTGTGATGCAACGAATCCGGAAGCGGTCAAACGGGTATTCGAGGCGAAGGGCAGACCGATGGACAATCCGCTGATTGTGCATATTGCGGAGCTGTCTGAATGGGACAATCTGGTGAATGAAATTCCGCCGCTTGCGAAGGCATTGGCATTGCGTTTTTGGCCCGGACCGTTGACGATCATACTCCCTCGTTCAGAGCGGATTCCGGCAGAAACGGCAGGCGGATTGGATACGGTTGGTGTCCGGTTTCCGGCACATCCGATGGCACAGGCGATGATTCGGGCGGCAGGTATCCCGATTGCCGCACCGTCTGCAAATCGTTCGGGCAGACCGAGTCCGACAACGGCAGAGCATGTCCGTATCGACATGAACGGCCGCATACCGCTGATTCTCGAAGGCGGCAGTTGTTTTTGCGGCGTGGAATCGACGGTGATTGCACTGGATGATGCAGAAACCGTGCGTGTGCTGCGACCGGGCTTTGTGACACCGGAGCAGCTTGCAGAAATTGCCGCAAATGTTGTGGTAGACGATGCGGTGCTATCGCAATTGAAAGAGGGCCGCATCGCACCATCTCCCGGCATGAAATACAAGCACTATGCGCCGAAAGCCGATGTGATTTTGGTGCAAGGAGACAGCGAATCATTTTTGACATATGTGAAAGCCCATCGAGCAGATGGCGTCTATGCCTTGGCATATGCTTCGGATATGGCTGCACTAGAATCGGCGGGGATTGCCTGCATGAGCTATGGCGATACCGAGGAAATACAGGCATCTTTGCTGTTTGCGAGATTGCGAGAAGCGGATGCCGTGGGTGCAAAACGTGTCTATGTCCGTGCGCCGCACAAGGACGGTGTGGGTCTGGCTGTGTATAATCGCTTGATTCGTTCGTCGGGCTATCATTTGGAGGTTGTATGAAAAAACCATATGTAATCGGCTTGACCGGTCAAACCGGTGCAGGCAAGACAATGGTCAGCGAATGCTTTCGACGATGGGGTATGCCGGTGATCAATGCCGATTTGGTTGCACGGCAGGTGGTCGAACCGGAACAGCCATGCCTGACGGAGCTGGTTGCGGCATTCGGTCGGGATATTCTGAAACCGGACGGCACGCTTGACCGAAAACGGCTTGCGGGCATTGTGTTTACAGATGCGGCAGAGAATGCACGGCTCGGCAGTATCATGTATCCATATATCACTGCGCAAATTGCACAGACCATTGGGCAGGCGGCGCAAGAGGGTTTGCCCTATATTCTGTTGGATGCACCAACGCTGTTTGAAAGCGGTACGAACACACTTTGCGATATGGTGGTATCGGTGGTCGCCGATGCCGATGTCCGCAAGGGGCGTATCTTACAGCGAGATAGCATCACCGAATTGCAAGCCGAGCAGCGGATGCAGGCGCAGCATGATGAGACATATTTTCGTACACATTCCGATGCGGTACTCGAAAATAACGGTACGGCGGAGGAATTGGAACAGGCGGCATATGCGTTATGGGTACGCCTGATGAATCAGATTACGGGAAAAGGAGTATGAACATGGCACAGGAAACAGAAGCAGCAAAGCAACTTGCCGAAACGAAAAAGGCATTGCTGATGCAGAAAAAGCACGGTGCGCAGCGTATGGATGCGGAACAGATTGCCGCATGCGATGCATTTTGCGAGGGCTACAAGGCATTCCTCGATAACGGCAAGACAGAGCGTGAGGTGGCACAATATGCGATTGCCCAGCTTGAGCAGGACGGATTCCACCGTTGGAATCCCGGCGAACCGGTACAGGCAGGCGACCGCATTTATATTTGCAATCGTGGCAAGGCGGTTGTTGCAGCGGTCATCGGCAGTGAACCGCTGGCAAACGGCATTCGCCTGACAGCAGCGCATATTGACTCGCCCCGATTGGATTTGAAGCAGTCACCGCTCTATGAGGACAAGGAGCTTGCGCTGTTCAAGACGCACTACTATGGCGGCATCAAGAAATACCAGTGGACCACAATTCCGATGGCGATTCACGGCGTGGTTGCCAAATGCGATGGCACAGTGGTGAACATCCATGTCGGCGAACAGGATACCGACCCGATTTTCTGTGTAACGGATTTGCTGCCCCATCTGGCAACGGAGCAGGTACAGCGGACGCTTGCACAGGGCATCAAGGGTGAGGAGCTGAATGTACTGATTGGTTCTCGTCCGTATGACAGCGAAGAGGGCAGCGATCTGGTTAAGCTGCAAATCATGAAGATTCTCAACGAGACTTATGGCATTACCGAATCGGATTTTCTCTCGGCAGAATTGGAGGTTGTACCGGCAGGCAAGGCAAGAGATTTGGGCTTTGACCGTAGCATGATTGGAGCCTATGGTCATGACGATCGTGTCTGTGCCTATCCGGCACTGCGTGCCCTGATGGACTGCAAAACACCGGCAAAAACAGCGGTACTGATTCTGACCGACAAGGAAGAAATCGGCAGTGATGGCAATACCGGACTTTGCTCATCGTACTTCCATGATTTCATGAAGGATTTGGCAACGGTCTGTGGCACAACGGTGCATACGGTTTTTGCGCAGTCGCAGTGTTTGTCTGCGGATGTGACGGCAGCGGTTGATCCGACCTTTGCCGATGTCAACGACCCGAGAAATGCGGCATACCTCAACTACGGCGTCTGCATGATGAAGTACACCGGAGCGAGAGGCAAGAGCGGTTCTTCGGATGCCTCTGCGGAATTTGTGGCAGAGATACGGGCATTGCTCGAGCAGAACGAGGTTATCTGGCAGACCGGCGAGTTGGGCAAGGTCGATATCGGCGGCGGCGGCACGGTTGCGGCATACCTGGCAAACCTCAATATTGACACGGTCGATGTCGGCGTACCGGTGCTGTCGATGCACGCACCGATGGAAGTGGTCAGCAAAATCGATGTGTACATGGCGTACCGTGCATTTGCGGCATTTCAGGCGTAATCCGGCAACACAAAGACCGTCCGGAAAACGGGCGGTCTTTTCATCGAAAGAGAGGAGGAGACTATGCACGAAACAGCGCAGGATTCGGCAAAGCAGCGTTTGATTTTGGTAGGGATTGATACCGGCGCATATGATGCAGAGCAGTCAATGGAGGAACTCGCAGAGCTTGCGGATACGGCAGGCTGTGAGGTCATTGGTGCGATGCTGCAAAGCCGTTCTGCACCCGATGCGGCAACTTGTATCGGAGCGGGAAAACTTGAGGAGCTGAAAGCGGCGGTATTGGCGCATGACATTGACCTGTTGATTTTCGATGTAGAGCTGACGGGTATGCAGCTGCGGAATCTGTCAGATGCGACGAACTGTAAGGTGATTGACCGCACAATGTTGATTCTGGATATTTTTGCCGGACGGGCACGCACGAGAGAGGGCAAGGTACAGGTCATGCTGGCGCAATATCAGTACCGGCTTTCCCGATTGACGGGTGTTGGGACGGCATTATCGAGACTGGGCGGCGGTATCGGTACGAGAGGACCGGGTGAAACCAAGCTGGAAACTGACCGCCGACATATCCGCAATCGCATTCAGTCCCTACAGCGAGAGCTTCGAGAATTGGAGCGGCATATGCAGTTTTTGGGCAGCCGCCGCAAGAAGGACGGCATTCTGACGGTAGCGGTTGTTGGGTACACGAATGCAGGCAAATCGACGCTGTTTCACGCTTTAACGGAAGCGGATGTGTTGATCGAGGACAAGCTGTTCGCAACGCTCGATGTCACAACACGGGCGATGCTGTTACCGGATGGACGAACGGTTCTGCTGTCGGATACAGTTGGATTGATTCGCCGCTTGCCGCACCATTTGGTCGAGGCATTCCGTTCGACCTTGCGAGAGGCGATGGATGCGGATTTGATTCTGCATGTGCTGGATGCCTCGGCGGAGGATGTGAACGAACGGCGAGATGTGACGGTACAGCTGCTGGCAGATTTAGGCTGTGGGGAGATTCCGCAGCTACAGGTCTACAACAAATCCGATTTGCTCGATGGGCTGCCGAAATCGTCTGACGATCAGGTGTGGATCAGTGCCAAAAACGGAACCGGACTCGATACGCTGAAAGCAGCAATGGCGCAGGCATTGCCGGAAACGGCGATTCGGATGCAGCTTTGCATTCCGTATACGGAGGGTGGTTTGGTACAGGCTTTGCGTGAGGAGGGTACTGTCTTTTCGGAGGCATACACCGAGTCCGGCATTGCGGTGGATGCACTGGTAGATGTGCGGCGCAAAAAGCAGATGCAGGCATATCGTATCGATGCAATATAAAGGCAACATCGCACAAAGACGCCTGACGGCTTTGCACGCCATCTGACGCACAATCTTTGTGTGGTGTCGTGTAAACAAAAACCATCCCCATACCAAAGCCGGGGGTAGTCATAGAGAAGTAAATCCAGAGAAGAAAGCTGTCTTCTCTGGATTTTGTTTTATATTCAGTCGAACAAATTAAAATTTAACACTCTGGTTACTTATTACTTGTATAAGCATATCCAAAATGTATGGGTGGTGCTGTAACTGAAATATACACGAACTCTATCTCACCATCATTTCGAAGCCCATGAATATCGTTATCTGCAAATCTTACAATATCTCCAGCTCTAAACACAATTTCCTTATTATTAGCAAGCAGTAGTGTTCCAATACCTTTTGTTGCATACCATATCTGCTCAGAGGTATCATGAGTATGTCTTGGCTGGCTTGCCCCTTTCTCAAGATGAACTTCTGTAATTGTTACACGTTTGCTTGATGAATTATCCGGGTTCAATAGCTGTCGTGAAACGACACCCGGATTAGATAATTCAACTATTTCTTCTTTGCTTATAAATTCCATAATTAACGTCCAAATTCTTATTTTTTAGTGTCTGTTCAACAATTGAAAAAACACGTAGGAGCTTCGCTTTTGAGTGCTTTTTCAGTTGTTGAGTGCAAAGATTTTTGGCGTTTAAGTCAAAAATCTTTGCGTTTTGCAGTCCGTTAGTGGCGGCATAAACAGATACGAATCAGGGAGTACGATTTGCATAGGTTGCTCTTTCCATCGATTGGGCGATATCCGTGTTCAAAGCGGCACAACACGCCCAACAGGTCTGCGAAACATCGGTGCAGGGATACGAGAGAGCAGCACCACACAATGCGCAGCAACGCCTTCTTTTCTGCCTGTGAAACCGAGATGCTCTTCGGTGGTCGCCTTGACGCTGATTTGGTCGAGGTTACAGCCGAGCACGGCGACATAATTCTTGCGCATTTGCATGATATGGGGCGCAAGTTTCGGCGCTTGCGCCAGAACAGTAGCATCAAGATTGGAAAGCTCCCAGCCTTTGGACTGAATCAGCCGATTGACATGTGCAAGCAGCTGCATACTGTCCGCACCGGCATAGCAAGAAGCGGTGTCGGGGAAATGCTGTCCGATATCGCCGAGTGCAAGTGCACCGAGCATGGCATCCATGATGGCATGGGTCAGCACATCGGCATCGGAATGTCCGAGCAATCCATGGGTATGGGGGATTGTCACACCACCAAGAATCAGCTGTCGATCGGTGGTTAAACGGTGAACATCATAGCCATGTCCGATACGAAAATCGAGCATCGCACACCTCATTTCAGGGTAGGGATTCCTGTGGCAGAAGGGCTTCTGCGAGCAGGAAATCCTCGGTTGTTGTGAGTTTGAGATTGGAGTAGCGGCCGGTGGTCATGGCAATTTTATGCCCGATGGCCTCGACCAACTGGCAGTCGTCGGTGAAATCGAGTGCATGGTCAATGGCAAACTGCATAGCTTTGGCATAGAGTGTACGCTGAAAAACCTGCGGTGTTTGTGTGATATAGAGCGAAGGGCGATAGGGCGTATCGATAATCAGACCGTCCTCAACGACCTTGATGGTATCCTTGACCGGAACACCGAGGGTAGCACCGCCGAATACATGCGCATCGTGAATGACCCGTTCGATATCTTCCGGGTGAACGAGTGGTCTTGCACCGTCGTGAACGGCAACATATTCGGCAGAATCAGAGACTGCAGCAAAGCCGTTTTTGACACTTTCCTGACGGGTTACACCGCCGGCTACGAAGGTGATCGACAGCGGTAGAGACAGTGCATTGATGGCAGTGAGGAATGCCTCCCTATCCTGTTCCCGTCCGACAACAACAAGCTCCATCACGCTTTTGCAATGACAAAAGGTGCGGAGCGAGCGTGACAAAACCGTTTCATTCCCGAGCGGATGCAAAATCTTATGGATACCGCCCATTCTGGTTGCGTTTCCGGCGCAGACCAGAATGAGTGCGGTATCTGCAACCGTCGGGGTGGAGAATTTAGTCGACATTGGGTGCCTTTGTGCCGCAGTTGGCGCAGAACAAAGCACTCTCATCCAAGGGCTGACCACAGCCGGTGCAGATATTGGAGGGCGTAACCGGTGCGGCAGGTGCATCGATCTTGGCACCGCAGCCTGCACAGAACTTTGCATCGGCTGCCAACGGCGCACCACAGTTGGAGCATCCGTTCTGAACCGGTTCGACAGCCGGAGCCGGAGAAACCGGAGCCGTTGCGCCACAGTTCGAGCAGAACTTCACATCCTTGGAAATGGTTGCGCCGCAGTTCGGACAGGTCACAGTGCCCTCGAGGGCGTTGATCTCTTCTTTCTTTGCGTTGATGGCGTTCTGCAAATTGATGATTGCAGCGAACATCTCGGCATACTCCTCGGAAGGATTTTCCTTGGTTGCTTCAAAAAAGCGAATACCGATGTCACGATAGCGGTTGTTCAATTCGTTCTGGAGACCCGACAATTCCTTCTGAAGACGGTTTTTGTCTGCCATGGATTTGATGCCGTCGGAAGCTTCTCTTGCTGTCTGGGAAACAGTGTCAACGATTTTATCGAAAAGACCCATGATAATACTCCTCCTTAGAGTGCGCAATGGCGCAGAGATTTTATGTACCGCACAGAATCATCGTCTGTACGGTATACAGATATTATAACACAATTTGTCGTCTTTGTCAATATATTAGTGTGCCATTAATTTGACCATCACAGCTTTCTGGGCATGGAGACGGTTTTCAGCTTCATCGAAGATTTCGTTGGCATGTGCCTCAAAGACTTCCTCGGTGATTTCCTCACCACGGTGTGCGGGGAGACAATGCTGTACCATGCAACCCTCATGTGCAGCGGAGAGGACAGTATCGTTGACCTGATAGCCGGCGAACGCAATGCGACGCTTTTCGGCTTCCCCCTCCTGTCCCATAGATGCCCAGACATCGGTGAAGATGACATCTGCATTTTCAGCGGCAACAACAGGCTGATTGGTCATGGTGAAGTGACCGTTTTTGCTTGCGAAATCGAGGACAATGGCATCCGGACGATAGTCATCGGGGCAGGCAATAGAAACCTCCATGCCGACCTTCAGACCGCCGACGATGAGGGAGTTTGCCATATTATTGCCATCACCGATATAGCACATCTTAAGACCCTGGAAACTGCCTTTGTACTCACGAATGGTCATGAGATCGGCCAGCACCTGACAGGGATGGCAGAAATCGGTCAAACCGTTGATGATCGGGATCGAACCATACTGTGCGAGATCCTCGACCTCCTTTTGTGCAAAGGTACGAATCATGATGCCGTCGAGGTAGCGGGAGAGCACACGGGCAGTATCCTGTACGGGTTCGCCACGACCAATCTGGAGATCATTCGAGGACAAAAACAGCGGATAGCCGCCGAGCTGCACCATACCGGTTTCAAAGGAAACACGAGTACGGGTAGACGCTTTCTGGAAAATCATCCCAAGGGTTTTGCCTTTCAGGTGTGGATGGGCGATACCGTTTTTGCGTTCATATTTGAGCTGATCGGCGAGGTCGAGCAGCTCAGTGATTTCTTCGGGAGAGAGGTCGAGAAGCTTGAGTAAATGTTTCATCGTAGGATATCCTTTCCAATCATTTTTGAGAAAGGGCAAGCGTTTTGACCGCAGCGGGCTGCTGTCTGGTTTCTTTGGTAGCTTTGCGTTCTGCGGAGACGGGATTGCTTGCCTTTTGGAGAATCGGTTCTAGGCATTCGACCGCAGCAAGCGGTACGAAAAACAGGAATTCCTCGAAGAAATCAGGCTGCAAGTGCAGATGGTATTGGTATTCACCTTTGCCGATGGGCAGGATCTTTAAGTTTCCGCAAATGGCATTGTCCGTCGAGATTGTATAATCCAGACGGTTATCGGTTCGGAATACCCAAGTCATATCCTTACAGGTGATTTCCATGCGAGGCTCTAAAAATTTTGAGGTGCAGGTCACAGCTGCGTGCTGCTGACCGTTCAGCAGAATTTGGTATACGGGATGGGGATCATCGGAAGGCGTTGAAAACTCATATAATGTATAATCATGGCGGTCAGTCATGATGTAGCCGCTGCGCCATTTCTTTTTTATGGTATACAGCGGCATTTGGCTTTCGTCAAACACAACCCATTTGTTTCGCTGAAGATGTATGGTAAAACGCAACATAGTACTCACCCCGTTTCCAAATCGGAATTATTGGGCGGCAGATTCGGCGTTCTCCAGTACCTTTATGAGGATTTCAAGACCTTCATTCAGCTCATCATCGGAAATGGTGAGCGGAGGGAGCAGGCGGACATTCTGTTTTGCAGTCAGGACGAGGAGTCCTGCTTTGCGGCAGTCCTGCAAGACATCGGCGGCTTTGCGTGTTTTCAGCTGAATGCCGACCATCAATCCCAGGCCCGTGACAGCTGCAACCTCGGAGCATTGGAGAAGACGGCTGCGAATCCGGCAGCCCTTATCGAGTACATCGTCGAGAAATCCACCCGCAGAAACCTGTTGCAGGACGGCGAGTGCGCCGGCACAGACAACCGGATTGCCGCCAAAGGTCGAGCCATGCGTGCTCGGTCCCATGACATCGGCATGTTCCGCATCCACAAGGCAAGCTCCAATCGGAAGACCGCCGCCTAAGCCTTTGGCGAGGGTTGTGATATTGGGATGGATGCCGAACTGTTCGGATGCGAGCAGCGTACCGGTTCGACCGATACCGGTTTGAACCTCATCGACGATGAGGAGAATATCCTGTTCCTTGCAAAGATCAGCGACTGCCTTGACATAATCCGAATCAAGTGTGCACACACCGCCTTCGCCCTGAACCAACTCGATCATGACGGCACAGACCGTATCATCGAGTTTTGCCTTAAGGTCCTCGAGGTTATTTGCCTCTGCATAGGTAAATCCGCCGGGGAAGGGGAAGAAGTAGTTGTGGAACACATCCTGACCGGTTGCGGTCAACGTTGTCATGGTGCGGCCATGAAAGCTGTTTTTCAGGGAGATGATCGTGCCACGGTTGTTGCCGTAGCGGTCAAAGCTGTACTTTCGTGCGAGCTTGATCGCGCATTCATTGGCTTCCGCACCGGAGTTTCCGAAGAACACACGGGCATACTGTGTGCGACTGCAAAGCATTTGTGCAAGCTCTGCCTGCACGGCGGTATAGTAATAGTTGCTCGTATGCTGCAGGGTTTGTACCTGATTGCAGACGGCATTGACCCAAGCGGGATTGCAATAACCAAGCGAGTTGACGCCGATACCGCTGCCAAAGTCAATATATGCGTTGCCGTCCTCATCGATGCAGGTACAGCCCGAACCGGATGCCATCGCAATGGGCTGATGACCGTAGGTTGGCATGAGGTACTGATCCGAGGTAGGAATGGTATACATGGATATCCTCCAGTCTATGAATATCATATCAGATTTCGGGATGAAAAATCAAGGACATTTTATGAACGAACGATAAAATATTTCGTTGGTTCAAGAGAATTTTGTCAATATACGCTTAAGAATTGCGTACCAACACCTTCATTGGAGCAAATCTCGATGAGAATGGAGTGCGGCACTCTGCCATCAATGATGACTGCTTTCTTGACACCTCTGCGGATAGCATCGACACAGCAATCGATTTTCGGAATCATGCCGCCGGAGATGATACCCTCTCGCTTAAGACTTTGCACCTCACTGACGCTGACAGATGGAATGAGCGTGGACGGGTCATCCTTATCCCGCAGCAGACCGGCAATATCGGTCATGAGGATGAGGTTTTCCGCACCGAGTGCGGCAGCAATCGCAGAGGCTGCGGTATCGGCATTGACATTATAGCTCTGACCGTCCGGTCCGCAGGCAACCGTTGCAATCACGGGAATATAGCCGTTTTCGAGGGCAGTCAGAATCGGCTTTGTATTGACAGCAGTAATCTCACCGACCATACCCAAATCCGGTTTGGATTCTTTTTTCTTTGCTTGCAGCAATGCACCGTCAATACCGCTCATACCGATTGCCGGTCCTTGATGGCGGGTCAAGTGGGCAACCAGCTCTTTGTTGACCTTACCGGCAAGCACCATGCGAACGACGTCGGCAGTTTCGGCATCGGTATAGCGCAGACCGCCGATGAATTTGCTTTCGATGCCCAGACGCTTGAGCATATCGCTGATTTCAGGACCGCCACCGTGGACGAGCACCACACGGATACCGACCAGCGACAGCAGTACGAGATCAGACATGACAGCTTCCTTGAGGGCTTCGTTTGTCATGGCATTGCCGCCGTACTTGACCACAACGATTTTGCCGTTATAGCGTTGAATATAGGGCAGAGCGTCAATCAAAACTTTGGAGCGGATTTTGGGAGAAATCTGCTCGCTCTGTTCAAACTCCTGCATCATAACAAAGATTCCTTTCCATCAACTTCTGTAGTCGCCGTTGATTTTGACATAATCATAGGTGAGGTCGCAGCCCCATGCCACGGCGGAGCAGTCGCCGTCACCAACCGAAATCAGAACCCGGATTTCATCTTCGAGAAGGATTTCCTTTGCCAGATCCTCGGAGAAGGGAATGCCATAGCCCTGTTTTGCAACGGCAATTGTACCTTTTGCCGATGCCAGCTCGACATCGACCTTGGAGATATCGTAATCCGCATCGGAATATCCCATCGCACAGGCAATGCGTCCCCAGTTGGCATCTGCGCCGAACATGGCAGCCTTAAAGAGGCTCGAGGTAATGACGCTCTTGGCGATGGCTTCGGCGGTCTCATCGCTGTTTGCCCCGCTGACCACGCATTCAATGAGCTTGGTAGCACCTTCCCCGTCAGCAGCACACATCCGAGCGAGGTTCAGCAGAATGACATAGAGTGCATCTCGAAACACGGCATACTGTGCCGATTCCTTTTTGATTTCGGCATTGCCTGCCTCACCATTTGCCATAACGCAGACCATATCGTTTGTGGAGGTATCACCGTCCACGCTGACACGGTTCAGTGTCTCCCGCACCACATCGGAGAGTGCCATTTGCAGCAGTTCAGAGGAGATGGCACAGTCGGTGGTGAGGAAGGTGAGGGTCGTTGCCATATTCGGATGAATCATACCACTGCCTTTGAGCATACCGCCGAGCCTGCAGGTTACATCGTCAATCCGGAAGGAAACGGCAACCTCTTTCGGACGGGTATCGGTGGTCATAATGGCATTGAGTGCAGCAGCTTGCCCCTGCTCGGAGAGTCCCTCTGCGAGCGCAGGAACGGCAGCGGCAATCGGTTCGATCGGCAGCACCTGTCCGATGACGCCGGTGGAAGCGACGATGATATCATTGGTGGTGAGATTCAGAGCTTTGGCAGCGAGATCGCACATGGCATTGGCTTTCTCAACGCCGTCTGCATTGCAGGTATTGGCATTGACGGAATTGACGATGACCGCCTGTGCGTGACCGTCTTTGAGGTGTTCTTGCGTCACGAGAATCGGCGCACCCTTGACCTTGTTGGTGGTATAGACCGCAGCAGCGGTGCAGGGCGTCGGCGAATAGATCATTGCCAGATCATTTTTGACGGGTGCATTTGGGTCAATGGTCTCTTCCGGGACGGGTTCACCGGAGAGTGCCTGATGCTTGAGTCCGCAGCAAACGCCATTTGCAAGGAATCCCTTTGCGGCACAGACGCCGCCATCGACAAAGGGATATCCGGAAAATTCTTTCAGTTTCATGGAATACTCCTTTCAGTGCAGATTCAGACCGGTTTCTTCCGGCGCACCGACCATGAGGTTAAAGCATTGGAGCGCCGCACCGGAAGCACCTTTTCCGAGGTTATCGAGCCGCGCGGCGATGGTCATGCGCGCATCGTTGCCGCAGACGAAAATCTCGAGCAGATTCGTACCGGCAAGCGGGTTGGCAGGCAGAAAACCGTCTGTCAGCACATCTTCGCCCTGCAAGGCTCGTACCTGCACAAACTGCTGTCCGGCATAGTGCTTGGCGAACATTGCGTGTACGTCCGCAAGGGTCGGATTGCCGTTCAGCATATGGCTGTGCAGCGGAATGGACACGACCATGCCGGCGAAATAGTCACAGACCATAGGATTAAAAATCGGCGTGTGGATTAGCCCTGCAATTTTCTGCATTTCGGGGAGATGCTTGTGGCCTTGTGTGAGGGCATACTGTCTGGGGCTGTGGAACTCATTCGGGCAGTCTGCGGATTCATAAACTGCGATGGCTTGTTTACCGGCACCGCTGTAACCGGAAACCGCATGACAGCTGACCGGATAATCTGCCGGCATAATACCGCTTTGCACGAGCGGATAGACAATTGATACAAAGCCGGACGCATAGCAGCCGGGAACAGCAACCCGTTTTGCGGTCAGGATCGCATCCCGATGAGCGGCAGAAAGCTCCGGAAAGCCGTATGCCCAATCGGGATTGGTACGATGAGCGGTCGAGGCATCGATGATCCGCACATTCGGATTCGTGACGAATGCCACTGCCTCACGAGATGCCGCATCGGGCAGACAGAGGAAGGTAATGTCTGAGGCATTGATCAGACGGGCACGCTCGTTATTATCCCTGTGCTTTGCCGGATCGATGGTCAACAGCATGACATCGAGACGATCCTTGATGCGGTCAAAGAGCTTGAGTCCGGTAGTACCGGCTTGTCCGTCAATATACACCTTTGTAGTTGTCATTGTCTTCCTCCTCTTGTTTGCGGTTATCCTCTCGAATAAAATGTGCCATACTCCAACCGCATGCCACACCGAATACCAGCACAACCCAAAGCCGAGCCACAGTCATGGAAGCATTCGGGAAACAGAATACGAGAATGGCTTGTCCGATCAGCCAAATAACGAACGCAATCAAACAGACGATTGCGATATACTTAATGCGTTCCTTGCTCATCGTATCAACTCCTCAACAGCAGCTTTGGCACGGGCAATTTGTACGGCAACGGCATCGGGCGAAGGTCCACCTTCGGAGATACGACCACGCAGGCAGGTTTCGAGTGCGATTGCCTGATAGACATCTTCCGCAAAAACGGGTGATGCGGCTTGATAGGTTTCGATGGGTAAGGTTTCGAGGGTTAGATTTTGTTCGATACATTTGGCAACCAGACCGCCGGTAATCTTGTAGGCATCTCGGAACGGCAGGCCTTTTTTGACGAGATAGTCGGCACAGTCGGTGGCATTGATAAAACCCTTGGCGGCAGCGGCACGCATATTCGCCTTGTTGACTCGCATGGTCGCAAGCATCGGATCAAAGGTCTTGATGCAGAGCATCGCCTGATCGATGGCATCGAAAATGGTTTCTTTATCCTCCTGCATATCCTTGTTATAGGCAAGCGGAATGCCCTTAAGCATGGTCAACAGGGTGTTGAGATCACCGATCACACGTCCGGTTTTTCCACGAATCAGCTCGGTGACGTCGGGATTTTTCTTTTGCGGCATGATGGACGAACCGGTTGCGTAGGCGTCGTCCAACTCGATAAACTTAAATTCCCATGAGCACCAGAGAATGATCTCCTCGGAGAATCGGGAGAGATGTACCATCAGCAGCGACAGTGCCGATGCGATCTCAACGCAGAAATCCCGATCGGAAACGGCATCGAGGCTGTTTGGCACGGGCGCATCAAATGCCAAAGCGGCTGCGGTCTGTTGGCGGTTGATGGGATAGGTGGTACCGGCAAGCGCACCGGCACCGAGCGGGCAGAGATTCATGCGGCGCACGGCATCCTGCAAGCGGTCGGAATCCCGAATGAGCATCCAGACATATGCCATGACATGATGTGCGAGCGTGACCGGCTGTGCCCGTTGGAGATGGGTATAGCCGGGCATAATGGTTTCGGTATGCTGTTCGGCGATGGCAATGAGGGTATGCAGGAGCTTGTGCAGCTGTTCCCGCAGTTCAGAAACGGCGTCACGCAGATAGAGCCGAATATCCAGTGCGACCTGATCATTGCGGGAGCGAGCGGTATGCAGACGCTTGCCGGCATCGCCGATGCGCTTTGTCAGCTCTGCCTCGACGAACATATGAATATCCTCTGCAGTCGGGTCCATGTGCAATGCACCGGATTGCAGGTCGGAGAGAATCCCGTTCAGCCCCTCGAGGATGGCGGCGACATCGCTTTTCGGAATGATACCGCAGTCGCCGAGCATTGTAGCATGGGCGATGCTGCCTCGGATATCCTGTTCATACATTCTGCCATCGAACGCGATGGAGGAATTGAAGGCGTTGACGGTTTCGTCAACCTCCTTGGAGAAACGTCCTGCCCACATTTTAGGCATAAAACAACATCCTTTCCGATAATGATAAAAAGGAGAGAGGCGACCGGATGGCCGCCCCATTCCCTATGACATACGCTTGATTACTTGCGCTTCTGATCGAGTTTCGCCTTGACCTTGATCGGCAGACCGAACAGGTTGATGAAGCCTGCACTGTCCTTCTGATCGTAGACATCGTCCTCATCGAAGGTAGCGACTTCCTCATCATAGAGGGTGTCAGGCGAGGTCAGACCTGCGGTAATGATATTACCCTTGTAGAGCTTGAGCTTGACGGTACCGTTGACGGTTTTCTGGGTGCTGTCGACAAACGCATCGAGTGCCTCACGCAGCGGTGTGAACCACTGACCGTTGTAAACGAGGTCGGCATAGGTGATGGCAATCTGCTGCTTCATGCGGGCAGTCGCTTTGTCGAGGGTAATGGTTTCGAGCGCATCGTGTGCGTAGTAGAGAATCGTGCCGCCGGGGGTTTCATAGACGCCGCGGCTCTTCATGCCGACCAGGCGGTTCTCAACAATATCGGCAATACCGATACCGTTTGCACCGCCGAGTGCATTGAGCTTGCGGACGATATCGCTGCCCTTCATCTCGACGCCGTCAATGGCAACTGGAATGCCTTGCTTGAACTCGATGGTCACATAGGTAGGCGTATCGGGGGCCTGTTCCGGAGAAACGCCCAGCTCGAGGAAGCCCTCCTTGTTGTACTGCGGCTCATTGGCAGGATCTTCGAGGTCAAGACCCTCGTGGGAGATGTGCCAGAGGTTCTTGTCCTTGGAGTAATTGGTTTCACGAGAAATCTTAAGCGGGATATTATGTGCCTCGGCGTAATCAATTTCCTCATCACGGGACTTGATATCCCAGATTCTCCACGGAGCGATGATCTGCATATCGGGCGCAAATGCCTTGATGGTCAGTTCAAAGCGCACCTGATCATTCCCCTTACCGGTGCAGCCATGGCAGATGGCATCTGCACCTTCCTTGATGGCGATTTCGGCGATACGCTTTGCGATAATCGGACGGGCAAAAGAAGTACCGAGCAGGTATTTGCCCTCATAAACAGCACCGGCCTTCATGGTCGGGAAGACATAGTCGGTGATAAACGCATCGGTCAAATCCTCGATATAGAGCTTAGAAGCACCGGTCTTGATGGCCTTTTCTTCGAGACCGTCCAACTCCGTGCCCTGACCCACGTCACCGGAAACGGCGATGACTTCGCAGCCCGGATAGGTTTCCTTCAGCCACGGAATGATGATGGAGGTATCCAAACCGCCGGAATAGGCGAGGACAATTTTCTTTGGAATTTTGGTTTCAGCCATGGTAATCAAATCCTTTCTGACATTCAAGTGCGGTTTCCCGTAGACTATGGTATTATTATACATCACAATACAGTTTTGTCAAGAGCAAATCTGCATGTTTCTGCATAATTTCTGATTATTCATGTATAATATACATGACTCACTGCATTTTATGCAATCCGTTCAGAACGGAGTGTAATAATCCTGTGTGCCGTAGATATGGTAGGTAGAATCGGCATCATAGGCAAAGCCGATACCGAGATAGGTGTAAGAACCGAGGACGTTGTCACGGTGACCGGATGGGGAATTGTACCAACCATCGGCAGCATCAAAGGGCGTCCAGTAACCGGCATTAATGTTTTCGGCACAGGCACGCCAATTGATTCCGGCGGCATCCAAACGCGCAGAGAATCGTGTGCCGTCAGCTGCATCATGACTGAAGTAGTCGAGCTGTGCCATTTCGAGGCTGTGTTCATAGGCAACCTGAGCGGCGGTATCGCACCACTGATAAGCGTTGAGATCGTGCAGACCACGCATTGCATTGGTGGCATGGAAATTCAGCTTACTGAAGGTGGCGAGATTTGTTTTGTCGGTAATGGAGGACATACGAAGCGTATAGTCGGAATCGAGTGCGAGGATGGCATAGAGAATATCATTGGAGAAGGAGTCATGATATTCACTGATTGTCAAATCGGACTGATTGGTATAAGCGGCGCAGGTCGCATAGTAACCGATGACCCGAGAGCCATTGGAGATGGCGATGACAGTTTGTGCGATATCCTCAGCGAACACATAGTAGGTGAGGGTATAGTCATTGCGCACCTCTGTGAGGGTTTCGGTTGGGCTGCCGAGTATGGCAGTCAATGCATTATAGCTTACACCAACCGGCAGGGTACGTCCGTCTATGACGACAGCCTGTGTAAGGGGCGCTGTGGTGGTCGTTGTAGTTGTTATGGCAGTGGTCGTTGTGGTCGTAGCAGTAGAAGAAGTCGTAGTTGTTGTCGTAGTCGTAGTAGTAGTTGTTATTTCCGTAGATGATGTGGTGGTTTCTACAATAACCTGTGGGGGTTCAATTATGTTGGAGAGAATCTGTAACAGCATGGAAACATCATCACTATTGACTTCACCATTTTGTGTGAGATCGGCGTTGGCAAGACCCTGCTCCGACATGGTGATTGCATCGTCCTCTGCAATATAACGATTTAAGAGGACGGCATCGGCAATGGTGAGGATCGCATCGAGATTGACATCGCCGAGCATCGTGACAGAGGCGGCGATTTGGGAGATGGCGGCAACAGAGGCGTTCTCGTCGTCGTAGCAGCCCATGCAGCCCATTGCAAGTGTACAGGCTGTCAGTGTAGGCAAGATATGTTTTCGGATTGTGTGTTTCATCATAGATACCTCTTTTCTGTGTGTCATGTTCGGCTTGTGCGAAGAAATGCCGAACGTCATTCGATGGCCTTGAGAGAACCGGCCATATCAATATGCCGCAGCTTGAAGAAGAGCAGCAGGTTGACCAAAACGGTAAAGAACATCGTGAGGAGTGCCGCATAGAGGAAGCAGTACCACGGCAGATCCGGTGAGAACATAACCGCATCGACTTCTGCAATGGCAAGCACGAAGCGGAAGAAGAAGATACCGGTGACGAGTCCGCAGAGCATGCCGAGAAAGGATGAGAGGATATTTTCTCGATAGATATAGGCGGCAACCTCTCCATCATAGAAGCCCAGTACCTTGATGGTAGCAAGCTCACGCATGCGCTCGGTGATGTTGATGTTGGCGAGATTGTAGAGAACAACGAATGCCAAAAGCCCCGAACAGACGATAATCAGCAGCACAATATACTGCATGCTGTTCACGAGCTGCCGGAACGAGCCACCGCTTTTCGAGAGAAATTGCAAAGTCAGCAAGTCGTCATTTTGCAGCAGGTGCGTTGCCATATTGTCCTCATCGGTACCATCGACGAAATTGAGATAGATGCTGTTATAGTTCAGTGCGCCAAACAAATCCGTATAGCAAGCCGGCGTCAAATAGGCGTGATTCATCGTGTAGTTTTCGGTGATGGCGGTGATGGTGACGGGTTTGTATGCGCCTGCCAATTCGACCGTATCGCCAACCTGTACGGAGAGCAGCTTTGCAAGCTTTTCGTTGATCACGATGCCGTCATCGGTCAATGGGATCGGGTCATGAGATTTTCGTTCTCGGAGGGTAACGTGGTGCGAGAACGCATCGGGTTTCGATGCGACGGTGAGCGTAATCTCATAGGCATTGTCATTGGCTCGAATGGTATCGGATTTGAGCAATGCTTGCTGAAATGCGGTGACTTCACTTGTTTGATTGACCAAATCAAGCAGCGCATCGGGATTCTCGGCATTTTCGTCGTAGAACGCAATGCAGTCATAATGATAAATTTCCTTGAATTGCAAGTCGTCGATTGCGGAAATCGAGCGATTGAGTCCAAAACCGGCGAGCAGCAGTGCCGTACAGCCGCAAATACCAATCATGGTCATCAAAACACGACTCTTGTAACGGCAGAAATTGCGGATGGTGACTTTGGTATGGAACGAGAGCTTTGACCAAACCCGATTCCATCGTTCAAGCAGAATCCGTTTGCCCTGCTTCGGCGGCTTCGGACGCATGAGCTGAGCCGGTACTTCCCGTAGCTCTGCCTGACAGGCAATCATGGAGGTCAGGCCCGTACAGGCAAGTGCCGCAGCAAGACAAATCAGTGCGTAATCCCAGTGGAACGGGCAGTTCACATAGGGGAAGTCGTACATCGTCTTGTAGCAGAGGAAGATGACTTTCGGGAAGAGTTGGAATCCGATCAGCGTGCCGACCACAACACCGAGGACACTTGCAAGTGTGGCATAGATGAGAAACTGGACGGAGATCTGTCCGGTGGAATATCCAAGTGCCTTGAGCGTACCGATTTCGGTTCGCTGTTCCTCGACCATGCGAGTCATGGTTGTCAGGCAGACCAGTCCGGCGACCAGCAGAAAGAAAATCGGGAATACGGCTGCCACCGCATCGACACGATCGGCATCTTCGCCATAGCTGCTCCAACCGGGATTGTCGGAGCGGTCGAGTGCATACCATTCGATTCCATCGGGCAGCGTTTTGATTTCCGCCAATGCCGCAGTATAATCTGCTTCGGCTTGCTCCAGTTCTGCTTTGGCATCTGCCAATTCGGCAAGCCCGTCGGTACGCCGGGTTTCCAATTCGGCAACGCCGGTGTCGTATTCGGACTGTGCCTGATCCAGTTCGGCTTTGGCAGTATCTAGCTGCTCTTTGGAGGAATCCAGATATGCCTTTGCGTTGGAAAGTTCGGCATAGGCGTTGTTGAGGGTATTGCGATGGATGGTAAGATCCTGTGCAGAGCGTTCCAACTCGGCAAGTTCATCTGTGAGAGTTGCGCTGCAATTGTGAACATAGAATACAATGGTGGATTCGAGCCGCAGCTTTTCGGCACTGTCGACCGGTGCTTCAAAGAAATCGGAGAGAGAACCCGACAGCGAAAACGCATCGGAATCATAGGCAGCAGCTTGCTCAATCAGCGTTTGAATTTCGGTAGGATAGGGCTGAACGAGCGTCGAACCCCGATAGCCGCCGACAATCTGTTCCACACGGGTCAAATACTGTTGCTTGCCATCGATTTCGGCAATGGCGTTATTGGCGAGTGCTTCCTGTGCCTCGAGGGTCGCCTTTCGCTCATCGAGTGTCGCTTTGGATTGTTCGTATTCCGCAAGTCCGCTTTCATATTTGGTATTGCCATCCTGCCATTCGACAAGACCGGCATCGAGCTGCTGTTTTGCATCTGCCAGCAGCGCTTCGGCATCGGCAATTTCGGTTTCAAAGGTTTGGCGGCCGTCCTCGTACTCTGCCCAACCGTCATCGAGTTCGGTACGGGCATCGGTCATCGCATCGGTGGCTTCGGCAATCAGCTGCTCCCCACGAGATTTGGATAGTTCACCGCACCGTTCAACCAGAAGATCGCCTTTCTGCCTGGTCAATGTGCGATAGGTATCGGTAAAGCTGTTCATGCCTTGTGTGTCCACAAGCCGTAGGAAAATATCGGTGTACACATCGGGTGCAAAGGCATCCGGCAACACCATCAGAAAGCAGTCGATACTGCCGTTGCCGATGGTAGTAGTACCCCGCTCGTAGTTGACGAACATCGACCAATCGACTTCACCGACAACCGTAAATGTTGTCTGTTCGAGAATAGATGTATCGGGGTCATCAATATCAATCGTGATGGTATCGCCGATTTGGACAGATTCAGGTGTATTGACTTCCATCAGGCATTCCTCGGCATTTTCGGGATAACGACCGGCAGTCAGAATCGGCTGGTTGATGGCAGTATCGGTCGCAGCACCTTCGGGCAGACTGTAGACCTGTACGATGGGGTTTGCGGTTGCGGCATTGACCTGCAAATAGGCGGTTTCGGAATAGCCGGCATACAAATCCAGAACATCGGGTTCTTGGGCGAGGGCATCGACCTCAGCCTGACAAAATCCGTAATTCGAGAGCAGATGCAAATCCATCAGCCGTGTATCCTGATAATACAGCTCGGCAGATTCTTTGAAATTGGGACTTGTGACCTTGAGTCCGGCAAAGAAACCGGAGCTGATCGCAATGATACCGAACAATGCGACAAAGCGCCCTTTCGCACGAAACAGCTTGCGGAAAGTATCTTTATAAATGCGTGTAATCATGTGTACCTCCGAGCCGTTACCATGCAATGGATGCAACGGGAGCAGGATGCTCCTGACGGGTGATGGCATGGATTTGGCTGTCACGTACCTCGATCACACGGTCGGCGAGGGGCTTGAAAGCACTGTTATGAGTAATGAGGATCACGGTCATACCGTCCTGTTTACAGCTGTCATAGAGCAATTGCAGGATTGCTTGACCGGTACGGAAATCAAGCGCACCGGTCGGTTCATCGCAAAGCAGGAGCTTCGGCTGTTTGGCGAGCGCACGGGCAATGGAAACACGCTGCTGCTCACCGCCGGACAATTCGGCAGGGAAATGGTTGGCACGATCTTCCAGACCGACCTTGCGGATCATTTCGATGGGGGAGGCAGCGTTCTTGCAGATATCGACCGCAAGTTCGACATTTTCGAGGGCGGTGAGATTCTGAACGAGGTTATAGAACTGGAACACAAAACCGATATCCTCACGGCGGTAGCGGGTCAGTTCACGAGGTGAAAGCCCGTCAATACGCTGCCCGTCAACGATCAATTCCCCGCTGTCGCAGGAATCCATACCGCCGAGGAGGTTCAGCAATGTTGTTTTGCCGGCACCGGATGGACCGACAATGACAACGAATTCGCCCTTTTCGATTTCAAAGGAGATATGGTCGGACGCACGCACATCGGCGGCATCGGAATGATAAGTTTTACAGACATCTTTGAGCTGTACAAAGGCCATAGTACACATCCTTTTTCGGAACAATGAGACATTGGGCAGGTCGATTTTTTGGTGCGGCTTGCCTATACTATAGAATATACTATACCACAAGAACCGTAAAAAGTCAAGGCAAATTCCTGAAAAGGCAAAGAAAACCATGTGAACCCGATGGTTCACATGGTTTTGTGTATATGGGATGGAATCTCAGCTATTGTTCTGGTCGGCAATCAGGTGGTCTGCACCGTAAATTTTACGCAGTTTCGGCTTTTCGATTTTACCGGTGGGATTGCGGGGAACATCAGCGAAGATGTACTTGCGAGGACGCTTATAGCGAGGCAGCGTTTCGCAGAAGGTACGGATTTCGTCTTCGGTGCAGGTTACGCCGTCCTTAATGGAGATGATGGCGGCAGCGATTTCACCCAGACGCTTGTCCGGCAAACCGATGACCGCAACGTCCTTGACTGCAGGATAGGAGCGAAGGAAGTCCTCGATTTGAACGGGATAGAGATTTTCGCCACCGGTGATGATAACATCTTTTTTGCGGTCAACGAGAAACACAAAGCCATCCGGATCTTCCATTGCCATATCGCCGGTATAGAGCCAACCGTCCTTGAGTACCTGGGCGGTTGCTTCCGGGTCGTGGTAGTAGCAGGTCATGACGCCCGGACCTTTGACGCAGAGTTCACCGACATCGCCCTGCTTGACGGGATTGCCGCTTTCGTCCACGATTTTGGATTTCCAACCGTAGCCGGCTTTGCCGATTGCACCGACCTTGTGGATATTCTCAACACCGAGGTGGAGTGCGCCCGGGCCGATGGATTCGCTCAAGCCATAGTTGGTATCATACTGATGATTCGGGAAGTAATGATGCCAACGGGTAATCAGGCTCGGCGGAACGGGCTGTGCGCCGATGTGCATGAGTCGCCATTGGGACAGCTCATAGTCGCTCAAAGAAACCTTGCCCTGCTCAATGGCATCGAGGATATCCTGTGCCCACGGTACGAGCAGCCAAACGATGGTGCAATGCTCGGAGGAAACCGCTTCCAAGACGACATTCGGAGAAACACCGTTGAGCAGTACCGCCTTGCCGCCGACCAAAAAACTGCCGAACCAGTGCATTTTGGCACCGGTATGGTAGAGCGGCGGAATGCAGAGGAAGATATCGTCTTTGGTCTGACCGTGGTGTGCCTGTTCGACCTTGCAGGCATGCGTGAGGCTTTCGTGGTTGTGGAGAATTGCTTTCGGGAAACCGGTTGTGCCGGAGGAGAAATAGATGGCGGCATCATCGGCATCGGTCAGGGGGATATTCGGATTGCTGCTGGGACAGTTTGCCGTGAGTGCATCGTAGCTCTCGGCGAAATCCGGACAGGATTGTCCGACGAAAAGCAGCATCTTATCCTTATTGAGTGCACCGGCGAGGGATTCGATTCTGCCGATGAATTCCGGTCCGAATACCAGTACAGAGATTTCTGCCAACTTGACGCAGTAGTCGATTTCGTTTGCCGCATAGCGGAAATTGAGCGGAACGGCGAGTGCGCCGATTTTGAGGATACCGAAGTAAATAGGCAGCCATTCAATGCCGTTCATGAGCAGGATACCGACCTTATCGCCGGCTTTAACACCACGGGAGAGGAGGAAATGGGCAAAGCGGTTTGCCTTTTCGTTAAAGACATTCCATGTGATTTCCCGACGATAGTAGTTGGGTTTGCGAGGCTCGATGAGCTCATATTCTTTCCAAGTGACACGGCGAGGCTCGAGAATCGAGGGATTCAGCTCCACGAGAGCGATATCATTGCCGAACGCAGCGGCATTGTGTTCGAGGATTTCGGTAATGGGCATTTTAATGGTACGACCTTTCTTTTATGATTTCGGCAGCAGCCGCTTTTACATTTTAACACAGAAAAGCGTTAAAGTCAAGGGCGAAAAAATAGACACCGGAATCCGGTAACAGAATCCCGGTGCATGGTGCGGTCAATCGGAGAGATAGGATTTGACCAAAACCTGCATTAACTCGTCCCGATCGATATGCCGAACCAAGTTGCGAGCATTTTTGTGGACGGTTATGTAGGTCGGATCCTCCGAGAGAATGTAGCCTACAATCTGATTGATGGGGTTATAGCCTTTTTCATTGAGGGCATCATAGACCATACGCAAGATGCGTTTCATTTCGACTTCCCGTTCATGTGGGACAGTGAAGGTTATGGTTTTATCTTTTCCGGTTGCGTCTGCCATATTAACAACTCCTTTCGCATGGAAACCTTGCCGCATACTGCGACCGCTATAACAAATCTATTATACCCGAAAATAGAAGATTCATCAAGGTTTTTCTGCAACTTTGTCATATTGTACATGAATGGCACTAACTTTTTGTATTCTATGTACAGGCTTGTGTTCGGAGGAAGAACACAAGCCAGGACGAAATTAGCAGGAGCCGGTACGACGCTCAAAGGAATTGCAGTCCACGCACTCCTTGACGGAGGGGTTGGACTCGTGGGTACCAATGTTGACCATATCCAAAGTGCAGTACTGCTCCTTGCAAAGGTTGTAGCGGCACTGGTCAACGGTGCAGTGGATGCTCGGGTTCTTCTTCTCGTTCATCATGGTAAACGCTCCTTTTCCCTTGGCGGGAGGATTTTTCATGCGATGCGACTGCCTCGCACGACTACAGTATGCACCAAAGCGGCATAAATATACATCAAATCGAAAATGCAAGCAAATGCGTCAAAATACGCTGTGTTGGACGAGAAAGCCGAATGACTTTGCACAAAAGAGAAAATTTGTGAAAAATCGTGAATGAGAGTGATTTTCTTATAAAAACGGCTGAAATTGGCTGCCGAAAATTTTTTTAGTTGAAAACGGAGCTTGCAAAATAAAAGAAACTATGATACAATAATAGCATAGCAAGCACATGGGAAACTCAAGGCACGCAAATGAAAGTCATGCTTTGCATAGTATGTGGGAAAGGAGGTGTGCGCATATGGATACGATGCTGTTGATCTTTTGGGGCATTATCTTTGGACTTTGTGTGATTGCGGAGCTTGCGACCATGCAGCTGATCACGATCTGGTTTGCGGTCGGTGCACTGGCGGCATTCGTCATGACCCTGTTGGAATTCGGATTCCTGTCACAGCTTGCGGTATTTGTACTGACATCGACGATTCTGCTGGTCGCAACTAGACCGCTGTTGAAAAAGTTGCGCGTGAAGGATGTCATTCCGAGCAATGCGGAACAGGAAATCGGCAAAAAGGCGGTTGTCATCGAAGAAATTGACATGCGTCACGGGACGGGGCGAGTACGACTCAATGGTGTAGACTGGATTGCCCTTGCGGAGGACAGCGAACTGGTGATCCCGGTGGATAATATTGTGATTATCCGTGGGGTGGACGGTGCGAAACTGATTGTCGTGCCGGAGTAATGGAGCGTCATGAATAGCGAATAGGAGGAAATTGTTATGTTGCAAGCAGCTATGGTGATGGCAGGCAATGCCGGATGGATTATTGCCCTGATTTTGATTGCGGTACTGTTGTTGATCGTGATTGTCAACATCCGTATTGTACCGCAGGCGAAGGTCTATGTGGTAGAGCGACTGGGGTCATTCTATCAGGAGTGGCATACCGGCCCGCATTTTCTGATTCCGTTCCTCGACCATGTGGTCAAGGTGGTATCGATCAAGGAGCAGGTAGTCGATTTTAAACCGCAGCCCGTAATTACGAAGGATAATGTCACGATGCAGATTGACACGGTTGTGTTTTTCCAGATTACCGATGCAAAGCATTATACCTATGGTGTAGAGCGCCCGATGGCGGCGATTGAGAATCTGTCGGCAACGACATTGCGTAACATCATTGGTGAGATGGAGCTGGATGCCACGCTGACCTCTCGTGATGTCATCAATACGAAAATCACGGCAATTCTCGACCATGCGACCGACCGTTGGGGTATTAAGGTCAACCGTGTGGAACTGAAGAACATTTTGCCGCCGAGAGAGATTCAGGATGCGATGGAAAAGCAGATGAAGGCGGAACGGGAACGCCGTGAGAAGATTCTGCAAGCGGAAGGTGAAAAGAAGTCTGCGATTCTGGTTGCCGAAGGTGATCGCGAGTCGAAGATTCTGACCGCACAGGCAGAGAAGGAATCCCAAATTCTGGCGGCAGAAGCGGAAAAGCAGGCGGTCTTGTTGAAGGCGGAAGCAGAAAAGCAAGCCATTCTGCTCAAGGCAGAAGGCGAAAAGCAGGCGATTTTGCTGAAGGCAGAAGCAGAGGCGGATGCCATTCGCATGACGCAGACAGCGGTTGCCGAAACGCTCGAAAAGCTGAATGCGTCTGCACCGAATGACGAAGTGATCAAGCTGAAATCTCTGGAAGCATTCGAGAAGGCTGCCGATGGTAAGGCGACCAAGCTGATTATTCCGAGTGATATTCAGGGTCTGGCAGGTCTTGCCGGTGCATTGACCGAGGTTGCCAAAAAAGACTGATCGGATCGAAAAAGCTTCACAAAAAAATTCACGAGCGGATGACTTGACAGGTCATCCGCTTCAGCCTGTCGAAAAAGCCCAGCTTCCGCTGAGCTTTTGCGGACACACTCTCAGAGGATGCACTGTTTGCGTTCTGCGCAGAGCTGGAAGCCACGGATAGAATCGCGTTTGCATGGCCGTATGGCGTATTCATCCCCAGTGCCGAGTACTACACCGTCACCGCCTGCGACATCGTGGAAATTGCAGACTATATCACCTTCGGCGATATCAACTGCGACGACAAGGTGGATTCTGCCGATGCCATTCTGGTGCTGCGCGAATATGCCATGTCCCTGACGGGCGAAAGTCTGCTCAGCACCGCCGAAAAGGCAGCTGCGGATGTCAACGGCGACGGCGAGGTGGACGCAAACGATGCGATTCTCATGCTGCAGTACTACAGCAAATCGCTGGGCGGCGAGGCCCCCCGACTGGCAGGAGCTTCTGCATCCCACAGTGCCTGCAAAATAATCCCCTGCACTACAACCAAAAGAGCGTGTTCCGCCGTGGAACACGCTCTCTTTTTAAGGATTTCGGATTACGGCATATATCATTTTGTACAAAACAACATGCTAAATTTAGTACATTATTACAATTGAATTTTTTTGCATGACATGATATAATAATATTTTGATATGTTATACTGACAGAGCAGTCGACACACAACCAAAGATCTGGGATAATAGAGATGATCAAACCAGGAGGGGTAAATGTAATGAAGTACAGCAAAGAATTCAAAGAAGAAGCGTTAAAGCTCTCCGATGAAATCGGAGTGAAAAAGGCTGCTCAGCAGTTGGGAATTCAGTATTACACGCTGTCAGACTGGCGT
>CALXHI010000037.1 GCA_944388075.1 uncultured Clostridia bacterium | reverse complement strand
GACCGTTTCTTTCGCTTCATAAACTCCAGTCGCTTCAAAGAGAGATTTCGTGCAATCTTGCAGATAAAGGACATGAAATTGTGCGGTCTTGTAGGCGGAATGGTGTTCCACACACTCACATAAGTATCATTAACGCATTCCTCAGAATCTTCGTGATTATTTAGAATGTTATAGGCAATACTGTGGCAGAGTTTTCCGTACTTTGTATCCGTCTCCTTGATCGCCTGTTCATCTCTATTAAAGTAGAGTTCTATGATTCTCAGATCATCCATGTTGTTCACCTCCCTCATTTGACCTAAAAGCGCTTTCACCTATTAAGTACGTTTTTTGAGGCGATGGTCTTAAAAAATAACCCTTTTAGAATTATACCATAAATCTTTGATTTTTCGGTCATATACATAAAAACGGCGGCAAGGTTTTCCTCGCCGCCGCTCCGGCTTAACTGTAAATCAGTTCTGCATTTACAATCTCCACCGCTCTACTGCGAATATTATTCATCCTGCCAACCCACTCCATTTGATTTTCTGTCTTTAGTTGCTCGGTTACGCCCTCACGCTCCGACATCTGTTTTATCAACCGAAGGAACATATCCTTTGCCTGTTTGTCTATCTCGGCAAGGTATTCGTTCAGCCTTCCGCTTGTGAGCAAATTGGTATATGTAAGCCTGTGATATTCTTTCAGATAGTGCAAATGCCGCTGTCCCCACAAACCGATAGGCTGTTCTTTTTCGGTTGGTAAGATAAGACAAGGAATATAATAATCTCCTTGCAGTTCATACCACAGACCATTTTTATAATCGCAAATATACTTGTCCATTGAAAAATCCTCCGTTATAATATATTCGCACATACATCACAGTTCTCCAATTGCCACACTCTGTTATATCTTGTTATGAGATTTTCTTGCCCTTGTATTTGCCCTTATGAGCAAAGAGGGAAAGAATAAACTTGTATGTAACCGTATAAAGAGATAAGGCGAACACATTGCGATAAATCCTTTATTTTCAAGGCTTTTGGAGGATTTTATTAAAACACTGTAACATCTGTTGAGAGGTCATAATTTACTGATGTTCAAATTTTGATTTTTCGTGAAACCCCTTTTTAGTCAGTATAATTGCGGATAAACGGGCAATAGGGCCGCTTTGTTTATATATAAAGCAGATTCTTTTTAACAGAAATAATATGTTTTGCGAATTACTCAAAGCATACTCGGCTCGGATACTCTGTAGGCTTGCCAGTGAGCTTCTGTAACCGACACCTTTAGGTTCATGTCCTATGCTCTTTTGCATGATTCTTTTTGTTTTTTATTATATCACATATTTGGAGTTTTGTCAAGTCTATTTGTACAAATTCTAAAGATTTTTTTGCTGCATAGGAATATTCTCTATATTTTACGGCATACCATAACACATTTCATGTCATTCCCCATGAAACAATTATAACACAATTCATGCGGTACTGTCAAGTCCTTTTCCGCGATCCGGTCGCAGATGTATCAAAAATAAAACAATAAAATAAACATCCCTTTCGACCCGGCGTCGAAAGGGATGTGTTTTGGAATATGATTAGGGTTTGCGCTGATCACCAAAGTAGAACACGGTCAAGAGTCCCGGTCCGCAGTGGGCGCCGATGATGATGCCAAGGCTGCTGATGACGACCGTACCGATCGACGGATAGGCGACCAGCAGTTGGTCTTTCAGCCATTGTGCGTCGTCAAGACAATCCGCATGCAGAATATGCACAGTCTGACCGTCCGGTGCGATCATGTCACGCTTGATGCCCTCCCAAATGCCTTGCAATGCTGCTTTTCTGCCACGCACCTTGGCACTGACGGTCAGCTTGCCGTCGTCCGGCACATAGAGTACCGGCTTGATGGACAGCATCGAACCGACCAATGCCGAAGCGTTGGAAACACGCCCGCCTCGTTTCAAGTAGTGTAAGTCATCGACCGTAAAACGGTGCATGATGCGAAGCTTGTTTTCCTCGCCCCATGCGATGACATCGTCAAAGGACATACCGTCCTCCATACGCTTGACCATTTCCTCGACCAGCAGCCCCAGACCACCGGAGATACAGAGTGTATCCATGCAGTAGAGCGTTTGGTTTGGGAATTCTTCTCGGGCTTGCTCTGCCGCTTCTTGGGCAGCCACATACGAACTGGACATTTCCTTGGACATATCCAAATAAATGACATGCTTGCCGGTTTCGAGCAGCTTGCGGAAGAATTGGTAATAGACAGCGGAATTGATCATGGAGGTAGCATAGACCGTGCCGCTACGCATATCGGCATACGCTTTCTCACGGGAAGATTCCTTGCAGTCGTCCTCGACCACGTTCATACCGACGGTATAGGTATAGCGAATGACGGGGATTTTGTGTGCAGTGAGATAGGTGTCCGGCAAGTCCGCAGTGGATGCCGTAGCGATGATATAGTCAGCCATATAAGCTCCTTTCAACGGGAATGGTATCATGCGGAATCAATCGGTGCTTACGAGAAGAAGGGAAACGAAATGCCCAGCTGCCCGCCGAAATATGCCAGAAGCGCAAGTACTGCCACGATGGCAATGGCTCTGCAAACGGTTTTCTTGATTGTGCGCAGTACGAACAACGCAATCAGTGCCACGGCAGCCATCACCAAATACACCGAACCATCCGGTAGGGTAAAGAATGCCTCCACAGCATTCACCTCATTTCTATCTCAATCGCAAAAGCCCTTGCAGTATCCGGGATCAAATTTTCGGCAGTTTTGCAAAAGAAGCTTCCAGCTCCGCATCGGTCGGAATATAGTCGCTCATCTCGCCGTTATTATACTTCTCGTAGGCGACCATGTCGAAGTAGCCGGTACCGGTCAGACCAAAGACAATGGTCTTAGCTTCGCCGGTTTCTTTGCACTTGAGTGCCTCATCAATGGCGACACGGATGGCATGAGAGCTTTCCGGTGCCGGCAAAATGCCTTCAATGCGGGCAAACTGCGTTGCCGCCTCAAACACATGGGTCTGTTCGACGCTGGTTGCCTCCATCAAGCCCTGATCGTAGAGCTCGGAGAGTGTGCTGCTCATGCCATGGTAGCGCAGACCGCCGGCGTGGTTGGCAGACGGGATGAAGTCACAGCCGAGCGTATACATCTTGGCAAGCGGGCAGACCATGCCGGTATCGCAGAAGTCATAGGCGTACTTACCGCGAGTCAGGCTCGGGCAGGATGCCGGTTCGACGGCGATAAAGCGATAATCTGCTTCGCCACGGAGCTTTTCACCCATGAACGGTGCAATCAGACCGCCCAAATTCGAGCCGCCGCCGGCACAGCCGATGATGATATCCGGCTTGATGCCGTACTGGTCGAGTGCGGTTTTTGTTTCCAGACCGATGATGGACTGATGCAGCAGTACCTGATTGAGGACGCTGCCAAGCACATAGCGATAGCCGTCCTTCTTGACAGCCACTTCGACTGCTTCGGAGATGGCACAGCCAAGGCTTCCGGTTGTACCGGGATGGGCTTCGAGGATGCGGCGGCCGACTTCCGTAGTATTGGACGGGGACGGCGTGACCGATGCGCCATAGGTACGCATGACCTCACGGCGGAAGGGCTTCTGCTCATAGCTGCACTTGACCATGTAGACCTGACAGTCCAGACCAAAGTACGAGCAAGCCATGGACAGCGCAGTTCCCCACTGGCCGGCACCGGTTTCGGTGGTCACGCCCTTGAGACCTTCCTTCTTCGCATAGTATGCCTGTGCGATTGCGGAGTTCAGCTTATGGCTGCCGCTGGTGTTATTGCCCTCAAACTTGTAGTAGATATGTGCCGGTGTGCCGAGTGCCTGCTCAAGGCAGTAGGCACGCACCAGCGGAGACGGGCGATACATCATGTAAAACTTTCGCACGTCCTCGGGAATATCGATATAGGCATCGGTGGTGTTGAGCTCCTGCTCGGCAAGTTCCCGACAGAATACCGGTGTCAGATCATCGAGTGTGGCAGGCGCATGGGTTTGCGGATTGAGCAGCGGTGCGGGTTTCTTCTGCATATCTGCACGCAGGTTGTACCATTGCTTGGGCATATCGGCTTCACGCAGATAGATCTTGTAGGGGATGGTTTTTTCAATGGACATTGGGATGCACTCCTTTCGGATCTGGGGGAATGGATTCCCCGGTTCGGATCGTCAAGGGCATATAAAAACAACTCGCCCTTGACAAAAGCTTCGTCAAGGACGAGCAGAACGCTCGCGGTGCCACCTTGATTCACGGGTAACCCGTGCCCTCATTCGGATACAGACATATCCTTGACTGATCACGCCAGTTCCAACGTCGCAGTTTTACCGACTCCTGCCGACTGCGCCCTCCGCGGGCCATTTGATGACAGGGATTCCATCCGATTTCCAGCACCTCGGACTCTCTGTGGGACCATCATCACCGTTATCTCCGCATCAACGGTTTATGTGTTCATTATAACATCGACATTCCGCTGTTGTCAAGCGTTATCTTGCATAAATTTATGCGACTGTTCTTGTGCAGTATGCTTATTGGCGTTCACCCCAAACTTTGCGCTGGGGGATACAAAGCAGCACGAGAATGCTCAAAAGTTCTACAATTGTGACGCCCAGACCGCCCTCCAAACCAAAGCTGCCGCCGCTGAGCCAGAGATGTTCGCCGGTTGGTTGGAATTTCCAGATGACATCGTCGATGGCATTGCCGCTGACCTCGATGCCGAACAGATTGCCCTGTGCGCAGTTCCACATGGAGTGCATGGCTGCAATCCCCCAAACACTGTCGGTGCGCAGGTAGTAGAGCGAGGCAACAATACCGTAAAGGGTGAGATTGAGAATGGCAAGAACGGAAATATTGTCATTGCCCAGATGGAGTGCCGCAAAGATGATTGCATTGATGAATACGGCAACCCATGGACGATGATGTGCGCCAACGCTCATCATCAGATAGCTGCGGCAGAGAAACTCCTCACTGAACCCCTGAATCATCCAGCCAAGGAAGAACAGTCCAAGCGTCCCCCATGCAATATTCGGATTCATGCCGACATATTCCATGCTGCCGCCTAACCATGCAATCAGTAACGCCGCACTCAGCGTACCCACACCGGCAATCATGCCAATGAGATAATCCGAGAACACATGATAACGGGAAAAGCCCATATTGCGAGGGGTACGCCGTTCGATCAGGAAACAGTAGAGGGCAACTGCGACAATGGTTGCCACAGTCGAAAACAAAAACAGGAGCATCGAGTTTTCATCCAACCATGCCGATGCTGCTTCCATGGACATGCCGCTGCCTTGGAGTACAATTTGCACGATGAGCGTGATGGCAAACACAAACTCGATTTGCTGGATGAACGTAGCGATATACACACCGCAGGCAATGAAAAGCTGAAGAAAGAGATTTTTTGGTGTGCGAAATTTGGCATGGCAGCGCAGGCGGCTGAAGATGTCAACGGTGTTTTGCAGGGTGAATTGTTCTCTGTTCATGATTGGCAGTCCTTTCGTGAATTGATTTGCAAATAGATAGTACGATTATTATACACAAATTTTGGTGAATTGTCAAGTTACGGACGGCAAACGCATACAATACAACATGAAATACCGCTTTTGAGCGCAAATTGCACAGCGAAACGGAGGAATTTCACATGAATCAGCAGGAATTTGCAGAAACTGCACGCCGATATCGGGAGCAGATGGAGCAGATGTATGGGCAGTCCGGGCAGACTGTGCCGCCAAGACCGACTCCACCGCCGCCGGAGTTTCCCATGCCGACCCCACCGCCGCAGAGCAGCCCCATGCCCTTGCCGGAGGATCAAGCACCGATTGTGGTGCCGGATGCAACCGATGAGCAGCCGATGCCGGAGAATGGGGAGCGCTATTACGGTACGCTGCGGTTGAACGTCACAACGGCGAGGGGCGCACGACCGGTGGCCGATGCGACCTTGATGGTCTATCGCACTGTAGGTGATGCACAGCATTTGATTGCGGTACAGGTGACGGACAGCAGTGGCTATGTGCCGGCAGTGCAGGTGGAAGCACCGCCGCCGACGCCGGATCAGCGACACCCGACCGCATATTACTATGACATTGAGGTTTATGCGCCGGGCTATTATCGGGAGCACAGTTCGAACATACCGGTATTCCCGAATATTATCTCGATGCAAACCTTTGACCTGATTCCGCTGCCACTCGGAACGCCCGATGCACAGATGAATGAGGGCGTTCGGTTTTACAATCCGATGCAGCAGTATTGACGAAAGGAGCCGCCATGCTGACCGGACCACCTTTTATTCCGGAAACCATTACCGTCCATCTGGGTGCACCGAAATCCGATGCGGAGAATGTGACGGTATCGTTTCCGCACTACATCAAGAATGTTGCCTCGAGTGAACTGTATCCGACCTGGCCGGAGAATGCGCTGCGGGCGAATATCTATGTCATTACGAGCTTTGTACTCAACCGCATTTATACGGAATGGTATCGCTCTCGCGGCTTTGACTTTGACATTACCAACTCGACACAATATGATCAGGCATTTGTATACGGCAGAGAAATTTTCGACAACATCAGCCGATTGGTCGATGAACTGTACACCTATTATGTGCGAAGAATCGGTTCGATTGAGCCAATGTTCACCTCGTTTTGCAATGGTACGACCGTGACCTGTGCCGGATTGTCGCAGTGGGGCACGGTGGAATTGGCAGAGCAAGGCTATACGCCGTTTGAGATTTTGCAGCATTACTACGGGGAGGACATCGAGCTGGTCAAGGCGACCGATATTCGCAACACGACCGAATCCTATCCCGATCGTGTGCTTACCTATGGAGAGGTCAGCAATGATGTGCAGATCATCCAGACACAGCTGAACCGCATCTCCAACAATTTCCCGAACATTCCAAAGATTGCAGCCGTGGACGGTGTTTTTGATACACAGACACAGGAGGCAGTCGAGGCATTTCAGCGTAACTTCAACCTTAATCCGACCGGCGCAGTCGATGAGGCGACATGGTATCAGATTTCCTATATTTATGCGAGTGTCAAGCAGCTTGCGGAATTGGAATCGGAGGGTGTGACCTACGGCGAAATTCCGCAGGATCATCCGAGTCTTTTACAGCCGGGCGATTCCGGACCATTTGTCCGATCCTTTCAATATTATTTGGCGGTTGTCGGGGCATACTATGCTTCGGTGACTCCCATACAGATCACCGGACAATACGATGAACAGACAACCGCATCGGTACGTAGTTTTCAGAAAACGTTTGGATTGCCGCAAACCGGTATCATGGATCGTGAAACATGGAATGAATTATATGCCGCCTATCAGGGCATATTGGAGTCGGAACCGGATACGGGCTGCGGCAGGCTGTTTCCACAGGAGATATTGCGTGAAGGCGTGACCAGTGAGAATGTGAGGACAATCCAGCAATACCTGACCTATTTGTCGCAGCATGATCCGGCGATACCGGCTGTTTCCGACACCGGCTATTTCGGACCGATTACCAAATCCGCTGTGCAGGCATTTCAGAAAGAATACGGGCTGCCGGTCACGGGTGTGGTCAATGCAGCGACATGGGATGCAATTGCCGGCGTGTATTCGGATATTCGCTGTGGTTCGGGCAAGCGGCCGTACCAGGCACCGGGCTATACTATTACAGCGTCGTGAGGAGGATACCATGATCTATTCCAAACAACAGCAGCAGGAGCATGTAAAAGAGATTCTGCACTATCTCTATGTCATAGCGTTGCAGGATGCACGCATTCCGATTGTTGTGCCGACCAATCAAATGACCGCAGAGGCAGCCCTTGCAGTCAGAGCCTTTCAACAGGCGTATGGTTTGCCGGTGACCGGAGAAATTGACGATGCGACATGGGATGCGATTGTATGGGCATATCAGCGGCAGATCAATCCGCCCAAGCCTTTGGTGCTGTTCCCGAACGGGGGCTTTGTGCTGCAACAGGGCGACAGCGGCGAACTCGTATACATCGTGCAGGTACTGCTGAATCTGTTGGCAGGCCGCTATGGCAATTTGGCAACGGTGACGGTATCCGGTATCTATGAAATCCCGACCGCCGATGCGATCATGCAGCTGCAAACCATTAGCGGTCTGCCGGAAACCGGTAAGGTCAATCAGGAAACCTGGGATCGCATGGCATCGCTGATTAGTCAGCTGCGCCTGCAAATCTGAACGCAATCGCAATACGAAAGGAGCAGCCTATGTCAAAACGACCCCGTCCGCTGGATTTACTGCGGCATCCATGGGTGCTGCCGATTGTCACAAGCGGAACGATTTTGCTGCTCCTTGCGTTTTTATTGTTACGGTATGAGGGTTTTTTGTCTGCGTTCAGTGCGGTGTTATGTACGCTGCGGCCACTGCTGCTGGGGTTGCTGTATGCGACGGTATTGAATCGACCGTTTCGACGATTTGAGCGAGATATTGCCGCATCCCGTCTGCATCTCTCGGAACGTCTTTGCCGGCTTCTCGCGCTGTCGGCAACGGTGTTATTGGTGGGACTAGCCCTCACGGGGTTGATCTGTATTCTCGTGCCGGAGCTGGTGGCATCGGTGCAGGCATTGATTGACAACTTTGCATTCTATCGGCAGAATTTGACGGCATGGCTGCAACGCTATCGGCAATGGCTCTGGCCGGACTGGCTGCAAACCGAATGGGTACGCAGTCTGTTGCAGTCGATACAGGGCTATGTGCCAGAACTGCTGCTGAAAACCTATGATGTGACAGCCGATTGGCTTGCCTGCGTGGTGGATATCGGCATCGGGGCGATTTTTTCGTTCTACCTGCTTGCCGATCAAGTGCGTCTGAAACGACAGCTGCGGCAAATCGGCGAACGGCTGTGCGGAACGGCAACCGTCGATCGTCTTGCAAAAACGGCTCGCATGGCATGCCATACCTTTGCCGGATTCCTGACTTCTCAGTGTATGGAATCGCTGATCTTGGGTGGATTGTGTTATGGCGGTATGCGGTTGTTTGGGTTTTCGTATCCGGTGCTGATCAGTGTGATTTTGGGCATTACGAATATTGTTCCCTATGTCGGGCCGATTCTCGGAACGATTCCCTGCGCCTTGATTCTGCTGTTGGCACAGCCCAAATCGGTTCTGTGGTTTTTGCTGTTCGTGCTGGTACTCCAACAAATCGAAAGCAATCTGATTTATCCGCGCATTGTTGGGCATTCGATTGGCTTGCCGCCGGCATGGGTATTGGCTGCGATTGTGATTGGCGGCGGATTTTTCGGTATCGGCGGCATGCTGATCGGCGTACCGCTGACGGCTGTGCTCTATGCGCTGCTGTTTTCCGAGCAGGATGTCTAAGGCAACACCGCACAAAGACCGCCTGACGGCTTTGCACGCCATCTGTTTGCGCTTTTTCCGTCATATTTCACAAAAAAAACGACTGTGCATCTGACGCACAATCTTTGTGCGGTGTCGCCCTAGCGGCAATCCTCTGTTTGCGGTGCCAGTAAGAGCAGCATACCTTCTAAAATTCCCTGTTCCTGCAATGTCTGTCGCAGCAGCGCATGTGCGTTCAATAAAAATTCTCGATTGGACGGAGCTTGCCGATTTTTCGCAGGAGATTTCCCGTATACCGTATCATCGGTGGCGTTGTGCAATGAATAGGCATGATGCAAGGCGGTACGCATGGAGTGTTCCACTCGCTGTGGCGAACTGCAATAATGTGCGGAGAGTTTTGGATAAATGTCCCGACTCATATTGGGCTTTTGGATGGAACTGCAAAATATGTACTGTAATGCCGAACGTAAAAAATAGTAGCCTTGCATCTGCGGATTGATGTGAAACTCTGTTAGGATATGGGTTGTGGCATTGCTCAATGCGACTGCCGCCGATCGACCGAAAGCATAGTCATGTGAAAATGGCAAATGGGTGGCACTCACGCCGATGATGCGGTCGAGCAGCAGCCGTGCATCACAGGGCAGCTGCTGCGCTTCCGGTAATGCCATAGCCACGAATTGGGAGATAGATGTACATTGTGCGTATAGCAAAAACAGGCGATTGCCGATCTCCTTATGAATGTGGCAGAGCGTTTCCTTCATATCGTCATTCAATTGGTTGACGCAAAGCAAAACGCAGTCCGGTTGGATGCGTTGATAGTTGGTTCGGATGCTGTGGGCATTGTTTTCGCAGACACAGTGCCAGAAGTTTGCGTTTTGAATGACCTGCATGATAGCGGCAGACCGAAGAAAGATTGGGATATTGAGAAGAATGCGCAATTGGTGACTCATAAGGGGAACTCCTTTTGGATGCGGGGAGGGTATCCATTTCATAAACCGGAATGATTATTCTATTATACCATATTAATTTGCGAAATACAAGGATTCATGGAAGGAAAAATGAGAAAGCAGCAGCGAAGTGCGTCGAAGATTGTCGAATTGTGAATCGGTATATCGAACACATCGCTTAATCATGCGTCAAAACGACAAAAACAGCATATCGAAACGCCCAACGGCGTTCGATACGCTGAACTGCAGGGAACAAAAGATGTCACGATGGCATAGGTTATATTGAGGCGATTCTCATCAGCACTGCGGTACCGCACCATGGCTCGTCAGATAGTCGGATTCATAGACGGTAATCAGACCGTAGGCGGCGGGTTTGCCATCTCTCGGGCGTGCGGCACTTCCCGGACTGAACAGATGAATACCGTCAACCGTGGTATCCTCTCGAGCATGAAAATGTCCGAACAGCAGTAAATCCGCTTCATTTTGCTTGGCAAGGGCAACGAGATTTTTCTGTACATCTCCGTAGGCATACTGATGCCCATGTATCGCAACCAGACGATGGCCAAACGGCATATCCAGCGTCAGAATCGGCGGGCTGATCGAACCCAAGTCGCAGTTCCCCTTGACAAAATAGAAACGGGAACTGTACTCCGGATGCTGTGTCAGAAACGCAGCGGTTTCCCGTTCGCCGTCACCACAGTGGATAAACCAATCGGCATTTCGGTGGATGTCCACGATGGCTTTCAGTGCTGTGCTGTTGCCGTGGGTGTCGGAAAGTACAACAATCTGCATGAGAATCGCATCCTTTCGTTCTGTTTTCTTCTATTATAGCATAGAAATAGAACAGAGTCAATCCCAATGTTTTATGAAGGAGGGAGCATACATGCAAAGACCCAATCCGAATTCGCAAGTGGATGCCCTGTTGAAGGTGGTGAGTGGCAAACTTGGCATTCCTGCGGAGACACTCAAGCAGGAGTTGGAAGCCGGCACGTTCGACAAGGCATTGGCAGGCATGAAACCGCAGGAGGCTGCCATGTTTCAGCAGCTGCTTGCCAATCCGCAGCGTTTGAATCAGGTGATGAGTTCGAAGCAGGCAAAAGCCCTATACGAAAAATTGACGCAGAGCTGATACGGAAGGAGCGCATGGGATGGACGATCTCATGGGAAAACTGAGTGCTCTGCTCTCAGATCCGGAAAGCATGCGCAATCTTTCGGAATTGGCAGCGATGCTGCAACAGCCGGAGCAGCCGACCGCAGAAGCAACAGAAACCGTTGATGTGCCGCCGGATGCCGATGGCAGTACCGCAGAGATGCCGGGCATGGATTTCGGCAAGCTGATGGCAATGGCAAGCGTCATCGGGCAGATGCAGGATGATGAGAACACGGCACTGCTGCTGGCACTCAAACCGCATTTGCGAGAAGAACGTGCCAAGCGGGTGGATACCGCCGTCAAGCTGCTGCGGATCTATCGCATCGCAATGGTATTGCGGGAACAGGGTATACTCGGCGATTTGCTGGGAAGCTGAAGAAAGGGGAGGCATACTGTGAATTCAAACGCCAATCGGCGACCGCAGAGCGGTATGCCGCCCCATCCGCAGCGGTCAGCACACCCGACACCGCCACCCATGCAGGAGAAACCGCCACCTAGGCAGGAAATACCATTGCCCATCGGGGCGCAGCTTCTGTCACGTTTGCAGGATGGCGAAACTTTGCTGCTGCTGGCGTTTCTGTGGTTGCTCTATCGGGAAAAAGCTGATAAAACGCTGCTGTTGGCATTGCTGTACATTCTGCTTTAGGAGGGAAAGCGCATGGACAGGTTTTTGACATGGCTGTCGCCGCCGTATGTGCTCTGCGTGCTTGGGATTGCGGCGGTACTGTGGATGCTGATTGAATACTTGCGCTGCAAACGGCGGTTGCTTGCCGTGATCATCGGTATGGGCAGCGGCATTGCGACACTGGTATTGGCACATTGCTATGGTGCTGCGATTGGCTTTTCGCCACCGCTCAATCTGTTCACGGTTAGCGTATCGCTGGTGGGTGGCGTACCGGGCGTCCTGCTGATGGCATTGCTGCAATGGCTGTGACATGATCCGACACGCCGTGGTGTTGACAAATTCCCAAAACCATGATATAATCATAACAATACCTATTCAGAAGGGGAGTGAACACATATCATGGAATGGGAATTTACGTTTTTAGATTGGATTCAAAACAATGTCCGCAGTGATGTACTGGATACGATTTTTCCGCTGATCACGTTTCTTGGAAACGGCGGATGGTTTTGGATTGCGTTGACGCTGGTGGGGCTGTTCTTTCGCAGGACTCGGCGGTATGCAATGATGTCGGGGATGGCGCTAGTGCTGTGTCTGGTGATCGGCAACCTGATTTTGAAACCGGGCATCGCACGCATTCGGCCCTTTGACATCAATCAGACGGTTTCACTGCTGATTGAAGCACCGCATGACTATTCGTTCCCGTCGGGGCATACACAGGCATCGTTTGCAGCAGCGATTGCGGTTTGTTTTTGGAAGCGGTCGTATGGCATAGCGGCGGTGGTGCTGGCAACCTTGATTGCATTTTCGAGATTGTATCTCTATGTACACTATCCGACCGATGTGCTGGCAGGCATTGGCTTTGGCATTCTATATGCGGCAATCGGCTGGTTGATTGTGACGAAGGTGTTGGAGCGCAAATGCGGCGCATGGCTCGATGCGCGGTCCGGACAGTGATTTGCGGATAGAAAATTGCCCGCCGTGGTTTGACAGCACGGCGGGCGTTTTTGTATCAGAGCTTGCACGCATCTTCCGGATCCACGAAACATCTCGATTCGGGTTTGTATTCGGCAGATACACATACATCTCATGTTGGCTGCATGCAATGACATAAGAGAGCGATTTGTACCTTATTTACATTATACTATGCTTATCTGAGCGTGTCAAGAAACGGGTATCACAGCCTATCCTTTCCAATGTACCATAACGAACCGCTCACCGACGCAATGATTGTGTTCCGCTCCGGATCAGAACCGGAAGTCACAACAACGACTGCCACAACAGGAATTTAACTGTTCGGCGATTTCAATTGTGACGGTACGGAAGGTGTTGACATATTTGACCTGCGTCGGATTCTGATCCGCATCTCCGATGTGGAATCTTTTTGAGCGAACAGCGCAATGCGCTTGGTGACTCCTGTGCCGATAAGACAGTAATCGGAAGCGCATGAAATCGGCACTGTCAAGCAGGATCGGAAACCAAAACAGACGGCGATCCGCTTCGGTTGGATGCCGTCTGCTTCTTTGCATATAAGGGCTGAACGCCGTGGTGACGTTTGTGTCTTAGGATAACTCCATTTCGATTTTGATGAGCCGTTCGAGCAAGGCATCGAGTGTTTGATGGATTTCCTCCAATCGATTGCAGAGCTGCTGCATTTTCTCGTAATCGCTGCAAACGGCTTCCTCCGTCATGGCGGTTTGTACAGCGGTTTCTTCCTGTTGCAGCACATCCATTTGCTGCTCGATTTGCTTTTGCTCCTGCCGCAGCTTTGCCATTTGGCTACGCTGTTCCTTGGTACGGAAACCGGCTTTTGCGGATTCTTCTGCTTTTTTCGCCTTTTCGAGGGCAGCGGTCTGTGCTTCGGCTTCGGTTTTACGGCGAATCAGTTCCTGATAGGCGGAAAAGCGTCCGGCAAAGCGTTCGAGTTTGCCATCCTGCAGCACAAATAGGCTGCTTGCCAGACGGTCGAGCAGATAGCGGTCATGGCTGACGAACAGGATTGTGCCATCGAATTCGGCAAGTGCCTGCTCGAGGATTTCCTTGGTGGCAAGGTCGAGATGGTTGGTTGGCTCATCGAGCAGCAGCACATTGCCATGCTCCATCATCAAAATGGCAAAACACAGCTTTGCACGCTCGCCGCCGGAGATGACACCGGTTTCCTTGAATACATTCTCACCGGTCAGACGCACCTGTCCGAGCAGGCTGCGCACCTCAAAATCACTGAGCATCGGGTAGCGGCCGTGCAGCTCGTCGAATACTTTTGCGTGTGGGTCTAGGCTTTCGCTTTCCTGCTCGAAGCAGCCAAGCCTTGTGCCTGCCGCCCAACGCACGACCCCCTTGTGGGGAATGATATTGCGCAGCACTCTCAGCAGCGTAGACTTACCGGCACCGTTTTCACCGATGATACCGATTTTTTCGCCCCGACGCACGGTGAATGAAATGCCGTCCATCAGCGTTTTTTGGGTACTGCCCTGCCCGACGGTCAGGTCGATTTGCTTGACCTCGAGCACATCAATCGGCGGGGTGATCGCATAGGTAAAAGACAACCTTGCGGATTTCGCCTCGGAAAACGGTCGGTCGATACGCTCCATTTTTTCCAGCTGCTTGGCACGGCTTTTCGCACTTTTTGCGGTAGAGGCACGGGTTTGATTGCGGGCGATGTAGTCCTCAAGTTTTGCGATTTCTCGTTGCTGTGCTTCATATTCTCTTTGTTGCCGCTCTCGAGATTCGGCACGCAGATGGGTAAAGGCGGTATAATTGCCTCGATAGCGTGTGAGAATGCCGTGTTCGAGTTCGCAGATGCTCGTGCAGAGCCGATCGAGAAAGAATCGGTCGTGGCTGACAATCAGCAATGCGCCCTTCCAGTCCTTGAGGTAGGTTTCTAGCCAGCCGACCGTCTGGAAATCCAGATGGTTGGTCGGTTCGTCGAGAATCAGCAGATCCGGTTTTGACAAAAGCAGTTTGCAGAGTGCCAAACGGGTTTTCTCACCGCCGGAAAAGCCTGATATCACACGGGTAAAATCCGTTTCGGAAAAGCCCATACCGAACAACACTGTGCGAATCAGCACATCGGTCTGATAGCCGTCATTGTTCTCGAAATAAGTGGACAGACGGGAATATTCATCGGTTTCGGATTCCGAAAGACCCGTTTGCATTTGCGTTTCCAGCTGCCGCATACGGTCCTGTGCTTCGAGCAGCGGGCGAAATGCGTCCTGCATTTCCTCCTGCACGGTTTTGCTGCCGTCCAAACCTGCATTCTGTGCCAGATAGCCGATACGCAAATGGGGTACCTTTGCAATGATCGGTTCGAGATGGCTTGCGGCATCGGGCAGTTCTTCCTCCATCAGGATTCTCAAAAATGTACTTTTTCCGCATCCGTTATTGCCGACCAAACCGATACGGTCTTGGTTTTCAATGGTAAGTGCAATATTGTTGAGCACTTGATTTCCCTGATAGAATTTCGAGATATTGCTGCATGAAATTAACATGGGTTGTCCTCAATCGGGCAAGCCGAGGAATGCTTTTGCATTCTCGTAAAACAGCTTGCGGTAGTCATCATAGGTAAAGCCAAGAGAGAGCAGGCGTTCCGCTTCTTGTTTGGGACTCCACATCGGGAAATCCGAACCAAACATGCAGTTTTCAATGCCGTAATGCCGAATCAGGCGCACTGCACGCTCCGGCGACATCATACCAATGGTGCTGCTGGTATCGAATCGGACATTTTCACAGCCGTAGAGTACATCCTCTGCTTCGTCCCATGCAGCATAGCCGCCCAAATGCGATGCCAACACCTTGAGCTTCGGGAAATCCTTCAGGACTTTGGCAAGCATACGAGGATGCGAAAAATCATGGCGATAATCACCCAGATGAATCAGCACAGGCAGTCGACCTTCGATGGCTTCGTAAATGCGATAGGATGCCCGGCTGTCAATGGCGGTACGCTGAAAATCGGGATGGAGCTTGATGCCGTGTAGTCCCAGCTTGATGGCACGGTCGACTTCACCGGCGATATCGGGATAGTCCCCGTGCAGTGCTGCAAAGCCATAGAATTCGGGATGCACATCGCATTCTGCTGCGATAAAGTTGTTGATGGATTCCACCTGCTTCTGTGTGGTCGCAACCGAGCAGACCAACATGGTTTTCGCATGGATGGCACGTTCGGCTTCGAGCAGCTTTTCGGATTCACCAACGGCAAAATACATCGGAATATCGTAGAATTTACCGATGGCTTCGGTCGCCTTTTCGCTGATTTTGGAAGGAAAGATATGTGCATGCATATCGGCGATGGTGAATGTATCAAGGGCTAAAGTATTCATGGGGTTCACAAGCCTTTCTATCTGGAATATGCAAGCAGCTGTGTGATGCAGAGCAGAATCACAAACAGCTGAACTGCGGGGATCAGAATGACGCCCGCCACGGTAGCAGATTTGCTCGTGCGCAGGCGGTTTTGCAGCCATAGGCGAATAGGAAACAGCCCTGCAATGCAGAGCAGAAACACATACCACTGTTGGTTACAAAGATACCGCAATGTTTCATGGCAGAGCAGACCGTGGCGTGTCAGTAAAGCCGTAGTCATGCCAAGCCATTGTGCATTGGTGCGGCAGCAGAGCGGAATGGCACAAAGCAGCAGCATCAGATGAGCAAGCAGGTACTGGAGTGTCGGACGCAGTTTGCTGTTGGGCCAACGTTTGGCGGCAAAGTCCTCAAACCGGAGCAGTCCGAAAATTGCCGCACCCCACAGACTGCCAATCCGGCTGGAGGCAAGTCCGGTGCCGAGCAGCATGCAGCAAAGCAGATGCGTGACGGTACGATATCGCTGTGGAACCAGTGCGATAATCCGTTTGACCCAGAGATGGAACGGGCACAGGCAATGCCGCAGATAGTACTGCAATCCCATGCGCAAATCGGGAATGGCAAAGCGATGGATTGGTGGCTGTTCGGTCCAAACAGCAATGGCAGCGGCGATATGAGAAATACCGCTGAGACCGTAAAGTATGGAGAGATGAAAGACCAGCAGCACAATCCAAACATCGATGGCACGCCATTGTGTCAGTGGAATTTGTTCGGCAAATACATTCCAAATGGTCTGCATGGGAATGCTGACGATAACGATTTGAAATATCCCCGTAACTGCATCACTGACTGCCTTGCCCTTTTGTTGAAGCGTATATGGATGACATTGCGGTACGCTGTCCGTGTGGGCTTGCACATTGCCGCTGAGCAACGCCAATGCCGAAACGGCGTACAACAGGTAGTGCGGCAATGTTGGCGTTTCGATTTTCCGCCGCATTCGCTGCAAAATACAGAGCATATTCTGCATAATGGCAATCAACAACGGCAATCGGATACCGTCTTGCTGCCAAACGCCAAGCAGCAAGCAAAGTGCTTGCAAGCCTATACCGATTCCGGACACCGTAAATGCTAAGCGAAGTGTTTCGGGCATACAGCGCATAGTCGCCCATGCCAGTAACACCGCAGCCGCTGTCCATGCAAGCACCTGCCAACCACAGCACAGACAGAGCACCAAGCCGCCAATGCCCCATGTCACGCACCGATGGTTTGCCGGTGTTGCGAGAACGGCAATTGTCAAGAGTGGCAGTCCAAACAGCAGAAATGACAGGGAATCTATCGGCATGGGGTGTTACCTCCTGCCTGTGCGAGGACTTGTTCGAGATAATCGGGCAGCTTCGCCGCTGATGTGAGGGTGCATAACACTTCACACAGACCGCTGACCGACAAATGCGTTGGAAGCTGCATGGCGGCAAGCAGCTCTTGTCGGCGGGCATTGGCATTGGGATGACCGGTCAGCCCGAGTTCATAAAGCGTTGCCGGTGTGATATCATGGGGCAGCGCAGCCTTTGCTTCTAAATCGAAAATGCCTGCTCGTTCGAGTGCAGCTAGCAGCTGTGCATTGTCCATGCCCTCCACACCGAGCAGCCCTTCCGCAGAGGGCTGCCGTTTGCGGCGTTCCTTCCCGTGAATGCCGGGAATGTAGACATGGTAGAGCTTCCCTTCGGGGATTGCACCTTTGAGAAAGCCACGAATTTGGAATCCGGCGGCATCGGCATCAGTTAAAATGACCAGTCCGGTTGTTTTGGCATAGTGACGCATCAGGTCGAGCTGATCGGGGCGGTGATAAATGCGAAAGCCGTCTGTCACCAGAATCACCGCATCGACAACCGAATCCAGACGGATTTTGTCATACTTCCCTTCCACAACGATGGCAGGCACAACGGTACGCTTTTGCTTCATCGCAAAACCTCCGAGCCATCTTTCTGCACATGGAGCATGCGCACAATGGCCTGTTCGAGCAGCAATTTCGGTGGGGTGCGGCTAGATTTACAGGCACGGTCGGTTTCTCTCAGAATCTGAATGCAGGTACGCAATTGTGGCATGGTTATACTGCGGCAGCTTTGCAGTGCATTGCGAACAGCAAACTCCCGATTTTTCGGATATCCAAAATCCAGTATCAAATCGCTTGCCTGTTTGGCTGCTTCCTGTGCGGCTTTGGCACGATACAAATCGGTGAATGTGCCGCTGAGGATGGCGAGGAGTCCCAAAATTGTTTTGGAATCTTCACTCCGTGCTGTCAGAACAGCAAGTGCTTGCAACGCACCGGTGCGATTGCGGTTGGCAACCGCTCGTGCCAGCTGAAAGGCATCGCTTTCGAGCTGCGGTGCGGTGAGCGCATCGATCATGTCCGGCGTAATGGTACTACCATCGGCACACGCCATCAGCTTGTCCAGCTCCGTATGGACAAGTATCGAATCACACAGACAGCGGTTTGCCAACTCCTCTGCATCTGCCGGTGCAATCTCACAGCCATGGCGTTTAGCACGCTCTTGAATCTGCTTGCCGATTTGCTGGGGGCTTTTTTTCTCGCAGATACACAGCACTCCGTTTTTCTCGATATAGCGCACCAGTGTTTGCACCTTCGGGGCGAATACCGGCTCACCTCGTTTGATGGTATAGTCGTTCAAGGAGCGAATGACGATCAGGAGCAGTACCCGATCGCCCAGCCCTTCGAGAATTTCCATCAGCGTATTCATAGCGGATGGAGGGAGCAGATCGGCATCCAAATCTCGAATGATCAGCAGATTAACAGGCTGGAACATCGAACAGAATGCACTGGATTCTGCCAGACGTTCCAAATCCAAATCACGCCCATCAAAAACGGTATAGGCAAGCACATCGCCGCCGGTCAGCTTTTTGATGATGCGCTGCTCAAGCTGTGCAACAGCGGCACCGTCCTCACCGCAGAGATAGGCGCATTTCGGCGGATGTTCGCCCGTCAGCATGCGAAAGGTTTCGGTGGATGTTTGCTTTGGCATTCGACTCTCTCCTTCAAGATTCCAAATCTGTGACCCGAATGCGACCATCGGGCCAAACGGTCAGCAGGTAATTGCTGCCGGCATAGGATTGTGCATCGAGCTTTGCGGCATCTACGGCAGGGACAATCCAAATACCACAGGTATCGCTCACGGCAGGTTCTCCGCCATATCGCAGAACTATCAGTGCTTCGACAGACGCTTCGCAGGCATGGTCGAGCAAGATGACATCATAGCCCTGCCATTGAATCCGATGCCGCTCCATATCAAGGGTCAGCAAGGCATTGCCGACACTGACAGTTTGTTCCGCAGTCAGTTTCTGCGGTGTTTGCCCGAATAGCTGCATATCATCCCGCCAAACTACGTCCTCCGGCATCCAAATCTCTTGCACCTCGACGGTTTGCAGCAGTTCCTGATAAGCTGCCGCTGCTCTGCCGCCGGACAGCGTCAAGCCATCGATGTGACGAATGCCGTAGTCTTCGAGATATTGGCTGACATATTCCGCATTCTTTGCCGCATCGGTCAGGTCAATGACCCAAGTGTGACGGTCAGCGGTGAGGACAACGGTGGATTGTGTTTCTGTACCCAGAACGGCAATCTGCAATCTTGACGCATTCTGCCGTGATTCGAGAAACAGACCGATTGCCAGCATACCAGTCAAGACGGCAGCCATGACAGCGGTCGGGGCTTGGCGTTTGGTTTTCCATGCGACCAGCAATACACAGCCTGCTGCCAATACCACAAACGCCTGCATCTGTGCGGAGGAGATCGTCAAAAACGCAAAGGGCAGCTTTGCCATCCATACCGCAAGTTCGGTTGTCAGGCGGCAGAGCAAGCCGGCAATCGGCAGCAGGAATGCGGTCAATCCGCCGGTGCAGACCACGAGCAGCCCGATATACAATGCTCCAACGCTCAACGGCAGCAAGATCAAATTGCCGATGGGCGACAGGAGCGAGGATTCGCCGCAAAGTACGATCGATGCCGGAAATACAGCGATGGAAACGCAGCAGAGCGAGGCAAACGAGCGCAGGCGTTTGGGCAGATGCCGGGTTATCCAAGGTGCTGCAATGCCAATGCCGAACACACCAGATACCGACAGCCAAAACGATGCCGATACGATGACATAGGGCGTGAAGACTGTACAGATCAGCATTGCCCAGCAAAGCGAACGCAGGGTATCCGGATAGCGACCAAACAGCGGTGCGGCTGCTGCCAACAGCAGCATTAAGCCGGAACGATAGACCGCAACAGAGCTGTCTACCATCAGGGAAAAGATGAGAATGCTGCAGAATGTCGCCGCAAACATCGCTTTTGGCGGTAGATGAAAGCGATTGAGGATGAGTCCGAGCAGGGTGCAGAAAAAGACCAAATGCAGACCCGATACCGATGTGATATGCCCGATCCCGGTGTGAAAGAGTGCGGTTGTCACCGTTTCGGAGAGAGCCTGCTTTTCGCCGAACAGCATCCCCAGCAACAGACCTGCTTCTTCTACGGGCAATGTCTCCCGAATGATTTGCGTGATGGATTGGCGGTAGTCGTGCAAGGTGCGCCGCAGCGAAAAGCCGGTATCCGGTCGATGGTCGCAGAGCGTGCTGTCATAGATACGCAGAATTTTGCCGTTGCCAATCGAACCGCTGAGCGATTGATAGCGATAGTCGGATTCGATACGAGTAAATTCGGCATCAAGGGTTACTTCGTCCCCAATCTCGATACCGGCAATGTCACTGATATACCAATCGACGGTCGTCGGAATGCCGTTTATGCGCATGGAGAGCGTATAGCGAATGCGGTCGTTGTCCAGCACACGAATTTGCTTGACCGTCCCACTGCACAGCAAACGCTGACCATCCAACGCTTCCAACGGGCGCAGAATGTTTCGTTCATAGCCAAACCATGCCCCGGTTGCCAGTATCGCTGCAAGCGTACAAAGCAAGAGCGTCTTGCGGTGCAGCAGTTTCATCAGGCATAAGCCCGTCAGACCGCCTGCCCAAATGCCAAGCAAAAGCGGCAGCCGGAATGCCCAATCAGATGAAACAAAAGCCAGCAGCAGTCCCGCGATCCACGCAAACGTGAAATATTCCACGCCTCGGATACAAACACCACTGTCGGCTTTGTTTGAATGCTTTGCGTGATCGGCGTTCATGCCGTATGACGCAGCGATTTACACACCGCTGTTTGCAGACCAACCCATTTCGATGCCTGCCAGCAGATGGAAGTGCAGATGGGGAACGGTTTGACCGGCATCCGCACCGCAATTCGTGATGACACGGAAACCGCTGTCGAGTTTCTCTTCGGCAGCGACCTTGGCAATCGCTGTGAAAATCTTGCCGACAATCTCAGCATTTTCCGCAGTAATGGCAGATGCGCCGGAAATATGCTGCTTCGGGATAAAGAGGTAGTGCAGCGGCGCAATTGGGTTGATATCCTGAAAGGCATACACGAATTCGTCTTCGTAGATCTTTGTGCTCGGAATTGCTCCGGCAATGATTTTGCAAAACAGGCAGTCCATAGGGAACGCTCCTTTACACATTGAATTGTTTTTGATATCGCATTTGGCTTTGGTCAACGGTATAGCCGCATTTGCGCAGAAATGCGTGTGCGATCTCGGAATCCTGCTCGATGTCCAGACGCACACCGGCAGCACCGCTCTCGGCAGCCCATCGTTCCGCACGGTGCATGAGTGTCGTACCGATGCCGATGCGCCGATAGGATGTGCCGACCGCCATAGCGGTGATGTATTTCATCTGCTGCACCATCAAAATGGAGTCAAAATCGCATGCGTGCAGAAATCCGACGACAACCGTGTCGACATCCGCTACAAAGATACGGTGTCGGGGACTGACACAGAGTTGTGCCAGTTTCTGTGCGGTATCCGAAGCGGAAACGGGGGTTGCGAGTTCCTCTCGAATGAGTTTGGAAATGGCTTTGGCATCACTCGGCTGTGCCGCTCGAATTTTTACACGCATGGCATTTGACCTCCTTTGCTGTTGTATATTTGGGTTCGCTCAGGGATTCAGCAATTCGGCAACGACGCTTGGCAGCATACCCAATGCCTCATCGACCATATAACTCTTGCCGATGCCGCCCATGGCAGAATCCGGTCTGCCGCCGCCCTTGCCACCGGTAATCGGGGCAATGCGCTGAATAATGCGTCCGGCATGGGCACCCTGTACGACGGCCTGCTTCGAGCAGATGCAGTAGAAGTTGCCGCTTTCGCCGTTGACGCCGGCGAGCAGGGCAATGACATTGGCTTCCCGGTCACGAATCTTGTCACCCATCACGCGCAGCGAATCGGGCTTGACATCGGAGAACATCGCCGATACGACCTTAATGCCATCGATTTCCTGTGCATCGGCAAAGATGGTGTCAAGCTGACTACCTGCCATCCTCTGGTTCAGACGTTCGATTTCCTTTGCCTGCTCTCGCAATTCGTTGGACAGTGCCACACAGCGGTCGGGCAGTTCGGTGATGTTGTTCAGCTTGAGTGCCTTGGCGGAACGTGCAATCATATCCTCTGCCGTATGGAGCAGTTCGAGGACATGAGCACCCGTTGCCAATTCGATACGGCGCACACCGGCTGCCACGGAGCTTTCGGAGATAATCTTGCACAGACCGAGCTGTGCGGTATTGGACACATGCGTACCGCCGCAAAACTCGATGGAATCGCTGCCGGATCGCACAACACGCACCACATCACCATATTTTTCGCCGAACAGAGCCATCGCACCGATCTTCTTTGCCGCATCAATCGACATTTCTTCGGTGGTGACGGGCAATGCGGCGAGAATTTCCGCATTGAGGATAGCTTCGACCGTTTGCAATTCCTCGGCACTCATGCCGGAGAAGTGAGAGAAGTCGAACCGGCAACGCTCGGCATTGACCAGCTGACCTGCCTGATGGACATGGTCACCCAGTACCTTACGCAGTGCCGATTGCAGCAGGTGGGCTGCGGTATGGTTGCGCATAATCGCATGACGGCGTTCTGCGTCAACAGCCGCCGTAACGGTATCGCCAACCTTGAGCGCACCTTCCTCGAGCGTACCGACATGGATGTAGCAGCCATCGCCGCCCTTTTGGGTATCGGCAACCGCAAAGACGCCATCCCCACGGAGTTCACCCTGATCGCCGACCTGACCGCCGCTCTCTGCATAGAACGGGGTTTCCGACAGTACGATAATGGCATCCTGTCCGGCTTCTACGGTCTGCACGGGTTCGCCGTTTACGAGAATGGCAAGGATTTCCGCATCGCCCTCAAGCGTAGTATAGCCGGTGAACACGGTCTGTGCCGTCCCCTTCGGGATATTCAGCTCGCCGCCCCAAGAGGTCTTGACCTTGGACAGACGGTCGGCACGGGCACGCTTCTTCTGCTCGTCCATGCAGGCATGGAATCCGTCCTCATCGACAGTCAAGCCCTGCTCGCCTGCCATCTCGATGGTCAGGTCAATCGGGAAACCGTAGGTATCGCTCAGCAAGAATGCGTCTTTGCCCGACAGGACGGTTTCGCCGTGCTTTTTGCAAGCTTCGATGGCGGCATTGAGCATTTCCGTGCCACGATCAACGGTACGGGCAAAGCTCTCTTCCTCATGACGGATGATTTGGGTAATCAGATCCTGCTTTTCTTTGAGTTCCGGATAGGCGCCGCAGCTTTCCTGAATGACGGTTTCCGCAACCTGATACAGGAACGGCTCACGGATACCGAGCAGTCTGCCGTGACGAGCCGCACGGCGCAGCAAACGCTTCAGCACATAGCCTCTGCCCTCGTTGGCAGGGGTAATGCCGTCACCGACCATAAAGACCGTCGAACGCACATGGTCGGTGATGACACGGAGCGAGATATCGGTTTTCTCGTTGTCGTGGTAGCGCACATTGGCAATGCGGCTGATATGCTTCATGATATTCTGGATGGTATCGACCTCAAAAAGGTTGTCCACGCCCTGCATGACGCATGCCAAACGCTCCAAACCCATGCCGGTATCGATGTTCTTGTTTTTCATCTCGGTGTAGTTGCCCTTACCGTCGCTGTCGAATTGGGAGAACACCAAATTCCAGATTTCGATGATGCGGTCGTTATCGCTTGCCTGCTCAAAGCTCACGAACGGGCCATAGCTGTCGCCGCGGTCAAAGTGAATTTCCGAACAAGGACCGCAAGGACCGGAGCCGTGCTCCCAGAAGTTATCGGCTTTGCCCAGACGGATGATGCGATCATGGGGGATACCGATTTCCTGTTCCCAGATCTGCTCTGCTTCATCATCGCTTTCAAAGATGGTGATCCAAAGGCGGCTTGCCGGAATTTCCAGCACCTTCGTCAAAAACTCCCATGCCCAAGCAATCGCTTCCTGCTTGAAATAGTCACCGAAGGAGAAGTTGCCAAGCATCTCGAAGAAAGTCCCGTGGCGGGAGGTCTTACCAACACGCTCGATGTCGGGGGTGCGGATGCACTTCTGGCAGGTGGTCATACGCACATTCGGCGGAACTGCCTGACCGAGGAAGTATTTCTTCAGTGGTGCCATGCCGGAGTTGATCAGCAGCAAGCTGTTATCGCCCTTCGGAATCAGAGAGGAGCTGTCCATACGGGTATGCTGCTTGCTTTCAAAGAAAGCGAGATATTGTTCACGCAGGTCATTCAAACCGGTCCATTTCATAGGTATCAGGTTTCCTTTCGTTTTGACAGTCCGGGTCATAAAGACCCCCAATTGTTCCGTATGCCGCAGACAGTTTGACGGGTGCTTTGTATGGATATCGCCAAAGCTTTCAACATACAGAGAAAGTTCTTGTTTCATCTTGCGTTTTCACCCGAAAATGCCGTTTTTACGGCACGGTATCGCCTATAGTATACCTCAAAATCTTCGTTTTGTCAATCGTTTCACCCGCATTTTTCCACAGATACGGATGAGAAGATTGTCGAAGCTTCGGTATGCCGGTCGCATGGGATATCGTTTGCTTGCTGCATACTGGTATATGTCTTGCAATTCCCGGCGAATTGTGTTATACTGATAGGGGAAAACAGACATTGTGACGAATCATAAAAAAAGGGGGAGAATCCAATATGCCAAGATTTTTTGATGACGGGTTTTCGCCGGATAAGCCCTATTTGAGGGGGGAACACTGCCGGCATATCGGCTATGCGCTGCGAATGCGGCCGGGGGAAGTGCTGACGATATGTGCCTGCGGTGTGGATTACGAATGCGAGATTGCGTCCATCAGCAGTGATACGGTCATGCTGAACATTCTCGATTCTGCACCCTGCTGTACCGAGCCGAGCATTCGTGTGACGCTGTATCAGGCATTGCCGAAATCGGATAAGCTCGAGCAAATTATCCAGAAAAGCATAGAGCTGGGTGTGACGGAGATTGTACCGGTTCTGACACGCCGCTGCATTGCCCGCATGAGTCAAACAGAATTTCAAAAAAAACTGCCACGTCTGCAAAAGATTGCGCAAGCTGCTGCACAGCAGTCCGGACGGGGTATCATTCCCACGATCACACCGCTGCTGAAATTTGCCGATGCGGCAAAGCGGATGCAGGAGGCAGAGGTACCGATTGTACTCTATGAGGAATCCTGTGGCGGATGCTCGTTCTCGGCAGTGCGCCGAGATGCCAAATCCTATGCGGTGATGATTGGCAGCGAGGGTGGCTTTGATCCGGAGGAAATTGCACAGCTGCGGGAACAAGGGGTACAACCCGTTTGGCTGGGTAAGCGGATTTTGCGTTGTGAAACCGCACCGCTTGCGGCATTGTCGATTCTGATGTTCCATACGGGCAATTTCGATGCGTGAAAGGAGAAACCGATGATTTATGTCATGAGTGACCTCCATGGATGTTATCGAAAATTCAAGCAGATGCTCGAACGGATTTCGTTTACGGATGCGGATGACCTCTACCTGCTCGGCGATTTGATCGATCGAGGCGATGAGCCGATTCCGCTGTTGCAGGATTGCATGTATCGTTCTAATGTTTACCCGTTATTGGGCAATCATGAGGCGATGATGCTGCCCTGCATTAACGGCTTGCCGGCAGAGGCAACGCTTGAGAATATCCTGTCTTTCTATACAGAGGATGGCCGTGCCATCTATCATGACTGGATGCACAATGGCGGTACGGTAACGATCAAGCAATATCTGGCATTGTCTGCCGAGCAACGGGAAGCGGTGCTCGATTATTTGCGGGAATTCATGCTCTATGATGAGGTGGAAGTGAACGGGGAACGCTATGTATTGACGCACAGCGGCATTGAGAATTTTGTACCCGAGTGTCCGTTGGAGAAGTATCCGTTTGATGCGTTTTTGTTTGCACGGCCGGAACCCCATGAGCGGTTCTATTCTGATCGCAAGATGGTATTCGGGCATACGCCGACGATGTTCTATGCGCCGAATGCGGAACGTGCGGAGGTGTTTTTCTCCGAGGACTATATCAACATCGACTGCGGTGCAGTCTTTCCAGAAGCCGGAGGTCGGCTTGCCTGTTTGCGGCTCGATGATCGAAAGGTGTTTTATGTATGACAAAGCAAAAGGGAAAGCGGCAGCTGGGCGTATTGGACTTGTCGCATGATTTTCTGCGGCGGCATGTACAGTCCGGCGATCTTTGCATCGATGCAACGGCAGGACGGGGGTTCGATACGGTTTTGCTCTGCGAATTGGTTGGGGAAAGCGGCAACGTTTTGGCATTTGATATCCAGCAGGAAGCCCTTGACAGCACGGCTGAACGGCTTGCACAGGCAGGCTATCGTGCCGAGCTGCATCTCGACAGCCATGCCAATCTCGAACAGTATGCCGAAGCCGGAACGGTTTCCTGCATCGTATTCAATTTCGGTTGGCTGCCGAAGGGCAATCACGAAATCTTTACCCTTGCCGAATCGAGCATTGCGGCATTGGATGCCGGTCTGCGGCTGCTGAAAGTGGGTGGGGCATTGTCGCTCTGTGTCTACTATGGCGGTGCAAACGGCTTCACGGAACGAGATGCCCTGCTTGCATTTTTGCGCAGTCTGGACAGTCGGTATTATACGGTCTTGCAATGCCAGTTCCCGAACCGCACCGGATGCCCGCCGTTTGCGGTATTTGTCACGAAGGATGCCGAGCCGATATCGGAAAAGGAGAGTGCCAGATGAATATAGTACCGTTGTTCTTGACATGCTTGTTGGAAACAGAGGAAGAAATGGTGAACATCACACCAACGCTGATACGGTTTTGTGTCAAGTTTCTGCTGATTTTCGGCGTGATCGCATTGGTGACGGTTCTGACACCGTGGCTTGCAAAGAAAGTGGATGCGATTCTTGCGAAATTGCCCAAGAAGGAAACTTCGCCGGAAGATCCACGCTGCAAGGCGGTCAAGGGCATTTATGATGCGCAGCAACCAAAAACACCGGATACGGATGCCTCCGATTTCGATACCGAAGATACACCATCGGATACTAAGGATACACCATAAGATACCATTTCAATATCGGCAAAAGCGGTTAGAATAGCGAGGCTCTAACCGCTTTGTGTTACCGATATTCTGTTTAGCCGAACAAATAGCAGCCCTCATCGGTACGAATGACAATCATTTCACTATCTCGAACAACCGGCGTGGCTTCGGTATCGCCCGTATAGAGCGCATAGAGCGTAAACTGTACGTCTCGAATTTCGATGGCATCTTCTTTGCAGGCGGTGACGAAGGCTTCGTCGAATACGCCAAACTCGACATAATCATCGAAAAAGGCGTCGATATCCTCGTTGGCATGGTAGGACAGCTCGAGGTTGGTGAAATGCCAGTCCGCATAGCCATCTTCATCGAATTGCTGTTGCAGGCTCTTGAAGTTCGATTCGAGTGTGGCATCACCTTTCGATTGGAGAAATTCGGCATAGGCGGTCTGATAAGGTGCGTAGACCGTTTCGGTATAGCCGGAGAAATCTCCTGCTTCAATCGCCTCAAAATAACGCTTGATGCAGTCACCGTATGGCTCATAGAAATTCTCATCCGAAATCGACACTACCAGTTCGGATGTCATGGAAATATTGCGGTTGCTTTCGGAATCCGTTGCCGATGTGCCACAGGCGGTCAGCATCAGCAGCACAAGGGGCAGGGCATAGATGCGTTTCATAGGTCACCTCAATTGTAGATGATATACCAATCATCTGCGTAATGGAACACAAACAGCTTCTCTTCGAGCAATGCCGAATCGGTTTCGGAGCGCACATCCGAGCCGACATCGGTCAGATAGCGGTCAATCGTCAGCTCATAGAATGCGTCAATGTCATCGGAAATTTTGTCTTGGTTCGCATCTTCCGCCAAATCATCGAGCAGCTCCAGCAGATTGGCACTGGTGGAGTATTCCGTTCCGGCAATACCGTCCGTGATGTCGATCATCGAGTATATGAAGTCCGATCCATAGAACGCCTTGATGGCTTCATAGCTGTTTTTGACCAGTTCTTCATCAGTATATTCTCCGCCCAGAACCTCGTTCATTTGATAATCGTGATACAGCGGCAGCTGTAACGAGAGAAACAGTTCCACATCCTGTGTTTGGATGGCGGTGTAGTAGTCAATGACCGTGTGCAGACAGTCCTCCGGAATGAATCGATGGTCATATTGGATACCCATCGCATAGTCCTTATCGTTTCGTGTCAGGGTTGCGCCATAGGGCAAATCCTTTTCGGCAATCGTTATGCCGCTGCTTTCGCCGCATGCGGTGCAGACGGCCAGCATCAGACCACATGCCATCAAGGCGGCATTTTTTTTGGTATTCATAGTGCATTCGCTCCTTTCCTGTATACAGGATCACTTTAAACATACCACAAAATGACGGTTCTGTCAAGCTGTTTCTGCCGAAAAAGCCCCAATCCTTCGAGGCTTGGGGTTGTGTTGTTATGGCGCAGATAGATTGGTGTGGAAGTGCGGAGCAACCGGCATTTGGTGCTTGCCGTAAAGAGAGATTCGGATTTTTCGCCGATCCGGCAGAGGAATTCAAGCTGTGATATCAAAATGCCCATCGTGCAGGAAAACACGGTGGGCGTTTCTTGTATGGGACGCACCCTGCAACGGCATGGCTCATTCTGCTATATGATTGTAATAGTACACCGCCAATTGCGTGCGATCTCGCAGGGCAAGCTTGTCCAGAATCGTGCTGATATAGTTTCGCACCGTACCCTCGCTCAAATAGAGTGCGGCGGCAATTTCCCGATTGCTCATGCCCTGTGCGATCAAGGCGGTCAGCTTCTTTTCCTTTTCGGTCAACGCCGTTTCTGTCATGTTTTGGACAGGTGCTTGCCGCAGCAGATCCGGCAGGCGTTTCAGAACCGCCGATCCGAACACACTTTGTCCGGCACAAACTGATTCCAGTGCCGGTGCAATGCTCTGAAAGTCCTGCTTGAGGATATAGCCCTTTGCACCGATTCGCAGAGCCTTGACAATGTATTCGTCATCGGAAAAGGTTGTGAGGTAGAGAATTTTGGCGTTCTTGTCCTCCGCAAGGATTTGTTCGCCTGCCTCCAGTCCGCTCATGCCCTCCATGCGAATATCCATCAGCAACACATCGGGCTTGTACTGCCGATACAGTTCAATGGCTTGTGTGCCGCTGTGACCGGTTGCAAGAACGGTAATACTGCCGCCTGCCTCGAGAATGGTCTTGAGCGATGCGGCAACGATGCTGTCATCATCAATAATCAGAATACGCATAGGTCACCTCTTTGGTATGGTAATGAAGATTCGGAATCCGGTTTCGCCGGCTGTGAGATTGAGAATGCCGTTTTGATCCTCGACACGGCGTTTGATATTGGATAACCCAATGCCGCTGTCTCTGATGGCAGCACCATATCCATTGTCCTCAAGCACCAGCTGATAGAATGCCGGCTGCTCTCGCAAAATGGCTGTCACCCGATCGGCGTTGCTGTATTTGAGGATATTGGAAACGCCTTCTTTGACAATCGCAATACAGCAGAGCTTGAGCGGTTCGGGGATATGCTGAGAGAAATCCCATTCGCAGCGCAATTGTATGCCATGATCCCGCAAGGGCTGAACAGCATCCTCCAACAGGGCTTGCAGATCAATGGCATCGTTATGCAGATCATGGACGCTGTTGCGGATGGTGGTCATAGCGGTATTGAGGGTATTGTCGACCTCTTGCAAGCCTTGCGTGCGGAGGGTTTCATCGGAAATCATTTGCAATGCTCCGACTTGCAGAATGGAACGGGTCAGCAAGTGTCCGACATTGTCATGAATATCCCGTGCAATTCGGCTTCGTTCTTGCAAAGTTGCAAGGTAAACGGCATTGTCTTGATTCTCCCGTAGCTGTTGCCGTTCCCGTTCCAGACGGAAATTGTCACCGGCGTATTGGTCACGGGTTTGCACAAGCGTTTCGGTCAGCTGACGAATACGGGCGGTTTTGTAGTGGAGCAGCAGCGCAAGCAGCAGCAAGAGGGCAATTTGCGGCAGGTAAGCCCAATATTCTAAATATACAGCAAAAAGGAGCGGCAGGCTTGCGGCATAGCAAAGAACGGTATGGCGGTTGCTGCGCATATCGTAAAGCAGCAGCGGCAGGAAACAGCAAAGTTCCGGCACAGCAATACAGGTCGCCAGAAAGCCGAGTTCGATGGTCCATGACAGGCGATTGCGGTTGGCAAGCTGTGCGATGGCAGAGGATGTGACAGCGACCAATGGCAGACCAACGGCAAGCCAATCGGATTCGCCGGCAATCAGCCCGAAACAGCCTAGCAGCAAAATCAGTTTGTCGAGCAAGAGCGGCATGGCATTCTCCTTTTCGGAAGGTAGGATTGTTTGCTTCTATCATATCACAAAATCGGAGATTTGTCCAGCATATGACAAATGTCATAGGGATTAATGACAGGATACACTACCGCAATTGCCCGGAATATGGTATGCTATCATCAGAAAACAATGGCTATGCCGAAAGGAGTATCTTATGGGAAACACCGTAGTCCAAATCGAAAACTTGGTCAAACGGTATCAGGAGCTGATTGCACTGGATCATTTCAATCTGAAAATTCAAGAAGGTGAGGTATTCGGTCTGCTCGGTCCGAATGGTTCGGGCAAGACAACGGTAATTAACTGCCTGCTGTCGCTGCTGCGCTATGACAAGGGCAGCATTGCGATCTTCGGGCAGCCGATGAATCCGGAGCAGTATGCCATTAAGGCACAGATCGGTGTCATCATGCAGAATGTTGCCGTGCTGCAGGAATTGACCGTGCGAGAGAACATTGACTATTTCTGCGGTCTGTACATTACCGATAAAGCAAAGCGTAAGCAGTATGTCAACGAAGCGATTGCGTTTGTCGGGCTGGAGGAGTTTGAGAAATTCTATCCGAAAAAGCTCTCGGGCGGTTTGCTGCGGCGACTGAATATTGCGTGTGGCATTGCGCATAAGCCGAAGCTGATTATCCTCGATGAGCCGACCGTAGCGGTTGATCCGCAGAGTCGTAACAAAATTCTTGAGGGCATTACGGAACTCAATCGGCAGGGCGCAACCATTATCTATACCTCGCACTATATGGAGGAGGTCGAGCAGATTTGTACCCGCATCGCCATCATCGACAAAGGCAAGAACATTGCGATGGGTACCTGCGATGAACTGCGCCGGATGATTCACAGAACCGAAAACATTACCGTAGAAACCGCAGAATTGCCCGATGCCGTACTGAAACAGATTTGTGCATTGGAATATGTGTACGAGGCTGCCTTTGCAGATAATACGCTGACCGTATTGTGCAGCGGCGGCAAGCACAATCTGGTCAAGCTGCTGGAGATATTTGCACAGGCGGATATTGCGTTCGGACGGGTCTATTCCGAACGGCCGTCGCTGAACGATGTGTTTCTGGAAATTACCGGACGAGAATTGCGGGATAAGGAGTGAACGCCATGCTGCATGAATTCAAATATTCCCTGCTGACGCAATTGCGGGAAAAGCAGTCTTTGTTTTGGCTGTTCTGCTTTCCGCTGCTGCTGAGTACAGCCTTTTATAGCGCATTCGGGAATCTTTATGAAGATCATGAAGTGTTTCAAACAATCCCGATTGCAGTTGTGGCGCAAACAGAAAACGAATGGTTTTCGATGGCATTGGAGTCCGTGAGTGAGGGCGAGGATGCGCTGTTTGCGGTGACGGAAGCCGACCGTGCCGAAGCTGAGACGCTCTTGCAGGACAAACGGGTTGAGGGTATCGTCTTTGTGGGGAAAACGCTTTCGTTGACGGTTCGAGGCAGTGGAGTCGCACCGTCCATCCTTCAGTCCTTTCTCGAGCAATATGCTGTACAGGAGGCAGTCATCAAGGACATTGCCGCACAGCAGCCCGAACGGCTCGATGTGGTCATGGCTGCCATGTCGCAGGATCTGAACTGTCTCAAAACAGAGCCGTTGACACAGGGCAGTATGGATCCGTATGCCCATTATTTCTTTGCGCTGCTTGCCATGGTAGCCATGATGGGCAGCTCGAGAGGCTTGCAGGCATCGGTCAGCAATCAAGCCAATCTTTCGCCGATTGGGGCAAGAAAAACTGTATCGCCCATTCACAAATTTCAATGCGTTGCGGCACATACGCTGTCTTCCTTTCTGGTGCAGTCGCTCAGTATGTGCGTGTGCATCAGCTATATTTTGTTTGTGCTGCGTGTTGATATGGGTGAGCGGATTGCGATGCTCTATGTTGCTGGACTGGCAGGCACGCTCACGGGTGTTGCGATGGGATATTGTATTGGTGCGATTCCGGGACTCTCGGAGACTGTCAAGGTGGGGATTTCGATTGGCGTGACGCTCGGCAGCAGCTTGTTCAGCGGTTTGTATGTGGCAGAAATCAAGGCTGCGATCATGACATCCTGCCCGCTGCTCAATGATATCAATCCGACAGCGGTCGTTGTCGATTTGTTTTACTGTCTGTCGATGTATGAGGACTATGACCGCTTTTTGCAGAAGCTGCTGATTCTCGGTATCATGACATTGGTCTTTCTGTTTGCCGGATTTTTGATGACAAGGAGGAAACGACATGCCAGTCTTTAAGGTGTTTCTGCGGATATTGAAGAAATACCGCATAGTGATGTTCATGTACATCGCAATTTTCGTATCGCTTTCCATCGGGTTGATCAAGTTTGACAAGCAGGACACCGGATTTGAAGCGGAACGCCTGACCATCAGCGTTTCAGACCTTGACCAAACCGCAGCGAGCAAGGCGTTGATTGCGTATATCAGTGCATACAACGAAATTGCCGCACCGATCATAGGGAAGGATGCCGTACTCGATCAGCTGTATTTCCGCAGCGTTGACCTTGTGCTGACGATTGAAGAGGGCTATGCCGAACGGTTGGCAGCAGGGGAAACCGAGCCTCTGCTGACAGATTATCGTGTGCCGGACAGCTATTCGGCAGCTCTTTTCGATGCCCAGCTGGAACGCTATCTGACTGCCGTATCGGGTTATCTGGTCAGCGGCTTGGAAATCAATGCCGCAGCGCAGAAGGCATTGGAAACCGCAAAACCGCAAATTGCCGTCGAAACGCTGCAAGATGAGAAAACAACTGCCGGAACTGTGGGCAATGGTATGATCGGGTATTTCCGTTACTTGCCTTATATTCTGATTGGTGTGTTGGTATCTGCCATATCACCGACCGTTTTGGTGTTGATGTCGAAGGAGATCCGCAACCGCATGAACTGCTCTGCGATTTCCACTTCGTCCCAGACCGCACAAATTTCGCTTGGTATCATTGTGGTATCTTTGGGTGTTTACGCATTACTGACCGGCATTGCTGCATTGCTGTTCGGTTCGGATTTTTGGACGTGGAACAGTTGGTATGTCAACCTGAACAGCTTGGTATTCATGCTGTTCTGTACGGTATTGACCATGTTCCTGTCGCAAACCGCACCGAATACCCTTGTCTTGAACATGATTGTCACAACTGCGAATCTGTTGCTGTGCTTTCTGGGCGGTGTTTTTGTACCGCAGGAATTTTTGAGCGAAACGGTGTTGCGGTTCAGCCGGTTCTTGCCGACCTACTGGTATGTACGAGGGCTGTATCTTGCCACGGGCTACAACGGCGAGCCGTGGAACGCAACCGACTATGCCATGTGTGTATGCTTGCAGCTGGGCTTTGCGATTGCCCTGTTCTGTATTACGCTGCTGATTGCCCGTAACAAACGGCAAACGCAGTCCAATGCCTAAGGCGACACGAAAGGCAATACCGCACAAGCAACACCCCTCTGTGGCTGCTGTCACAGAGGGGTGCTGGTATTTGTGCATATCACTTTGCCCAACGGAACGGATGACCATCCGCACCGATTTCAAAGTGATACTTGACAATGCCGAGATCGACTTTGGAATAAAAACCGCCGAGCGACTCTGCATGTACGCAATCGCCGTTTAAGGTCATACGGAATTTTTGCTGGTGCATGGCAGTGGGTGCGAGCATGGCTGCCTCCATGCCCTTGACAAACCAATCGGGCTTTGCGGCAGCTTGACAGAGTGCATCCATGGGCTTGGATTTCTGTGCAGTCCCTTGGGTTGTGCCGTAGCCCAGTGTCAAGACGCAGACCAGTGCTTCATCGGCATTGAACTTGCAATTGGCTTTGACCACGCCCTTTTTCATGGTCATGGCAACCCAGCAGGTGTTGAGTCCGAACATCTGTGCTTTGAGGACAATGCGTTCTCCGTAGTAGCCGATGCGTTCGTCGAGATCCGGAGCTTTCTTGCCGATGAGGGCGATATAGTTTGTGACACCGGTGAATTTGCCGTAATGCGCCAAAAAGCCGGAGAAGGCTTTGGGTTCGTTGTAGACCGCTTGGATATGCAGATTGCCTTCTGCATTGCAAGCGGTGATTTCCGCATCGAGTGCCTGCATGACTTCGGTGGGAATGGGCTTGCTTTGGTATTGCCGTACACTGTGACGGGCTTGGATTGCTTCATGAATGGTCATCTTGTAATTCTCCTTTCGTGGTAAACAGTTCCTGTTCCCAAATGGGATAGCCGGCCTCGGCACTTTTCAGCACCAGTTCGTTGATGTGGTCAACCAGAGCTTTCAGCCCCGACCAGCAGCTTGCATTGGCATCGAGATAGTAATAGTGCATCGTGCCGACCTTGTGCATTTGAATGAGCCCTGCATCTCGCAGGATTTTCAAGTGGTGAGAAACGGCAGGACGGGATAAACGCGTCTTTTGTGCCAATTCGGGGACACGCATGCCAATGGTTTCATGCGTGAGCAATGCGAGAATGATCTGCTGTCGGGTTTCATCGCCAAGGGCGAGGAATACTTTCGGATAGCGTTGAAAGCTTTGTGCCAGATGGTTTCGATTGGTCATACAGGGTTCCAAGGACAGCACCTCCATTCATAGGTTCAAATCTTAGAACCATTATACCACAGTTTATGCCGAAATGGTATATCGGGAAAGAAAATCGAGACAGATGTGTTTCTTGGCAAGACTGTGTTGACGAAAGCCAACACACCGCTTGTATCGGCTATGGCACTGTAAAATGGGTGATGCAGGGTTCAATGTCCCCTTCGCAGGGCTTGGGGCGGCGACCCATGATAAAATACGCTTGACATTTCCACCAATCTGCATTATAATATAGAAGTCATACTGTGCCAATCATGCACGGAGAACAGAATGGAAAGGCGGTTTTGCTATGAACAATACCGAAAAAACAATGGATACATTGGTTTCTCTCTGTCAAGGCAGAGGCTTTGTCTATGCCGGTTCCGAGATTTACGGCGGTCTGGCGAATACTTGGGATTACGGTCCTTTGGGCGTCGAGCTGAAGAATAATATCAAAAAGGCATGGTGGCATTTCTTTGTCCATGCCAATCCCTATAACGTCGGTCTGGACAGTGCCATTCTGATGAATCCGCAGACTTGGGTTGCTTCCGGTCATATCGGCGGGTTTGCCGATCCGCTGATGGACTGTAAGGAATGCCAGACCCGTCATCGTGCCGATAACCTCATTGAGGAATTTGACGGTACAAATGTTGCCGGCTGGACCAATGAGCAGATGATGGCGTACATCCGTGAAAACCATATTCCCTGCCCGAACTGTGGGAAGGAAAACTTTACCGACATTCGTCAGTTCAACCTGATGTTCAAGACCTTCCAAGGTGTCACCGAGGACAGCAAGTCCGAGCTGTATCTGCGTCCGGAAACCGCACAGGGTATCTTCGTCAACTTCGCCAATATCCAGCGTACAACACGCCGCAAAGTGCCGTTTGGCGTGGGTCAAATCGGGAAATCTTTCCGTAATGAGATTACACCGGGAAACTTCATTTTCCGTGTGCGTGAATTCGAGCAGATGGAGCTTGAATTTTTCTGCAAGCCCGGCACGGATTTGGAATGGTTCCGGTACTGGAGAAACTATTGCAAGAATTTCCTGCTGACCATCGGCCTGAAGGAGGAGAACCTGCGTCTGCGTGACCACTCACCGGAGGAGCTTTGCTTCTATTCTAAAGCAACGACTGACTTTGAGTATCGCTTCCCGTTTGGCTGGGGTGAGCTGTGGGGCGTGGCAGACCGTACCGACTATGACCTGACCCAGCACATTAAGACCAGTGGCAAGTCTCTCGAATATTTCGATCCGGAAACCAACGAGAAGTACATTCCGTATGTTATCGAGCCGTCTTTGGGTGTAGAGCGTCTGTTTCTGTCAGTGTTGGTTGAGGCATATGATGAGGAAACGCTGACCTCTGCCGATGCCAACGGTAAGGAGAAAACCGAAAGCCGTACCGTCTTGCGGTTGCATCCGGCACTGGCACCGTTCAAGTGTGCGGTCCTGCCGTTGTCGAAAAAGCTCTCCGACAAGGCAAGAGAGGTATACGATATGCTGTCGCAGTACTTCATGGTCGACTTCGACGAAACCGGTTCGATCGGCAAGCGGTATCGCCGTGAGGACGAAATCGGTACGCCCTATTGCATTACCTATGACTTCGAGAGTGCCGAGAGCGACAACTGTGTCACCGTGCGTGATCGTGACACGATGGGGCAGGTGCGCATTCCGATTGATTCGCTTGTTGCCTACCTGCAGGAGCGTGTCAACTTCGGCAAGATTTCGACTTGATATTCTATCAAAGAACGCAAACGCTCGTGTATGTTGGTACACGAGCGTTTTTGATTGCGGGGGAATTCACATATCGCTAAAATGCAGCCAATGCGATGAAACAATTGCGTTATGAGGATTCCGATTGCGGCGGTGTGTAAAGTGGGAATTGCAGTGCTGCCTTGAACAAATCGCCGTCGATTTCCAGCTGCAAGGTGCCGTTTTGCAGATGCGTCAAATCTTTTGCAATGGACAATCCCAAACCACTGCCCTCGGAATTACGCGAGCCATCTCCACGCACAAATCGTTCGGTCAGTTCATCGGGTGAGATGTTCAGGGCATGATTGGAAACATTCTTCAGCACGATGGTCACCTGCGTATCCGTCGCCGCTACATCAGCATAAACACGGGTATTGGGCATGGCATATTTGTAGATGTTGTTCATCAGGTTGTCGAAGATGCGCCAGAGATAGCGGCCGTCTGCCAGAATCGTCATCGGCGTTTCGGGAATATCGGCAACTAAAGCTAAATGACTTTTCTCAAGCTTATCGGAATATTCGCCGATCAGCTGTGTGAGCAAGACCTGCATATCGGTTGGCTGCAAATTCAATTGCAGCGACCCGGACGATGCCTTGGATGCTTCGACCAAATCCATCGTCAGCTTTTTGAGCCGTGCGGACTGTCGCTTGAGCACCTCGACATATTCTACGGACTGCTCAGTGGGAAGCGGCTCACGGCTGAGCAAATCGACATAGTTGACGATGGAGGTCAGCGGCGTCTTGAGGTCGTGGGAGACATTGGTGATCAGTTCGGCACGCATGCGTTCGGCTTTGGTTTGGTTCTCGACGATTTGGTGCAGCGATGCTGTGATGTGATCCAGACGGTTGTCAAAATCCCGATCCAAGCCGTAGAGGGGAACGGGGGTATCTTTGGTCCGGAAATCGCCCTGTTCCATGCGTTGTACCCGCTTGTGCAGCATGGCATAGGCATACTGTTTATACAGCAGATAAAGCAGTGCAGCAATATCAATCAGAACGATGATAAACCGATTGAATGCAGCGGTGTACGGCAGCCGTCCCACATTGAGTATAAACAGCAGCAGACAGCTGATAATGAGAAATAGACTGCGCCATTTTGTGTGGAACATAAAGTGAAATAGATGCCGGAAACATTGCAGAATGAAACAACTGCTGCAAAGCGTGCCGGTCTTGATCCGCACGACACTTGTATACAGCAACAGCGTCAGAAGCCCGCTGAAAAAGAGCATCGTTCCGGTGAATGCGGAGAACATGAAATTCCATGTATAGCCATACAAACCGAGAAACATGGCGAAAAACAGCAGCATCAGCAGCGTCGGCAGAAGCCAAAATAATTCATAGGGCAGAGTATGCAGCTTGCCCGGCGTGATGGCAACAGAATCGGCTGTATGACCGGCATACCGACCCATGAGAATGGCGAACAGAACGGTCAAAGCGACGAAGACAAAGAAAGCCACCAGAATTCTGTCGCTGTAGGCAATCAGCCATTGATACAGTCGGCAGTCAGCGGCTAAGGTATCCTGAACGGTCAGAGTTTCCGGCAGATACACGATGATGTGGCAGAGACTGGTTGTGGATGGCGTGCCGACAATTCGGATATCAAAGCCCTCTTGCAGTTTGGATTCAATGGCAGGGGTTTGCGCTGTCACATAGTAGGGCACATCGGTATCGGGCAGTGTTTCGGCATTCGTCCAATCGGAATAGAATTCGGACGCCGCATCTGCTTTGTGCACATAGTATTCCGAAATGTCCATGGTTCTAATTTCTTCTGTATAGGTGAGGATATGCACTGTTACCGGATCGTTGGGTGCGGCGGTATTGGAATCGGCTTCGATGCTCCATTCGCAGCGGCCGTATTTTGTTGTAAAGTCGATGGTGCTTGCAGTGGCATAGGGCATGGTTATGGTAAAGCGGTCGTTGACATAGCGCACGACAACCGGAAATCCGTTTTCATTCGCCAATGCCAGCGCATCATCTTTATAGTACCATAAATCGTAGTCATCGGGTTCGTTCAACAGGGAAGAAAGGTCCGTGTGTTTCAATATGGTGTAGTCGTCAAAATGGGCATCGACATAGTAACTCTCGCCCTGTACGGTGATATTTCGGAGAAAAGAGGCGGAAAGCCGGGGATGCTCCGCAGATTCTCCTTCCGGCACATTGGAGAGAATCTCGTTCATGTTTTTGTCCTGTCCAATGAAGCGCAGATTGGTGTTTTGTGGACTGTAACGTTCTTCCCATTGTGACAGTGCGATTTGTTCGCTGTCGCTCAGGGTTTGCGAATTGGCTTGCTTATGCACGGTTGCAATGTATTGTGACAGATCATCGAAATTGACATGTTCCGTAAAGAACATTTTACTCTGCTGCGCTGTGCTTTTGGAATCAAAGACGCCGTAGATGAGCCCCAAGACCGCAGCGAATGCTGTCAGCAGAGTACCCCAAAGACATACGACTGTCATCAAAATCGCCAACCACTTGCAGGCGGGGGAGTATCGGCGTTCGTTTGCCATATGCGTCACCTTAAGCCTTTTCGATTTTGTAGCCCTGTCCCCAGACTACTTTGATTTGCCTTGGCTCTTGCGGATTGATTTCGAGTTTTTCCCGCAGATGCCGAATGTGGACGGCAACGGTATTTTCCGAGCCTTCCGGATTGGTTTTCCAGACGGATTGGTAGATTTCCTTGGGTGGAAACACCTTGCCCGGATGTTGCATGAGGAGCAGGAGGATGTGGTATTCGATGGGGGTTAGGTTGACCGGTACGCCGCTGAGGGTTGCGGATTTCGCCTGCAAATCGAGCGTGATGTCGCCAACGGTCAGCACATCGGCACTGCTCGGTGCAGCAGAGCCGAGCTTGAGATACCGCCGCAGCTGCGAGCGTACCCTTGCGACCACCTCAGCAGGGGAGAAGGGCTTGGTGATGTAATCATCTGCACCGACATTCAGTCCGAGAATTTTATCGGAGTCCTCGGATTTGGCAGTCAGCAGGATAATCGGCACATTGCTGAATGTGCGAATCTCTGCCATAGCGGTAATGCCATCCATTTCGGGCATCATGATATCCATCAAAATCAGCTGAATTGTGCCGGACTGAGCCAATGTGACGGCTTCTGCACCGGAATAGGCTGCGACCGGTTCCCAGCCCTCTGCGGCAAGGTAAATGCTGAGGGCAGAAACAATATCTCGCTCATCATCACAAATCAAAATACGTTCCATGCAATCACATCCTTTTTGTTTTACGGCTGAGCTTCTGCTCGGTATGATTTTATTATACATAGTTTGTGCATGGGATGCAAGTGCAAAACCTGTAAGGAAAGATGAAGATTTGCTGAAGGTCGCAGCGGCAATGAGCAAATTGCACTTTATTTTCCGAGAATACAACAGAAAAATAAAGCAGAACGGAATCTTTTGCGGTTGGCTGTGCAAAATGTCTTGACAGATATTCGGTTACGGGTTATAATGTAAGATACGACATCAGGGGCGCAGATGGGAATGCTGTCCCCTTACACATAAAGAAAGGACGCTTTTCGTCATGAAACGAACTGCAACGCCGAAACGCAATAGTCAGAAACTGCTTTCTGTTGTATATGGACTGGCAGGGCTGCTGGGATGTGCTCTGCTGATTTTGCTGCTGATTTGGCTCTTAGTGCCACGGGGGGCTGAAACGCCGTCTTTGCTCAAAGGTCCGGATTATGTGGCAGATGCAAAAACGCTCTGGAGCGTAGAACCGATTCCCGATGCCAATGCCTATTTAACGGAGCAGGCAAACGGTCTGGTGCGAAAGGCATCTTATGTCGCAGCCCCGAAAGCGGAAGTTGGCACACAGCCGATCGCCATTCAACTGGAAATGACAGATGGCACACTGCGGGTGGAAAATGCAACGCTGACCATTCAGGAATCCGTTCTGCAATGGGAAAAGGGAACGGATGCTACGGCAGCTGCCATTTTGGGAGAAAACTATGCCGATGCGATATTTTCCGAAGCACCGACCGACTTTGATACCTTGGGATCGTTTGATATTTCGGTAACGATGGCGAGCGGCACCTATCCCTTTACGCTGATGATTACGGATACGCTGCCGCCGCAGGCAGAGCCGAAAAACCCATGCCGTTTCTATGTCAATCAGCCGATTACCTGTGAGGATTTCTTTGCGTCCTGCGAGGATGCAAGTGCCGTGACGATGACATTTGTCACAGAACCGGATGTCAGCAGCTTGGGCGATCGGACGGTGCAGATTCTTCTGACGGATGAAGCCGACAATCAGACAACAGTGGAGGTGGCATATTCGGTGGTGGGCGATGCAGAGCCGCCGGTGATTACCGGTGCGGTGGATTTGGTGACTCTCAAGGGCGTGGAAATTTCCTATCTGCACGGCGTGACGGCAAAGGACACGAATGACGGTGCGGTTGCGGTCAAGCTTCAGGACGATATGACGCCTGCACAGTATGACGAAGGGGAGCATACGCTGACCTATGTAGCAACCGATGCGGCGGGCAATACGGCAGAAGTACCGGTTACACTGACGGTGCTGCCGTTTGATACCGATGTCACCACCCTGACCGACGATACCATCTATCGCATGGGCTATGCGATTACCGAACAAATCCTTACCGAGGATCTCGATGAACGGGAACGGGCTTGGAAGCTTTATCGCTATGTGCAGGATCATATGTTCTACAAAGATAACAAGGATGTGCTCGACTGGAAATATGCGGCTGCGGTTGCCATTCAACGCGGCTATGGCGACTGCCGGAACTATTATGGTTTTGCATGGCTGCTGCTGGAATGTGCCGGTGTGGAGAATATGCTGGTCGAGCATATTCCGCCAACAGAAAATTCAGCCAAGCATTTTTGGAATCTGGTGAAGGTGGACGGAGAATGGTATCACTTTGACACAACACCCCGTGTGGGACGATCCGACTTCTTCCTGTTGACCGATGCGGAGATGGATGCCTACTCCGCACGCAACGGCAATTGTTTCAAGCGGGATACCAGCCTGTATCCGGCAACGCCCTGAGGATACGAGGGGAATGCCTATGAAAAAGAAACTCGGCATCATCGGCGGTTTGGGTCCGATGGCTTCGGCACAGTTCCTCTCGCTGCTGACGGCATTGACCGATGCCAAGCGTGATCAGGAGCATATCGAAGCGATTTTGTACAGCCGACCGGATACGCCCGACCGCACTGCCTGCTTGCTTGGGCAAAGCACGGAAAGCCCATTGCCCAATCTGCTCGATACGGGCAAATGTCTGGAACAGATGGGAGCTAAAGTGCTTGCCATTCCCTGTATGACGGCATATGGCTTTTATGATGTCATGGCAGAGACGTTTTCGGCGGAACTGCTGCACCCGATTCGGGAAACTGCAAGGGTACTTTCCGCTCATGGTATCCGCACTGCCGGCATCATGGCAACGGATGGTACGCTGCAAGCCGGCTTGTTTCAGGCGGCATTGGAAGCGGAGGGCATTCACTGTGTTGTGCCCATGCCAAAGCATCAGCGCATTGTCATGCGTATGATTTATGACCAGGTCAAATGCGGACAGCCTGTTTCGCTGCGTTCGTTTCATGCGGTTGCCAATGGTCTGCGGCAGCAGGGCGCAGAACGTGTGATTTTGGGCTGTACGGAATTGTCCGTGGTACAGCAGCAGCAAGCCATTGGCGAGGGCTATCTCGATGCGATGGCGGTACTGGCAACCTCTGCCATTCGGGCGTGCGGCTATTCGGTGCGTCCGGATTATCGGCTGCTGTGAGCGTTACATATAAGGCAACACCGCACAAAGCCCGCCTGACGGTTTTGTACGCCATCTGCTTGCGCTTTTTCGTCGTATTTCACAAAAATGCTCGAAAATACACAGAGTATTTCCTGCGCCTTTTGTTTCATCTGACGAAAAAATCGACTGCGCATCTGACGCACAATCTTTGTGCGGTGTCGCCATAAATAAAGAGGATGAGAGCATGCAAACGAATGTACTCGAATATTTGGAGCAGACTGCACCACGCTGTCCCGATAAAATTGCCTTTGCCAATGACGCAGAAGCCTTGACCTTTGCGGAGGTCTATTGCAATGCCAGAGCCATTGGCACAAAGCTCAGTCAATGCGGCTTTTTCGGTGAGCCGATTGTGGTGTTTATGGAGAAATCACCGTCGGCAATCAATGCGTTTTTCGGTGTTGTCTATGCGGGCTGCTATTATGTGCCGCTTGATGTAGAGATGCCGGCATTTCGCATTGAGCGGATTCTCGAGCAGCTCAAACCCCGTGCGGTGATTTGCGATGCCGTGACCGAGCCTTTGCTTGTGCAATATGGCTATGCCGATGCGGTACTGCGCTTTGATGCCATCATCAAGACGACACCCGATGATGCTGCTTTGCAGGCGATTCGCAATCGCCAAATCGATACCGACCCGATTTATATTGTATTCACCTCCGGCTCGACCGGGATTCCGAAAGGTATTCTGGCATGCCACCGTTCGGTGATTGACTATATCGAAACGCTGTCGGAAACCTTGGATTTCTCTGAGGAAACCGTATTCGGCAATCAGGCACCGCTTTACTTCGATGCTTGTCTGAAAGAGATGTACCCGACTTTGAAATTTGGTGCTACGACTTATCTTGTGCCGAAATCCTGCTTCTCGTTCCCGATCAAGCTGGTGGAGTATCTCAATGCGCACCGCATTAACACGATTTGCTGGGTTGTGTCGGCATTGACGATGATTTCTGCCACCGGCACATTCGATACTGTTAAGCCCGAAGCGCTGCACACGATTGCCTTTGGCAGCGAGGTCTTTCCGGTTAAGCAGTTCCGTATCTGGAAGTCGGTGCTCCCGCATGCAAAATTTACCAATCTTTATGGTCCGACTGAAGCGACCGGCATGAGCTGCTATTACCATGTCAATCGGGAATTTGCCGATACGGATGCCATTCCGATTGGCAAGCCGTTCCGCAATACCGGCATTCTCCTGCTCGATGCGGAGAACCGACCGGTCAAGGACGGTGAACCCGGTGAAATTTGCATTCGAGGCACTTGCCTGACGATGGGCTATTACGGACAGCCGGAGAAAACCGCAGAGGTATTCGTGCAAAATCCCCTGCAAACCCGATATCCGGAGCTGATTTACCGTACCGGTGATATCGGCCGCTATAATGAGGACGGTGATTTGGTATTTGTGTCCCGAAAGGACTACCAGATCAAGCATATGGGACATCGCATTGAGCTGGGCGAGATCGAGATCAACTGCGGTCTGTTCGATGGCGTGGAAACAGTTGGCTGTATCTATGACAACCAAAAGGGCAAGATTGTGCTGTTCTATACCGGAGCGGCAGAGAAACCGGCGCTGGCGGCATACCTCAAGCAGCGGCTGCCACGCTATATGCAGCCCAATCTCATTCGCAAGCTGGACGAGATGCCCCATACCCCCAACGGAAAACTCAATCGTACCGCATTGCGAGCGATTTATGAAGAAGCATGATGTGAAAGGATGATATTCCCATGAGCGAAACCATGGAAACCATTTTGAGCATTCTCAAGGATTTGCATGAGGATGTGGATTTTGAGAACTGCACGACGCTGATTGACGATGAAATTCTCGATTCGTTTGACATTATTACGGTCATTACTGAAATCAGCAATGAATTTGATGTCAAGATCCCGGCAGACCGGATCGTTCCGGAAAACTTCAATTCCGCAGCGGCATTGGCGGCTCTCGTCGAGTCGCTTGAGGAAGACTGATGCTGTTTACATCGGGCGCATTCTTAGTTGGATTGCCGATCCTGTGCATCGTCTATTTCGTGATACCGCAGCGGTTTCGCTGGATGCTGCTGTTGGCGGCAAGCTATGGCTTTTATGCCTGTTCGGGACTTGAGAATCTGCTCTTTATCCTGACAACAACCATCAGCACCTACCTGTTGACCTGTGCCATGGAACGGATTGCCGACCAACGCAAGGAAACCTTGGCGGCAAACAAATCCGTCTGGAGCCGGGATGAGAAAAAGGCATACAAGGAGCAGATGCAGAAGAAACGCTTTTGGCTGCTTGTCTGTTGCTTGCTGCTGAATTTCGGCATTCTGGCGGTACTCAAATACGGTGCGTTTACGCTGCGTAACATCAATAGTATCGCAGGCTGGTTCGGGCAGGGCGATGTGTTCGCCGTACCACAGCTGCTGCTGCCGATGGGCATTTCGTTCTATACTTTCCAGACCATGGGCTATGCCATTGACGTATACTGGGAGAAATATGCCTGCGAAAAGAACCCGGCAAGGCTTGCACTGTTTGTATCGTTCTTTCCGCAGCTCATTCAAGGTCCGATCAGCCGCTATGATCAATTGGCACAGGGACTGTTCGCCGGCAATGGCTTTCAGGCCGGACGAGTCCTGTTCGGGACACAGCGGATTTTGTGGGGCTACCTGAAAAAGATGGTATTGGCTGACCGTATTCTGCCTGCCGTCACAACCTTAATTTCCGATCCGGCACAGTATGACGGCGTGTATGCCTTCATCGGCATTCTCTATTACACGCTCAATCTCTATGCCGATTTTACCGGTGGCATTGATATTACGATTGGTATCGGGCAGGTGCTGGGCATACCGATGGCAGAAAATTTTGAGCGGCCGTTCTTCTCGAAGAATATCACCGAATACTGGCGCAGATGGCATATCACCTTGGGTACATGGTTCAAGGACTATCTGTTCTATCCCATCAGCGTTTGTGCCCCGATGCTCAATCTCTCGAAGTGGAGCCGCAAGACCTTGGGCAAGACCATCGGCAAATACGTGCCGGTCTATGCCGCCACGCTGATCGTCTGGTTCACGACCGGCTTGTGGCATGGTGCGGCATGGAATTTTATTGTCTGGGGCTTGATGAATGCGGTGATCATTCTCATTTCGGAGCGATTGACGCCGCTCTATGATCGCTTCCACAAACGATTCGCCTGGAGCAATACCCATGCCTATGGCGGTTTTCAGGCACTTCGTACTACATTGCTGATGGGCTGTCTGCGTATGTTTGACTGCTATCGAGATGTACCGCTGACCTTTCGGATGTTCGGCAGTATGTTTACGAAAGGCAATTTTTCGGTGCTGTGGGACGGCAGTCTGCTCGAGCTTTCCTTGTCCGTATCGGACTATATCGTATTGGCTGTGGGAATGGTGTTGCTGTTCGTTGCCAGTATGCTCGGACGCAAGGGCAGTGTGCGGCAGCGGATTCTCGAGAAGTCGCCGGTGCTCAGCTGCGCCATGACGGTTGCACTGTTCTTGATTGTGCTGATTTTCGGCGCATACGGCATTGGCTACGATTCCAGTCAGTTTATCTATAACCAGTTCTGAGCGAAAGGCGGCATATCATGACAACCAAACGAATTGTGCTTTCGGGTGCTGCGATGCTGATCTCCGCCATCGTTTTGGCTGCTGCGGCACAGCGGCTCTTGCAGCCAAAGTATATGTCCGATGTGGTCGAGGGCAATCTCATTGCGGACTATTATGAAAGCAACTATACCCACGATGTACTCTTTGTCGGAGACTGTGAGGTGTATGAAAATGTCTCGCCGGTGCGGCTCTGGGAGCAGTACGGCATTCCCTCCTATATTCGAGGCTCGGCGCAGCAGCTGATTTGGCAGTCCTATTACCTGCTCGAAGATGCTCTGCGTTACGAAACACCAAAGGTCGTGTTCTTCAATGTGCTGTCGATGAAGTACGATACACCGCAGAATGAGGCGTATAATCGTATGTCGCTTGAGGGCATGAAATGGTCGCCCTCGAAAGTCCATGCCATTCAAGCGTCCATGACCGAAGAGGAGAATTTTGCCTCGTATGTATTCCCGATTTTGCGCTATCATTCCCGTTGGAGTGAATTGACGGCAGACGATTTTCGGTATTACTTTGGGGTTGAACCGAACTTCTTCAGCGGCTATTACCTGCGTGCCGATGTCAAGTCGGCAGAGAATGTTCCGACCGGACGGCCGCTCGAGGATTACGGGTTTGGCGATGTCTGTTGGGAATATCTTGACAAAATGCGGATGCTCTGTGAAGAAAAGGGTGTGAAGTTGGTGCTGATGAAAGCACCGTCGCTCTATCCGTATTGGTATGACGAGTGGAACGAGCAAATCGTTGCATATGCCGAGCAGCACGGCTTGGTATACATCAATTTCCTTGAGGAAAAACTGCTTGCGCAAACCGGTATTGATTTTGCAACCGATACCTATGACGCAGGCTTGCACCTGAATGTCTATGGTGCGGAAAAGCTGAGCGATTGGCTCGGGGCTTATATGCAGGAACAGTATGCTTTGTCTGACCGCCGTGGAGATGCGGCATTGGACGCATACTGGGCAGAGATTGCCGAACGCTATGATGCGGAGCTGGCACGTCAATTGCAAAACCTCGAGCAATACGGCAGCATTCACGAACCCGAAACCACATAAACAGAAAGGAAGACGCATATGAAATGCAATCATAAAGTTGCCGCTGTCCTGACGGCATTGACCCTGACGGCAGCCTTGACCGCTTGTGGAGAGTCCGTCACAAGCACCGATTCCAAAGCACCCATGACCGGCACGATTGAAACCAGTGATCCGGCTTATATGGCAGAGCAGAGCAGCGTGAAGCCCGGCACGGTCAGCTATGCTTGGAAGATAAACGGCACGGAAATTGCCATCAATGCCGATGCGGATGCCATCGTCAAGGCACTCGGTGAGCCGAAATCGACATTTGACGCACCCTCCTGTGCGTTTGAGGGTACAAGCTATACCTACACCTACGATGGCTTTACCATCGAAACCTATCCGCAGGACAATCTCAATAAGGTATATGCGGTCACGCTGACCGATGCGACGGTACAAACCAATGAGGGCGTGAAGGTCGGTGATACGCTTGAGGCCGTGACTGCTGTCTGCGGCGAACCGTCTCAGCAGACTGCTGCCTATGCTTCCTATAACGGTGAGGGCGTGGCACTGCAATTCTTCCTCGAGGGCGGCAAGGTCACTTCGATTGTCTATACCTATAAAATGTAAGGGTGACTGTGATGAGCGAGCAGATTCGTTTTCATATTCCGGATTTCCTCAAGCATTTTACGCTGAACATGCTGTTGGTGCAGGCGATGCACAACCACCCGGAAAAGTTTCGGGACAATGTCACGATCGGCTCGGTTTACGGTGTGTTCCCGACGGCACTTTGGAATGGCGGCAGATTCTTTCAGGGACAGTGCGATGAGCGTGTCATGAAGGCGGTGCTGAAGTCCTTCAATGACCAGGGCATTCCCTGTCGCTACACCTTCACCAATCCCTTGATTGAGGAGAAGCATTTGCAGGACGGCTTTTGCAATCGCTTGCTGAAGCTTGCTGACAATGGGCTGAATGAGGTCATTGTGGCATCGCCGATTCTGGAGGACTATATCCGCACAAACTACCCGAATTTTCCGATTATTTCGTCTACCTGCAAGGAGTTGACCGATGCGCAGGCGTTGGAGGCGGAATTGGCAAAGCCCTATCAGCTGGTAGTGCTGGACTATCGGCACAATAACAATTGGGAGGTTTTGTCCAAGATTTCCGCACCGGAACGCTGTGAGATTTTGGTGGATGCCTGCTGCGATCCGGATTGCCCACGCCGCGGCGATCATTATCGCTGTATCGGTAAGTCGCAGCTGCAATATGCCAAATGGGCGAAAACCGCCAAGCCCGGTGCAACACCGCCGAGACTCGATGTACAATCCTTTACCTGCAAGTACATGGAGCTGCCGCTCTATGCGACAACCGGTTTCCGCACGCATGTGACACCGGAAGCCATCTATGAGCAGTATGTGCCGGCAGGCTATCGCAATTTCAAGCTGGAGGGACGTTCGCTGCCGGATATCAATGTACTGGAAAGCTACATCTACTATATGGTGAAACCCGAATACCAAAATGAAATGCGTCTGGAGCTGCTGCTGCGGTTGACCAGAAAGCAGAAGTATTTTTCGTAACCGTTATGCCGGTGGCCGAGACCGGCTGAACGATATTGCAAAGGAGGATACTGCAATGGGACTGTTTTCCAAGAAAAACAATAGCGATGTTCTGAAAACAAAGAACAAAGACCGTGTGGAAATGGGCGAATTTCAGGGTCAGTCGGTGGTTGAGGTACAGCTGATACCCACGGTGCTGGTCATCGGCGCAAACGCATTTCGGGAATGCCGCAGTCTGAAGCGGGTACTGCTGCCCGAACGGGTTTGTGAGATTGGAGACTATGCCTTTCGGGACTGTGACGTCATGGAGGAATTCAATTTCCCCGATACCATGCGCTACCCCGATGGCAGCTATGGTAAAATCGGCAGGGGCTGCTTTGAAGGTTGTGGCTTGCTGCGCCGCATTATCATTCCAGAGGGCATTTCGACCATCGAGACGAATGCGTTCCGTAACTGTGCTGCATTGGAATCTGTGAAGCTGCCCCGTACCATTCGTGCCATTCATATGGGTGCATTTTCCGGCTGTGCCAGACTCGAAACCTTGGATATGCCTGTGACACCGGAGCTGATTGCTGCCGATGCGTTTTGGGATACCCCAAAGCAGGAGGAGATGTGGAAAAACCGTAAGCCGATTCTGACGATTGTCCATACCTCATCGTTCGGTACGCAGGAGCTGTTCCAGTTCTCGACTTCGCCCCGTTACTACGGCATTGAGCAGACCGATCGGGACATGTCGATTGTGCTGGATGCCTGTGACGATTCGCAGATTATGTTCCGTATCTCGCAGTATCGTTATGCAGGCGGCCGCCATACGGTTCCGTTCGGCACGCTGACACAGTTGTTCAAGGAGGACTATGACTGTGCCGGTGCGGCAGGTCATCAGAGCGAGGAAATCAATGCCCTGTATCGCTAATGTTCACGCCCCATGGATGGCAGATTCTGTTCATGGGGCTTCTTTGAAAAAAATTGTACCGAGGTCTTGACAAATCGATAAAGATGTGGTATACTGTACTGGTAACAGCTACGGAGGCATAGCTCAGCTGGTTAGAGCGCACGGTTCACATCCGTGAGGTCGCGGGTTCGAGTCCCTCTGTCTCCATCCAATCCGAGTGGTTCTGACGGAATCATTCGGATTTTTATTTTATATAAAGAGGTGTGGATTATGGAGTCCAAATTGAATTTGTCGCAATACTCAAAAGAAGAGCTGATCGAGCTGATCACGCTCTATTCCAAAAACTGGTTGGCGATGGATGGCGTATGGTTTCAGTCGGTCGAGCGAGAACTTGGCATGGATGCGGCGATGCAGCATGATGCCGAGGCATGGCGGCGGTTTACGGTCATTGAGGCAAAGCGCATCAAGGAATTTCTGAAGCTGCCCGAACATGCCGGCTTGGAAGGCTTGGCGAAAGCCTTGCAATTGCGATTCTATGCGCATATCAATCGGGACGATATTGAAATTGTCGGCAATACGTTGACCTATACAGCGATTGACTGCCGAGTGCAGACCGCTCGTAAGCGAAAGGGCATGGCGCTGCATCCGTGTAAATCCGTGGGCTTGGTTGAGTATACAGGCTTTGCGCAGACGATTGATGACCGCTTTACCTGCGAATGCGTCAGTTGCTATCCCGATATCACCGATGCAAGCTGCTGCTGCAAATGGCTGTTTACGCTGCACGAATGAATGCAGCATTCGCCAAAGCGTACAGAAAGCATATGCACAGACGGCTTGGATTCGCAAAAACAGAAAAATTTCGGAAAAAGCTTGCATTTTAGATGGAAATGTGATATAATGATACAGCATTTGAATATCCGCCGGTCTTGATCGGCGTGGTCAAAATGCAGGTTTTCGGCGTAGCTGTGGCTTTTTTGCCGAAAATACACATTCTGACAAAGGATGGTCCGCTGGCAGGTCTGTTTGCTCACAGACATTCGTCTGATGCGATTGCCGCATACTATGACGCTGCATATGAACATCCATAAACAATCAAGGAGGTTATCCCTATGAACGCATTGGAGCAAATCAGCAAGTCCAGCATGAAGGAAAATGTCCCGGATCTGTGTGTTGGTGACACCGTCAAGGTGCATGTCAACATCAAGGAAGGTGACAAGAGCCGTATCCAGGTCTTTGAGGGTACGATCATCGCCAAGAAGCACGGCGGCATCAATGAAACCTTTACCGTTCGCCGTGTCGCACATGGCTGCGGTATTGAGCGTGTGTTCCCGGTTCACTCTCCGGCAGTGGAGAAGGTCGAGATCGTCCGCAGAGGCGTTGTTCGCAGAGCAAAGCTCTACTACCTGCGTGACAGAGTCGGTAAGGCTGCAAAGGTCAAGGGTCTGGTTCGCTGAAGCAAAAAACAAGGGGGGACGCTATGTCCCTTTTTGTTTTATATGGGCAGAAATGTGCTGAAAAGGGGAGCGTAAAATGGCTGCACTCGAACATACATCCAAAAAAATACAAGCGAATACAGAAAGATTTTCGTGGCGAGATATCATTGATCTGCTCGAAACGGCGGCGACAACGATATTTGTCATTCTGATGCTGTTCACCTTTGTGCTGCGTCCGGCTACGGTTGACGGTTCTTCCATGAAACCAACGCTTTACCATGGAGATAAATTGCTGATGGTCAGCCTGTTTTATGAACCGCAGCCCGGCGATATTGTCATCATTAACGATATTGAAGCCGGTTATTTCACCGATGCCGCACAGACACAGGTTGCTCACAAAGCAGGCATGGGAATTGTACTGGTAAAGCGTGTGATTGCAACGGGCGGGCAAATGCTCGATATTGATTTCGATACCGGTGCGGTGACGGTGGACGGTGTCTTGCAGGACGAGCCGTATATTGCCGCTCCCACCACACGAAATGACGGGGCGTTCACCTATCCGTTGACCGTGCCGGAGGGTTATGTCTTTGTGATGGGTGACAACCGCCAGAACAGCACCGACAGCCGCAGCTCGAATGTAGCACTTGTGCCGGAAGAACAGGTGATGGGACAGGTAATTTTGCGTTACGGTCGAAATGAAGAGCTGTGTATGTCTTGGAGCGATCGGTTTGGCGTTCTGTCGTAAGGAGGGCATATGAAGAAGAAAGAGAATAAGCCGGTAGAACCGCAAGTGCCGGCGCAAACTCCGACAACGGCAGAATCAACTGTACCGGCTGCGGAAGTTACGGAAATGATGCGGACGGCTGACCCCGTACAATCGGAGGAATCTGTACAGACAGAGGAGACCATACAGCCGGAAGAATCCGCACAGACAGAGGAGACCGTACAGCCGGAAGAATCCGTACAGGCAGAAGAAACCGCACAGCCGGAAGAATCGGCAAAGCAGGAAGCAACGCACAAATCCGGCTTTTTGGATGATGTATTGGATTTACTGGAATCGGTGGCGGTATCGGTGTTTGTGGTGCTGATGCTGTTTACATTTGTGTTCTGCTTTGCGAATGTGGATGGCGATTCGATGGTGCCGACACTCAATAACGGCGACCGTTTGCTTGTCCTGCGTATGGATCGGGACTATGAGAATGGCGATGTGCTGATTCTCGAAAGCGATGAGGCTTATACATTGGATGAGAACGGTGCTCTTGTCGAGGGGAACGGTTTGGACAAACGCATTGTGAAACGGCTGATTGCCACCGGCGGTCAGACCGTGCGCATTGATTTTGAGTCCGGCATTGTGTATGTAGACGATCAAGCACTGGATGAGCCGTATGTCAATACCCCTACCCATCGGGATGAGGGTGCATTCGAGTACCCGATTACCGTGCCGGAGGGCTATGTCTTTGTCCTCGGCGACAACCGCAATATTTCAAAGGACAGCCGGCATCCGGATGTGGGTCTGGTACCGGAATCCGATATCATCGGGAAGGTTTGGATGCGTATCGGAACCGTATCGTCATTCGGCTCGGCGTTTGAACGGATTGAATAAATCCGGCGACCGGAAATGGATGGTGCTATGGAAGATATGAAGGATATACAGTGGTTTCCCGGTCATATGGCGAAAACCAGACGCATGATTACCAAAAGTCTGAGTCTGGTGGATGCCGTGGCGGAACTGCTGGATGCAAGAGTACCGCTGAGCAGTCGGAATCCCGAACTCGGCCGCATGACCGGTCGGAAACCTCGGCTCGTGATACTCAACAAAGCCGATATGGCTGACCCCAATCTCACTGCACAGTGGCTGCAGTATTTTCGCAAGCAGGGTGCTGCCGTGATCACTGCCGATTCCAAATCGGGCAAGGGCTTGAAGCAGTTTGAACCGGCATTGCGAACGCTGCTGCAACCGCAATTGGCTGCCTATGCCGCAAAGGGCATGAAGGGCAGACCGATTCGTGTGATGATTCTGGGGATTCCGAATGTTGGAAAATCCTCGCTAATCAACCGTTTGGCAGGCGGCAAGCGTGCCAAGGCGGAGGATCGTGCCGGCGTCACCCGTACACAGCAATGGATTCGGGTGGCGAATGGCGTAGAACTGCTCGATACCCCCGGTGTGCTGTGGCCGAAGCTCGATGATCAGGAGGTCGCTTGCCGATTGGCATTTACCGGTGCGATTCGGGATTCGATTCTCGATCAGGAGGCATTGGCGGCAAAGCTACTGCGATTGCTGCATGAGGAGTATCCGCAGGCATTGCTCGAACGGTACAAAATTCCGCTCGATGCCGAGGGCAGCGGCTTTGACCTGCTTGAGATGATGGCGCGCAATCGCAGTATGCTGCTCTCAGGCGGTGTGGCGAATATCGAACGAGCCGCCATTACGCTGCTCGATGAATTTCGTGCGGCAAAGCTCGGACGGATTACGCTGGAGCGACCATATGCAGAGGAGGCGACACCATGAGCCGAACCCCTTCTGTACAGATGTCCTTGTTTGCCTATGATACTGCGTGGCGGCAGAAATATCCGCTGCTCTGCGGTGTGGATGAAGCAGGACGAGGTCCTTTGGCGGGAGATGTGTATGCGGCAGCGGTGATTTTGCCGCCGGATGCACGGATTCCCGGTTTGAATGACAGCAAAAAGCTGAGCGAAAAACGGCGGGAATCGCTCGTGCCACTCATTAAGGAGAAGGCATTGGCGTGGCGGATTGCCTCGGCAACCGTCGAGGAAATCGAAGAATTGAATATTCTCCATGCAGCTTTGCTTGCCATGAAACGTGCTGTGGAGAGCTTACAGCTCCCGCCGGATTTGGTTTTGGTAGATGGCAACCAACTGCCGCCGGTGCAGCAGCGTGTGAAGCCGGTCATTCACGGCGATGCGATTTCGGCGAGTATTGCGGCAGCATCCGTGCTTGCGAAAACAGCGAGAGATGCCGCATTGCGGGAATTGGATGCCCAATATCCCGAATATGGGTTTGCCAAACATAAGGGCTATGGCACAAAGGCGCACTATGCGGCTTTGGATGTATATGGTGTATTGCCGGTCCATCGCCCCTCGTTCCTAAAGAAATATTATGAGCAGCGTGCAAAGTAAACGTGCCATCGGTGATTTCGGGGAACAGGCTGTTTGTAACTATTTGAAGCAGCAGGGTGCAGAGATTCTCTGCCGCAACTATACGATTCGGGGCGGCGAGATTGACATCATTGCAAGGCTGGATACATGGATTTTATTTGTCGAGGTGAAAACCCGACGGGCGAATGCCGCAGTATCCGGCATGGAAGCGGTGGATGCCCGAAAACAGAAACGGATTTGGCAGGCAGCAGAACGTTATCTGCTCGAACATCCCATAGAATTGCAGCCTCGTTTTGACGTTGCAGAAGTGGTCTATCAGGGGCAGACGGTATTGGATGTGCATTATGTTGTCGATGCGTTTGATGGGAGTACACCAACGCAATATGATGCCGCCTTTTCATAGAGATTAACGGAAACTGAAAGCCGTGTTGACGGCGGAATGGAGTGTTCTATGGTTTATCACAGTACAAGAAATAAGGCATTGGAAGTGACCGGTGCACAGGCAATTGCACAGGGTATTGCGGATGATGGCGGTCTGTTTGTACCGGCATCGATTCCGGAGCTGACCGCAGAGGATTTCAATTCGTTGATGTTCCTGTCCTATGCAGAGCGTGCGGCAAGACTGTTTGAACTGTATCTGACCGACTTCACACCGGAAGAACTGAGAGAATGCACCAAGGCAGCCTATGAGAGCGGCAATTTTGATACGCCTGCCGTGCAGGAAATTGCAACGCTGAAGGACGGCTGTATGCTGCTGGAGCTGTGGCATGGTCCGACCTGTGCCTTTAAGGATATGGCATTGCAGATTCTGCCCCATTTCCTGACCCGTGCCGCAAAGAAGAGCGGTGTTGACCGTGAAATTGTCATTCTGACGGCAACCTCCGGCGATACCGGCAAAGCAGCTTTGGCAGGTTTCCAAGATGTCCCCGGCACTCGCATTATGGTATTCTATCCGGAAGACGGCGTCAGTTCGATGCAGAAACGGCAGATGCAGACGCAGGAGGGCGAGAATGTCCGTGTCTGTGCCGTGAAGGGTAACTTTGATGACTGCCAGAACGGCGTCAAGGCAATCTTCACTGATCCGGCGATGCAGAAAGCACTTGCCGATCACGGCATGCAGTTCTCCAGTGCCAACAGCATCAACTGGGGGCGTCTGGTACCGCAGATTGTGTACTATGTTTCTGCCTATGTGACGATGCTCGAGCGGGATATTTTGCAGCCCGGTCAGCGGTTTGCATTGACCGTGCCGACCGGTAACTTCGGCAATATTCTGGCTGCATGGTATGCAAAGCAGATGGGTGTCCCGATTCAGCATCTGGTCTGTGCCTCCAACATCAACAATGTGCTGACTGATTTCATCCGCACCGGCGAGTACAACCGCAAGCGTGACTTCCATGCAACAGTATCCCCGTCGATGGATATCCTGATTTCCAGCAATCTCGAGCGTTTGCTCTATCATATGACTCATGAGGACGATGCACAGATTCGGGAGTGGTTTACAGCACTCAAGGAAACCGGTTCGTATACGATTCCCCGTACACTGCGTGACCGCATTCAGGCGGAATTCTCGGGCAGCTTCTGGGACGATACCCAGACCAAAGCCATTATCGGTAAGGTCTTTGGTGAGAATGGCTATCTGAGCGATACACATACGGCAGTTGGTATCTGTGCGGCAAGAGATTATCTGGCACAAACCAATGAGAAGCTGCCGATGCTGATTGCCTCGACTGCCAATCCCTACAAATTCGGTGCAGCGGTACTCGATGCGGTTGACAGCGTGCCGGCAGATGCCGATGAGTACGAGATCCTCGATTTGCTCCGGAAGAAAACCGGCATGAAGATTCCGACTGCTCTGGCAGAGCTGCGCAGCAAGACGGTTCGTTTCACCGACAGCGTTGCACAGGATGCGATGGTAGACTATGTGAAGGCACAGCTGGGAATTGCATGAGCTTATTTGTCATCGGAGATTTGCATTTGTCCTTTGGCGTACAGAATAAGCCGATGGATATATTTTGCGGTTGGCAAAACCATACACAGCTGCTGGAACAGCATTGGCTTGCGTGTGTCAAGCCGGACGATACCATCGTGTTGGCAGGCGATTTTTCTTGGGGCATGACGCTTGCGGATGCTTTGCCGGATTTTCAGTGGGTTCATCGGCTGCCGGGTCGGAAGATTTTGCTTAAGGGCAATCACGACTATTGGTGGACGACCATGACGAAAATGCAGAGCTTTCTCGATGCGCACGACCTGCAGTCGGTGCACTTTCTCCACAATAACCACTATGCCTACGAACACTACGGCATTTGCGGTACACGAGGCTGGGTGAATATGGAGCCGAATGAACCGGCAAATGCGAAGGTCAATGCCCGAGAAGCGCAGCGGTTGGATGTATCGCTTTGTGCGGCAGAGCGTGAGGGCTTGACGCCGATTGCATTTTTGCACTATCCGCCGATTTTTGCGAATCACTGTAATTTCGAGCTGCTGGAGGTACTCTGGAAACATCAGGTACAGCAGTGCTATTACGGGCATCTGCATGGCATGAGCAGTCATGCCTATGCGATCAATGGCGAACGAGATGGGGTGCAATATCGGCTTATTTCCGGCGATTTCGTGAAATTCAAGCCTGTGCAGATTCTGTAATTTGTGCAAAACAAAGAAGTGCGGAAAAGTGCTGGAAAAAGTCTTGCATTTGTGCTATAATAAAGTGTATCTGTCATTGTATCGACAGCGATATTATGAACGTAAAAGAAATTTGGAGGAACAAGCTATGAACCTGGTATCCGAAGTGAAAACAGATATCAATATGAGAGAAGTTACCTTCTCTTTTGATGCAGAAGAGTTTGAAAAGGCATGTGATCAAGCCTATCAGCACGCAAAGAAGAACATCACCATCAAAGGCTTCCGTAAGGGTAAGGCGCCCCGTAAGCTGGTGGAGCGCACCTATGGTGAAGATGTGTTCTATGAGGATGCTGTCAATCAGCTGCTTCCTGAGACACTCGACAAGATTGTGAGTGATTTGGGTGTTACACTTGTGGATCGTCCTTCCGTGGAGTTGGTTTCCTGCTCGAAGGAAGAGGGTGCTGTCTGTAAGGCTGTGCTGATCACCAAGCCGGAGGTCACCGTTTCCGAGTATAAAGGCATCCGTGCCCCCATGGTGATCAAGGAAGTTACCGATGAGGATGTCAACCAGCAGGTTGAGATGTTCCGTCAGCGTCAGGCACGTCAGATTGACGTGGATGATCGTCCTGCACAGCTCGGTGATGAGGTCAAGATCAACTTCGAGGGCTTCATTGACGATGTCGCATTTGAAGGCGGCAAGGGCGAGGACTATCAGCTGCGTCTGGGCAGCGGTCAGTTCATTCCCGGCTTCGAGGATCAGATTGTCGGTCATGAAATCGGCGAGAAATTTGATATCAATGTCACCTTCCCGGAGAACTACGGCGATGAGCGGTATGCTGCAAAGCCGGCTGTGTTCAAAATCGAGTTGCTTGCCATCTCCACACAGGAGCTGCCGGAGGTTGATGATGAGTTTGCAAAGGATGTTTCGACGTTCGATACCGTTGAGGAGTGGAAGGCGGATATCCGTGAAAAGCTGACCGAGCGTGCCAAGCAGGCAGGTCAGAACGGCTTCGAGAATATCGTCTTTGACAAGCTGATTGCCAACACCGATGCAGTTGTTCCGAATGTCATGAACGAGCGTCGCATTGATCAGATGATGCACGAGTTCGAGCATCAGCTCCGCCACCAGTACGGCGATCTGAGCTTGGAGGAGTATCTGCAGTTCACCGGCATGACGGTTCAGCAGATGCGTGATACCTATGAGGAGGATGCCAAGAAGCAGGTTCTGCTGCGACTGGCACTCGAGAAGATCGTCGAGATTGAGCAGATCACTGTTTCTGATGAGGAACTCGATGAGGCTTTGACTGATCTGGGTGCACAGTATCAAATGCCGCTCGAGGCTGTGAAGGCACGCATTCCGGTTGCGGATTATCGGATGGATATGTGCGTTAACAAGGCTGTTGAGCTGGTGAAGAACAACGCCGTTGTCGACAATAGCTTGCTTGAGGAGGAAACTGCAGCGGATGAAACCGCTGAGGCAGAAACCACGGAGACTGCAACCGAAGAATAAACAGTACGGGTAGACCGGTTTTCGTCCTTTGTGATGAAGACCGGACTCGCCATTTCTACGCAAAACCGCAAAATTCGACAAAATCCAATATTTGGATCTTTGATAATCCGAGAAAGAAAGGATGAAGGAACATGAGCCTTGTGCCAACCGTAATCGAACAAACCAATCGTGGTGAGCGTGCCTATGATATTTTCTCTCGGCTGCTCAACGACCGTATTATTATGCTGTGCGAGGAGGTCAACGACACGACTGCCAGCCTTGTTGTTGCACAGCTGCTTTTCCTGGAGAGTCAGGATGCAGAGAAGGATATTTCGCTGTATATCAACAGCCCCGGTGGCTCTGTGACAGCTGGTATGGCAATTTATGACACCATGCAGTACATCAAGTGCGATGTTTCGACCATTTGTATTGGTCTTGCTGCATCGATGGGTGCATTCTTGCTGGCAGCCGGTGCAAAAGGCAAGCGTATGGCTCTGCCGAACAGCGAGATCATGATCCATCAGCCTCTGATCATGGGCGGCGGTCTTTCCGGTCAGGCAACCGATATCAAGATTCGCACCGACAACCTGCTCCGTACGAAAGACAAGCTCAATCAGCTGCTGGCACAGAATACCGGCAAACCGCTTGAGGAACTGCAAAAAGATGTGGAGCGTGACTATTTCATGACCGCTGCCGAAGCACAGGCCTACGGTCTGATCGACAAGGTTGTCGAAAAACGCTAATTCCTGAATCCAAAGAAAGGACAGCAATATGTCAGAAAAAGGCTTTCGGAAATGTAATTTCTGCGGCAAGGGTGAAAACCGTGTCAGAAATCTGTTTTCGGCAGGCGATACCAATATCTGCGATGAGTGTGTTTGCTATTGCTATGAGCTGCTAAGCGGCGGCAAGCTGCCCGGTGCGAAAAAAGAAACGGCAAAACCGGAAACGCCGCATGAAATTCGGCTGCTCAAGCCCGCAGAGATCAAGGCTGTGCTAGATGAATATGTCATCGGTCAGGACAGTGCCAAGATTTCGCTTTCCGTTTCTGTGTACAATCATTATAAGCGTATCCTCAGCCGAGAGGACGAGGACGATGTCGAGGTGCAGAAGAGTAATGTGCTGCTGCTCGGACCGACCGGTGTCGGAAAAACCTATCTTGCACAGACACTGGCAAAAATTCTCGATGTCCCATTTGCGATTGCAGATGCCACCACCATCACGGAGGCCGGCTATGTCGGTGACGATGTGGAGAATGTGCTGTTGCGCCTGATTCAGGCGGCAAACTTTGATGTGGCAGCTGCAGAGCGCGGCATCATTTACATTGACGAAATCGACAAGATTGCGAGAAAATCCGAGAATACTTCTTTAACTCGTGATGTCAGCGGTGAGGGCGTGCAGCAATCCTTGCTGAAAATCATTGAGGGAACGGTTTCCAATGTCCCGCCACAGGGTGGTAGAAAACACCCCAATCAGGAGTTCATCCACATCAATACGAAGGATATTCTCTTTATCTGTGGCGGTGCATTTGATGGACTCGAGCGTCATATCCTGAACCGCACGCAGTCCTCGGCATTGGGATTCGGTGCGCCGATTCTCTCGAAGAAAGAACAGACAGCCAATATCTTCCGCAAGGTGATTCCGCAGGATTTGGTCAAATTTGGCATCGTGCCGGAATTGGTCGGTCGTCTGCCGATTATTACAACACTCGATGAGATGGACGAAGACTCTTTGATCCGGATTCTGACTGAGCCGAAAAATGCTTTGCTGAAGCAGTATTCCAAGCTGTTCCATTACGACAGCATTGAGCTGGACATTGAGCGCGATGCACTCAAGGAAATCGCAAAGCGTGCCATTGAGCAGAAAACTGGTGCTCGTGGTCTGCGAGCCATTCTTGAGGGTATTTTGATGCAGACGATGTTTGAAGCCCCATCGCATGCGGATGTGGCAAAGGTTTTGGTGACGGCGGAATGCGTGCGCCACCAAACACCGCCGATGCTGTTGACGGCAAATAATGAAGTGATTACCGTTGCATAAGGCAATTGCAAAAACCTCTCGGCACTGTTATTCAGCGAGAGGTTTTTGTTTACAAATATCCCGAACATTCCCACTTGCTTTTTTGCGATACATCATGTATAATGATGTAGAAGAAGGCTGATGAAGAGTCGATAGGCCTTTCGTTTTGTGCTTGGAACATCGGCATGGCTGCACACATGGCCGATATCCCCTGACTCACCGTGCAGGGTAGATGGGAAGAATCTATGAAAGAGAAGATGATCACAGAACAATCTGTGGGGAATGTGTGCCCTCTGGTACCGTTGCGCAGTACGGTGGCACATCCAAATGTAATTGTTGAATTTGAGGTTGGTCGTGTACCATCTCGCAAGGCTGTTGACGATGCTTTGCGCAGAGACCGCCGTGTGTTGCTTGTGACCCAGCGGGACGCCTCTTTGGTTCGGATTGTCGAATCCGATATGTATTCGGTTGGTGTCCTGGCGGAGATTCGGCAGGTCATATCTCGTCAAGATGTGGTGCGTGTGGTGGCCATCGGTTTGGAACGGGTGAAAATCACCAAGTTTTATGCACCGGTCGAAGAGGACAATACCTGTTTGCATTGGCGTGCGGCTTATGAACCGATGCCACTTGTTTCGGATGAAACTGTTTCTGACGTGGAAATGCAAGCCATCATCAATTCCGTTAAAGATGAATTTTATGTTTACAGCAAAATGACGCAGCGATTTCCTGCCGAGTTTGCCGATACAATTCTCAAAACCAATCAGCCGCAGACTCTCTTTGAAGGTATTTGGTCAAATGTCGAACTGGACTATACAGATCGTCAGAAGTTGCTCGAAGAGGATAGCTTGTTCCTGCGCCTGACGATGCTGTATGCGGCACTGCTGCGCACCAATCAGGTATTGCAGGTGGAAGCTGAGCTGCAGTCCAAGGTGCAGATGAACATGGAGCAATACCAGCGGGAAGCCATTCTGCGAGAGCAAATGCACTGCATTTCCGAGGCCTTGGGCGAAGGCGATTCGGAAACCGGTGTCTATTACGAGCGGATTCAGGCGCTGAAGGCTTCGGATGAGGTCAAGGTGAAGCTCAAAAAAGAGGTTGATCGTCTGGCGAAGATGCCACAGAGTTCGCAGGAGGCCTATGTCATTACAAACTATCTCGACGTTGTGCTCGACCTGCCGTGGGGCGTATACTCTAAGGAAAAACTCGATATCACCAAGGCAGCGGAACTGCTCGACAAGGAACATTATGGCTTGAAACGTGTGAAAGCACGTGTTCTTGAGAGTATGAGCGTCCATGCGCTGCAGCCGGAACTCACCGGACAAATTATCTGTCTGGTCGGACCGCCCGGTGTCGGTAAGACCTCGATTGTCCGGTCGGTGGCGAAAGCCTTGGGCAGATCCTATGTCCGTGTCGCACTCGGTGGCGTCAAAGATGAGGCTGAGATTCGGGGTCACCGTAAGACCTATGTTGCCGCTATGCCCGGTCGTATCCTCGAAGCGATGCGACAGGCAAAGACTATGAATCCGCTGATTCTGCTGGATGAAATCGACAAGCTGTCGTCGGATTTCAAGGGTGATCCGGCATCTGCTTTGCTCGAAGCCCTCGACAGTGAGCAGAACAGCACATTCCGAGATCATTTTCTTGAGCTGCCGTTTGATCTGAGTCGTGTGATGTTCATTACGACTGCCAATACGACCGAAACCATTCCGGCACCGCTGCTCGACCGTATGGAGATCATCGAACTGAATTCCTACACCAGAGAGGAAAAGTTCCACATTGCAAGAGAGCATCTGGTGAAAAAACAAATCAAGCTGAACGGCTTGAAAGGGACGCAGATTCGCATTACCGATGCCGCTATCTATGACCTCATCGACTACTATACCAAAGAAGCGGGCGTGCGTACCCTTGAGCGGCAGATTGCGACATTGTGCCGCAAATGCGCAAAATCTCTGCTGACGCAGTTGGTGAAGCGTGTGCAGTATACACCGGAAGTGCTCGAACGGGAGCTTGGACCGCATCGATATCAACGGGATTTCTTTTCCTATGCGGATACAGTTGGTCTGGTCAACGGGCTTGCTTGGACGAGTGTCGGTGGTGTACTGATGCCGTTGGAAGTGCTGTTGATGGATGGCAAGGGCGAGGTGAAGTTGACCGGATCGCTTGGCGATGTGATGAAGGAGAGTGCTCAGCTTGCGATTTCCTATGCTCGCTCGGTTGCAAAGCGTTATGATATTTTGCCGGAGGCCTTCCAGAAGAAGGATATCCACATCCATGCGCCGGAGGGTGCTGTACCGAAGGACGGACCGAGTGCCGGTGTGACGATGACAACGGCGTTGATCTCGGCTTTTTCCGGCAGACCTGTGCGCCATGACATTGCTATGACCGGTGAGATTACGCTTCACGGCAATGTGCTGCCGATCGGCGGATTGGTCGAAAAGACGATGGCTGCCTACAAGAATGGTGTGTACACGCTTGTGATACCAACAGCAAATGAGCCGGAATTGGTCGAATTGGACGAGACGGTACGAAATGCAATGCGGTTTGTGCCGGTTGCGCATATTGAAGAGGTTCTTGAGCTTGCACTCGTGAAACCGGTGATACCGGAATATGACATGCGCCTAGAACCGTTAATGGAAGAAGAAACGCAGACACTGGCGATGCCCAGCAAGAAACGCAGAGATACAACACAGCCGGCACAGGCATCTGTCGTGACGCAGTGAGGGGAAGCCTATGAACTGGAATGTTGCAGAATTTGTTGCTGCATACGGTTTGTCCTCTCAGCTGCCGGAGGGCACTTTGCCGGAGATTGCCTTTGCAGGTCGCTCCAATGTCGGAAAGTCCACGCTGATCAATAAGCTGTTTCAGCGCAAAAATTTGGCGAGAGTCAGTGCCGTGCCGGGAAAAACAGCGACGATCAACAGTTATCGCTGTCAAGATGTGATGTTTGTCGATCTGCCGGGCTATGGCTATGCGAAAACCTCGAAGTCCGAGCTGCGCCGTTGGCAGGATTTGATCAACGGCTATTTGCAATCTGAACGGGATTTGCGTGCGGTGCTGCTGCTGATTGATTTTCGCCATCCGCCAACGAAAAACGACCTGCAAATGATTGATTTCCTGATGGATACGGAAATGCCGTTTGCGCTTGTCATGACGAAGGCAGACAAGCTCAACAAGACACAGCGGAACGCACGGCTTGCGGCATTGCCGGAGGAGATACCGCAGTTTGCCGACATGACCTGCTTTATCACCTCGGCGGAAACTGGCGAAGGGATTTTGGAATTGCGTCAGTTGATCGAGGAAATCACTGTATCCGTAGAATAATCGATACCGCATAAGGCAGGGGCTTTATGCGGTATCCTTGCAATATGAAAAAAGAGAGGATTACATATGAAAATATCACGCTTGACGGCTTTGCTCACTTCTGCCGTGTTGACCTGTATTTCGGTTGCAGGATGCGGCAATGCAGAGCCAATGTCCGAGAAAACAACCATGGAGATTGTGCAGGATATGGGGCTTGGCATTAACCTTGGCAATACGTTCGAGGCTTGCGGCGACTGGATCGATAGCAGCAGCGTTACAAATTATGAAACCGCTTGGGGCAGTCCGGTGATTGCGAAAGCCACGATTCAGGGCTATGCCGATGCAGGCTTTGGGGTATTGCGTGTACCGGTTGCCTGGTCAAATATGATGCAGGTGGACTACACCATTCACCCCGATTACATGGCGAGAGTCAGGGAGATTGTCGATTGGGCGATTGACGCCGATCTCTATGTCATTCTCAATATCCACTATGACAGTGGTTGGTGGACAGATTTTGCCGTGCCGGAAAAGAAGGACGAGTGCATGAAGAAGTATACCCGTATCTGGGAGCAAATCACCGATCAGTTCCAGGATTACGGCGAGAAGCTGATGTTCGAGTCGCTCAATGAGGAGGGCTGCTGGGATTCGCTTTGGAATCGTTACAGCGGTCAGACGGAGGGAAAGGCAGAGGCATTCGGTCTGCTGAACGAAATCAACCAGACCTTTGTCGATTTGGTACGGGATTCCGGCGGCAACAATGCCAAGCGGCATTTGCTGATTGCCGGCTATGCGACCGATATCACGTTAACCTGCGATGCGGAATTCAAGATGCCCGATGACCCGAAGAACCGTTGTGCGGTTTCGGTGCATTACTATACGCCCTCGACCTTCTGCATTCTGGACAAGGATGCGGATTGGGGTAAGGCAAAGTCCGAATGGGGTTCGCCGAGAGATTTGCAGGAGCTGGAGCAGCAAATGAACTTGCTGAAAACGACATTTCTTGACAAGGGCATACCGGTGATTGTCGGCGAATACGGTGTTGCCGCACGAAAAAATAAAACCGCCGCTACGATCAATCTGTATCTGACTACAGTTGCCGAGAAGATATATGACATGGGGATGTGTCCGGTGCTTTGGGACTGTGAGGGTGATTGGTATCAGCGGGAAACGCAGACATTTCTCGATGAGGAATTGCTGAACGCATATCGAGAAATTGCAAAGGGAACCGATCGGGCGGCTGCCTGATACCATGCCTCGCACAGATCACTGCGATTTTATACAGTGTTGTTGTATAAAAGGAAGGATGGAAGAGATGGATTGGGTGATTTTGATTTTGTTGGCTGTCGTGGCATTGCTGCAAATCGTGCAGCTTGTCACAAGACCAAAGACGGAACAGACGGATATTGCCAAGCAGATGGAAACCGCAATGAAGCCGGCATTTGAGGAGGAACGCAAGCGGCAGCAGGAATATTCCGATTTGCTGCGCCAATCGGTTAAGGAAACCATGGAATTGCTCAGCAGCACCTTGGCACAAAGTCAGCAGCAGGCAACAGAAACGAACCGTACGCAATTGCAGCAGCTCGAGCAGCGGATGCAAGGGCTGCAGCAGACGATCACACAGCAATTGCAGCTGGTACAGGAAACCATGAATCAGCAAATGGCACAGCTGCGGCAGCAAAATGAAGAGCAGCTGATCTCCATTCGTAAGACCGTTGATGAGAAGCTGCAAGAGAGCATCGAAACGAAGATGAATGAGAGTTTTCAGCGTGTGACACAGAGTCTCGAACAGGTTTATCGCGGCATTGGTGAAATGAAAACGCTGGCGGCGGATGTCGGAGGCTTAAAGCGAGTGCTGAGTAATGTCAAGACGAGAGGGACATTCGGCGAAGTACAGCTGGCTGCGATTTTGCAAGAGATTCTCGCACCGGAACAGTATGAAACCAATGTGGAAACGGTTCCGGGCAGTGGCAAGCGCGTCGAGTTTGCGATTCATTTGCCCGGTGACGATGGTAAAACGGTTTATCTGCCGATTGACTCCAAATTCCCGGCGGATTGCTATCAGCATTTGCAGGATGCACAGGATTCCTGTGACCCGGAGCGGATCAAAGCAGCTCGCAAGGAATTGGAAACCCGTTTGAAGGGTTGTGCCAAGGATATTCGGGATAAATACGTATCAGTGCCCTATACGACCGCCTTTGGTATTCTGTTCCTGCCGTTTGAGGGATTGTATGCGGAGGTTGTCAATTCCGGTCTGGTATCGGTTTTGCAGCGAGATTACAAGATCAGCATTGCCGGTCCGACCACCATGGCGGCATTGCTCAATGCCTTGCAAATGGGATTCCAGACCCTTGCCATTCAGAAGCATTCCGATGAGGTTTGGAAGCTGCTTGGTGCGGTCAAGTCTGAATTCGATAAGTTTGCAGGTGTGCTGGAAAAGGCGCAGACGCATCTTGAGCAGGCAGGTAAGGATTTGGAAAATCTTGTGGGGACACGGACTCGTCAGATGCGCCGTCAGCTCGAGAATGTCCAAAAGCTCGAACAGCAGGACACCAAGCTCATCGGATTACCGTTTGATACCTAATGTGAAAATTTAGAAAAATACTTGATTTTCCGTTCCGGCTATGATATAATAGAATGATATTCGGGGTGGTTTTTCGCATGGATGCTGAATCATACCCGGTCAAGTCATTAAAGGAGAGAAGCAGCATATGAATCAGGCAGTCATTTTGGCAGGCGGTCAGGGAAAGCGCATGCGTGCGCCGATTCCAAAACCGATGTTTTGTGTATTGGGAGAGCCGATGCTCGAGTGGGTCATCAAGGCTTGTGAGGAGGCAGAGCTTTCTCGTATCTGTGTGGTGACTGGCTATGAGGCACAGGTGATCACCGATTACCTCGGCGGTCGCTGCGAAACTGCATTTCAGCCGGAACGGTTGGGTACGGGTGATGCTGTGCGCCGTGCGATTCCTTTCTTGCAAAAGAATCTTGATGGCAATACGCTGGTTCTCTGTGGCGATGCGCCGTTCATTGACAGTCAGACCATTGAAGAGTCCTTGGCATGTCATATGGCGGAACAGAATGCTGTCACGGTCATTACTGCCTCTGTCGAGCAGCCCTGTGGCTATGGCAGAATTTTGCGTACCAACAAGGGTATTTCCGGTATCGTGGAGGAAAAGGATGCCACGGACGAGCAGCGCAAGATTACCGAAATCAATTCCGGCTGCTATTGGTTCTGCACGAAGGATTTGATCGATCTGCTCGGTCAGATTACCAACAACAATGCACAGCAGGAATATTACCTGACTGATACCATTGCCATTGCCCTGCAAAACGGTCTGCGGGCAGGTGCATTCTGCTCGGAAAATCCGGATGTGGTACTCGGTGCGAACGACCGTCAGGGTCTGCTGAAGCTCAATACCGCCGCACGCATGGCAGTGCTCCATCAGCATATGACCAATGGCGTGGGTTTTACCTGTACCGATGGCATCATCATCGAGCGCAGTGTGCAGATTGACGCCGGTACGGAGATTCTGCCGGGCACGATTCTGCGTGGCAACACCGTCATCGGCGAGAACTGCGTCATCGGTCCGAACTGCGTGATTGAGAATACGACCGTAGGCGACCGTGTGCGTCTGAACACTGTGCAGGCATATGATTCGCAGATTGACAGCGATGTGTCGGTTGGACCGTTTGTCCATATTCGCCCGAACAGCCATATCTGTTCGGGTGCGACCATCGGCGACTTTGTGGAGATTAAGAATACCACAGTTGGCTCGAAAACCGCCATTGCCCATCTAGCATATCTCGGCGACAGCGATATCGGCAAGGGTGTCAACATCGGCTGTGGCTGTGTGACGGTCAACTTTGACGGTATCAAGAAATCTCGCTGTGTGATTGGCGATCATGCCTTTGTCGGCTGCAATACCAATCTCATTGCACCGGTCACGCTCGGCAAGGAGTGCTATACCGCTGCCGGTTCGACCATCACAACCGATGTACCGGACTATGCGCTGGCGATTGACCGAGGAGTGCTCCACATCAAGGAGGGCTATACGCTTCGCAAATTTGCCAAGAAAAAGAAATAATCTCCCGAATGGAAGGATTCTATGAGCATTTTCGATCTGTTCAAAAAAATCGAAACTGAAACGTCGAGTGTCGGCGGTCCGCCGCAATGGCTGATTGTCGGTTTGGGCAATCCCGGCGACAAATATGCCAATACCCGTCACAATGCCGGCTATCGCATGGTAGAAGCCATCGCAGACAAATACCATGCCGCATGGAACAAGCGTCAGTTTCAGTCAATCTGTGCGTTTGCGGATTGTGACGGTGTACGCTGTTTGCTGATGAAGCCCGAAACCTTCATGAACCTTAGTGGGCAGGCGGTACGAGATGCGATGCACTTTTATCGCATTCCGCCGGAGCAGGTGTTGGTGATGTTCGACGATATCAATTTGGATGTCGGCGGCATTCGGATTCGCAAGAGGGGCAGTGATGGCGGTCAGAAGGGTATGCAGAATATCATCTATCTGACCGCAGTTGATACCTTCCCCCGTATTCGAATCGGCATCGGACAAAAGCCCCATAAGGACTACCCACTTGCCGATTGGGTACTGTCACAGTTCTCGAAGGAGGAACAGGATGTACTGCTCGAAACCGCAAACACCGTCTGTCAGGCAGTGCCGATGATTTTGCAAGGTAAAATCGAGCTTGCTATGAGTCGTTTCAATACCGGGAAGTCCAAACCGAAGCCATCCGATTCGCCGCAGACGAACGAATAAGGAGGGAGTCGCATGCGGTTCTTTCTCGATAGCGGCTTGCGCATTCCCGCAGTACAGGAATTGCGCAAATGCCTGCAAGCAAAACAAAGTCCGGTTTCTCTGACCGGTGTATCACAAATTCACAAGGCGCAGATCCTGCTGACATTGTCACAGGATGCGCCTCTTTTGGCTGTGGCAGCGTCTGAGGCAATTGCCCGTCAGCTCTGCGATGACATCAATTTCATGCAGGGAGAACGCATTGCTTATCCGTATCCGGCAAAGGAATTGCAATTGGCAGATATGGCAGGTATTTCTCGTGAATACGAGCAATTGCGGATTGCGGCACTCTCTGCGCTGTGTACCGGCAGCTGTCGGGTATTGATTGCATCGGCAGAGGCGGCGATGCAGTATACGATTCCCCAAGCAATGCTCGAACAGCGCACGCTGCACTTTGCCGTCAATGAGGATTATGATTTGGCAGAGGTGGCGCAGCAGCTGATTGATTTGGGCTATGTGCGATGCGAACAGGTCGATGCACAGGGGCAGTATGCGATTCGAGGGTCGATTCTCGATATCTATGCAGTCGGTGCATTGCTGCCGATGCGACTGGAATTCTGGGGCGATACGGTCGATACCATGGCATGGTTCGAGCCGGAAACACAACGTCGTACCGATGCACTGGAAACGGCGGTGGTTGCACCGGCGGTCGAGTCGCTCTATGGCAATGCAACACTTGCAGATGCAATTCTGGAATTGTCGGGATCGCTGCGTGGCAAGCATGCACCCAAGCAGCGAGAGTTGATGCTGCGAGATGCTGACCGACTGCGCAGTGGCTTACGGCTCGACAATGCAGACAGATATTTCCCGTTGATCTATCCGGAGCCGGCAACGCTGTTTGACTATGCCGACCATGCGCTAGTGCTCTGTGACAGCAGTCAAGTAGTCGATGCGATGAAGGGCGTGCAGGATCGACATCTTGAGGATCTCAAGCTCCTGCTGACCGAGGGCACAGTCTGTCATCAGCTGGCAGGCGGCTATCTGGAGGTATCGGCAGTGATCACACGCATGAATCAACGCTCGTTGGTCTGCATGAACAACTTTTTGCAACACGCCTCTCATCGTTTCCAATTTCGCAAGCAGCTTTCTGTGGAGGCTTCCCAGAGTGCGCCATGGAGCGGCAGTACCCGTATCCTGACCGAAGATTTGCAGGATTTGTGCAAGCAGGGCTATCGGGTGATGGTTTGCGGCGGCACGGACAAAACACTGCCGCTGCTGATGGCGGATTTGCAGGCAAGTGGGATTTCCTGTTCGATTGCCGATTCGGATTCCGAATGTGAACCGGGTCAGGTGCTGCTGATGACAAGCGGCTTGTCGAGCGGCTTTACCTATCCTGCCATTCAGACGGCATGTATTGCACAGACGAAAATCGTTGGCAGTTCCAAACATAAGCGTAATTTCAAAAAGGGACAGGAAATTCGAGCACTGTCGGAGATCTCGCCCGGAGATTTGGTGGTACACATCAGCCACGGTATTGGTCGCTTTGAAGGCATTCAGCAGTTGGAACTGGATGGTATCATTAAGGACTACATCTGTATTGCCTATGCCGGTACAGATATGCTCTATGTGCCAGTTACACAGCTGGATTTGGTATCTCGCTATATCGGAGCAAAGGACGACAACACCGTCAAACTGAATCGGTTGAGCGGCAAGGAATGGGAGAAAACCCGTACCCGTGTCAAGCAGTCGGTGAAAAACATGGCTGCAGAGTTGATACGGCTGTATGCGTTGCGAGAAAAGGCAGAAGGCTTTTCGTTCGAGCCGGACGATGACATGATGCACGACTTCGAGAGTCGGTTTCCGTATGTGGAAACGGACGACCAGCTCAAATGTATTGCGGAAATCAAGCAGGATATGGAGCGTCCTCGACCGATGGATCGCCTGCTTTGCGGTGATGTGGGCTTTGGTAAAACGGAGGTGGCATTCCGTGCGGCACTGAAATGTGTGCTGTCGGGCAAGCAATGTGCGATGCTTGCGCCGACCACCGTGCTTGCCAATCAGCATTACGAAACGGCATTGCGCCGCTTTGAATCGATTCCGCTGAACATTGAGCTGCTGTCCCGTCATCGCACGAAAAAGCAGCAGGCCGCCATTTGCAAAAAGCTTTCCGAGGGCAGCATTGATATCATCATCGGTACGCATCGACTTTTGCAGAAGGATATTCGCTTTGCGGATTTGGGGCTTGTAATCATCGATGAGGAGCAGCGGTTCGGCGTTGCACACAAGGAACGCTTCAAGGAAGTGTTCCATGGGGTGGATATGCTGACGCTTTCCGCTACGCCGATTCCCCGTACCTTAAATATGGCATTGTCCGGCATTCGGGATATGAGCGTGATTGAGGATCCGCCACAGGATCGATATCCGGTGCAGAGCTATGTTTTGGAATATGACAAGGGCTTGATTGCGCAGGCGATTCAACGGGAATTGCGCCGTGGCGGTCAGGTTTACTATCTGCACAATCATGTGGAATCGATTTTGCACTGTGCCGCAAAGCTGCAAGAGCTGCTGCCGGAAGCCCGTATCGGTGTGGCACACGGCAAGATGAGCGAGCAGGAAATCAGCACGGTTTGGCAGCAGCTGCTCGAGCAGGAGTTGGATATTCTGGTCTGCACAACAATCATCGAAACCGGTGTGGACATTCCGAATGTCAATACGCTGATTATCGAGCAGGCAGACCGGTTTGGCCTGTCACAGCTGCACCAGCTGCGAGGGCGAGTCGGACGGAGCAATCGCCGAGCCTACGCCTATTTCACGTATCAGCCCAATCATTCGCTGACGGAAATTGCCGAGAAACGGCTCGAAGCCATGCGGGAATTTACGCAGTTTGGCAGTGGCTTCCGGATTGCCATGCGTGACCTCGAACTGCGAGGCGCAGGCAGTCTGTTGGGCGGACAGCAGCATGGACAGATGGAGCAGGTCGGCTATGAGATGTACCTGAAGCTGCTCAACGAAGCGATTGCCGAGGAAAAGGGCGAGGTGGTCGAGGAACAGCAGGGCTGTACGCTGGATATGCAGGTGGAAGCACATATTCCGACGGAGTATATTTCCGGCATCACCTCCCGTCTGGAGATTTACCGTCGGATTGCACTCGTCAAGACAGAGGCGGATAAATTGGATATGGTGGACGAATTGATTGACCGGTTTGGCGAACCGCCGACAAGTCTTGTCAACCTGATCGATATCGCCGTACTGCGCAATACGGCAGCCACACTCGGCATCACCGAGGTTGTGCAGAAACGAGAGTCTCTGTTTTTCTATACAGACGCCCTCAACAGCGAACAGCTTGCTGCTTTGATGCAGCGGTATTTCGACCGTATCGGCTGCAATGATAAAACCATACCATATTATATTGCAATTCGGCTGTATCCGGGAGAAACGAACAAGTCCTTGCTGACAGAGGTTCTGGATTTGCTAGCAGCACACGCAGGAAATGCTTGAATCGTATGCTAATCGTTTGGAATTTGGATGCAATGCCGACTGTTTGCCCGATTTTACAGAAACCTTTGGGCAATTTGTCACTGTGCTTTTTGGAAAAAATATGGTATAACCATAAGTAATATCGTGTTGCATCAAAAAGCAACACAGCATGGAGGATGAAAGCTATGAAACTGAAGTCTATTCTGGCAAGCGTTTCTGCTTGCGCAATCGCAGTATCCGCAATGGCACTGTCTGCTTCTGCCGCACTGACCAATGGTGATGCGGACGGCAACTATGTCTATGACATTATGGCAAACGGTATTGCTCCGACTGATGTGTACGGTGCACAGCTGGTGTTTGAAATGGCTGACGGTTGGCAGACGGATGGTGCAGGCGGCGGTCTGATTTACAACAGCGATTCGACCGACTGGGCCTCTACGGAGTGGGGCTTTTCCGGTGAGGGTGAGAACGTGAAGGATGTTCCGGTGACGGTTGACGGCAACACCATTACCTTGACTTTGCTCAGCGACACTGCCGTTTTCGTGAGCAGTGACACTTATGCACAGATCGTCTGCCAGGCATGGTGGGGTGCTGATGCAACGGTTGTCTCGCTGAATGCACTGGATGCAGCCGGCAATGTGCTTGGTGAAGTGCCGGTAGAAACCACTACGACGACCGAAGAAACCACCACCACGACGGAAGAAACCACTACGACAGCAGAGGAAACCACCACTGCAGGAGAGGAAACTACAACCGTAGCAGACGAGACAACAATCGTTACAGAGGAAACACACGCTCCCGAGACGACCACCACGACCACAACAGCTACTGCTCCTCAGGCGGGGGATGCCGGTGTTGGTTTGGCGGTTGCCGGACTGACTTTGGCAGGTGCTGCTGCTGTTGTGCTGCGCAAGAAGCACTAAGTTCCGAGAACGGTTTCTCATAACAGATTCGGATTGGAATGCCCTTTGTGTCATGCAAAGGGCATTTTTTTCTTGGGTATTTGTCCGCCGCTGAAACTGAGGCAAAACTTGAAAGCTGTGCAAAATCCGGAAAAATGAAATCTATTCGCTTAGATTTGTGTAATCTGTTTGTGAATTGCTGTTATTTTCTTGCTATCTTTGTTGAATCGGCCGATGGACTTTTTTTGGATTATGCGATATAATAAGCATATAATATCGTGTTGTATACCAACGCAACACATCATGGAGGATGAATATTATGAAACTGAAGTCTATTCTGGCAAGCCTCTCCGCTTGCGCAATTGCAGTCTCCGCAATGGCAATGTCTGCTTCTGCAGCTACCACGCTGACCAATGCTGACGCTGATGAAAACTACGTGCTTGATGTTATGGCAGCAGGCATTACACCTACCGATGTGTACGGTGCACAGTTGGTGATCGAGTTGGCTGAAGGCTGGCAGACGGAGGGTGCAGGCGGCGGTCTGATCTACAACAGCGACTCTACCGGTTGGGCTTCGACTGAGTGGGGCGTTAGTGGTGAGGGTGAAAATGTAAAGGATGTTCCTCTGACTGTTGACGGCAATACCATCACGTTCACACTGCTCAGCGATACTGCTGTTTTCGCTAGCACCGATGAGTATGTACAGATCCTCTGCCAGGGTTGGTGGGGTGCTGCTGCCACTGTTATTTCCCTGGACGCTCTGGATGCTTCCGGTAACGTGATCGGCGAGACGACTCCGGCTGAGACCACCACGACCGTTGCCGGCACGGATGCTCCGGCTGATGGTAACACCACGACCACGACCACCACGCCCACTGCCTCTCAGACCGGTGATGCCGGTGTTGGTCTCGCAGTTGCAGGTCTGGCTCTGGCTGGTGCTGCTGCTGTTGTGACTCGCAAGAAGAACTAATAGCAGTGAGCCGTTTTACGGCATGAGTTCGTATTCGGATGCCCTCTGCACATTGTAGAGGGCATTTCGTATGATTGCTTTGTCAATCCAATAAGGAGGAAATATCCATGAAAAAAATGCTTGCTTTGCTGTCTGTCCTTTGCATGATGGGCGCAATGACCGCTTGCGGCGACGATTCTTCTACGACGGATTCTTCGTCCAAGAAAGACGATTCCTCGTCCGCTGCTTCGACGACTACGACCGCAGAAACTCCCGCTACCACCACAACCACAACGGAAGCCCCGAAGCTCGAGGTTGACCCGAATGCGATCACCTTCGATACCGCTTCGCTCTACACTGCACACTGCATGGCAGAGAAGAACTTCGAGAACGACGAGTCCAACTGCAACCTCGATGTTGTAGACCTCGATGGCGATAAAAAGCTTCGTGTTCAGGTTTTGGACAAGGATGGCGATAACTACAAGGTTCCGAAGCTTGTCTTCAATCTGCCGGAAATACTTGGTCTGGAGAACGTTGGCAACATCGGTCACATCTCCATTGACTTTACCTGTGTTGCCCGTGAGACTTGGAAGAACGAAGATGGATCGGAGTCCTTGGTTGTCGGTAACTTCATCGGTGCAATCGCCGGCAACATTGCTTCGGAGAAGAAGAAGGATGCAGAGGGCAACCTCGTTCAGAACGACTGGGCAAACCACATGGAGTTCAACTTCAATGACTGGGAGAATCCGACTCAGACTTGGCGTGCCGAAACCGACATTCCGGCTCTGCTCCCGCAGAACGGCTATGCCGCAAACGATGAGGCCTGCACACTCGTTATCATGCGCTGGGGTCAGGCCAATCAGGTTGATTTCTATTTGGACAACATCACCTTCTATGACAAGGATGGCAACTCTATGCCGATCGTCTACGATGCAGCAGCTAATGCTGTTGAGGTGAAGGAAGATACCGCAAAGGTCGATGCTCCGACTGGCGGCGATTCCTCTGCTGCGGACGAAACCACCACTTCTGCTGCCGAGACTACGACTACGGCTGCAAACTAATTCGTATCTTCAGACAGCCTTCTCCCATGTGGAGGGGCTGTTTTGCTTGCGAAAAAGCGAATTATGTGGTATACTAAGGGTAACTGAATGCGAAAGGAGCTTTTGTATGGAACAACAATTTCCGGTTTGCGGCATGACTTGCTCGGCATGTGCCGCCCGTATCGAGCGAAAACTCCGCAAGTTAGACGGCATTGAGGAAGCCAATGTCAACTTCGCTACCGAACAGCTGACCGTGCGTTATGACGCACAGCTGCTCTCGGAAAGCGATATCCGCAAAACTGTCGAGGCGATTGGTTATTCCTTGCCGCTGCCGTCTGAGGAAAAGCCCAAGCGTACACCGGCGGAGCTTTTGCGGATGCGCTTGATTGGATCTGCCGTGTTTGCAATACCGTTGCTTGTGATTTGCATGGGGCATATGGTGGGTATGCCTTTGCCGGACGTGATTTCGCCGGAACGCTACCCGATGCGGTATGCCGTGTTGCAGTTGTTGCTGACGATACCGCCGGTGGTACTGGGCTTTCCGTTTTACCGTGCGGGCTTGCGCAATCTCTGGGCGCGCAGTCCCAATATGGACAGCCTGATTGCGGTTGGTACGCTCTCTGCACTGCTGTACAGCGGATATGCGATGATACAGATCGGGCTGGGCAATGCCGACTATGTGCACAGTCTGTACTTTGAATCGGCAGCTGTGATTCTTACGCTGATTACGCTCGGCAAGCTGCTCGAATCCGGTGCCAAATCCAAATCCGCAGCGGCGATTCGTGCCCTTTCTGATTTAGCACCCCGATTGGCATCGGTGATACAGGATGGCAGGGAAATCCAAATGAAGCTCGAAATGGTGCAGGTCGGCATGACGCTGATCGTTCGTCCCGGCGCGAAAATCCCGACTGACGGTGTAATCGCTGATGGCAATTCCACCGTCGATGAATCCATGCTGACCGGTGAGAGTTTGCCTATCGACAAAGCTGTTGGTGATACCGTCATTGGCGGAACGGTCAACGGTAATGGTACATTCACCATGACGGCATCCCGTGTCGGTGCGGATACGGCATTGGCGCAGATGGTCAAGCTGGTCGAGGATGCACAGGGCCGCAAAGCGCCGATTGCACGGCTTGCCGACCATGTGGCAGCGTATTTTGTACCGATTGTGATTGGTCTTGCGATTTTAGCGGCGGTCATTTGGGCGATTGCAGGCGCAGAGGCGCAGTTTATCCTGCAAATCTTTATCTCTGTGTTGGTAATAGCCTGTCCGTGTGCACTGGGCTTAGCAACGCCCACGGCGATTTTGACAGCCACCGGACGTGGTGCCCAGATGGGTATTCTGTTCCGTGGCGGCGATACGCTCGAACAGACCCATCACTGTGATACCGTTGTGCTGGACAAAACCGGCACGCTGACCGAGGGTCAGCCCCATGTCATTGGCGTGTACCCGATTGCTTGCACGGAAACCGCATTGCTGACCCGCTTGTCTGCGGCAGAATCCCGTTCGGAGCATCCGCTTGCCAAGGCGATTATGCAATATGTGAGCGAACAAAGCATTGCTGTTCCTGCCTGTGATGCGTTTCAAGCGGATACCGGTATGGGCGTACAGGCTGTGCTCGATGGTACGGAGATCTTGGTTGGCAATTTGCGTTACCTGCAATCCCATGGTATTGCCGTGCCGAACGATTGGATTGCGCCGATTGTGGAGCAGGGTGCAACACCGGTGCTTTGTGCGGCGGACGGGCAATTCTGCGGCGGTGTGGCAATTGCCGATGCACTGCGTGCGGATGCCAAGGAGGCGGTTGTACGGCTCAAGGCGGCAGGCATTGAAGTTGTGATGCTGACCGGCGACCATGCCAAAACCGCCGCTGCGATTGCACAGCAAGCCGGCATCGATACCTATATTGCAGAAGTATTGCCGGAGGGTAAGACCGCTGCCATTGCCAAGCTGCAAGCGGAAGGCAAGCGTGTGATCATGGTTGGTGACGGCATGAATGATGCACCGGCACTCGTACAGGCGGATATCGGCATTGCCATGGGCAGTGGTACGGATGTGGCGATGGAAAGTGCGGATATTGTGTTGATGCGGTCGGAGCTGTATCTGATTGAGGATGCCATTTCGCTGAGCCGTGTGACTGTGCGCAACATTAAGGAAAATCTGTTCTGGGCATTCGGCTACAATTGCCTTGGCATTCCGATTGCCATGGGCGTGCTGTATCCGGAATTTGGCATATTGCTTAACCCGATGATTGGTGCGGCGTGTATGAGCTTCAGCTCGGTATCGGTGCTGCTTAATGCGCTGCGGCTGCGGCATGTCAGGATTCATCCGAAGTCTTGATATGCCCAACAAAATCGGATATAATACAAGTATCCAGTGATAAGGAGGATTACTATGAAACCTGAAACCCAATGCCTGCACGCCGGCTATACGCCCGGCAACGGCGACCCGAGAGTTGTGCCGATTGTCCAGAGCACGACCTACACCTTTGACTCGACGGAGCATATTGCCGCATTGTTTGATATGCCGACAGAACCTATGTATTCCCGTTTTGCCAACCCGACCGTGGATGCTGTCGAGAAGAAGATAGCCGCACTCGAAGGCGGTGTTGCGGCGATGTGTACGACCAGTGGACAGGCTGCCAATTTGCTTTCCATTTTGAATGTTTGCTCTGCCGGTGACAGCTTTATCTCGACCGGTACAATTTACGGCGGTACATTCAACCTGTTCGCCGTCACGCTGAAACGGTTTGGTATCGAGTGTATTTTTGTCGATCAGACCGCAAGCCGTGAGGAATTGCAAAAAGCCATCAAGCCCAATACACGTTGCGTATTCGGTGAAACACTTGCCAATCCGGCATTGACCGTTTTGGATATTCGGAAAATGGCAGATTTTGCGCATGACAATGGTCTGCCGCTGATTATTGATAACACGTTCCCAACTCCGATTCTTTGCCGACCGATTGCGCATGGTGCGGATATCGTCATCCACTCGACCACGAAGTATATGGACGGTCATGCCGTACAAGGTGGCGGTGTCATTGTCGATGGTGGTACGTTCCCGTGGGATAATGGTAAGTTTCCGGCGTTTACCGAGCCGGATGAAAGCTATCACGGTGTCTGCTATGTGCGTGATTTCGGCAACATGGCGTATATCATCAAGTGCAGAATGCAGCTGATGCGTGATTTTGGCTGTTATCCGTCTGCCACGAATGCGTTCTATCTCAATCTGGGTCTGGAAACGCTTGCATTGCGCATGAAGCAGTATTGCATCAATGCGCTGACTGTTGCAAAGTATCTGCAAAGCCGTCCGGAGGTTGAGTCGGTATCGTATCCCGGTCTTGAGAGCGACCCGAACCATGCGTTGGCACAGAAGTATCTGCCCGATGGTTGCAGCGGTGTTATCTCGTTTGTCATCAAGGGCGGTCGCACACAGGCAATGCACTTCATGGATGCGTTGAAACTCGCTTCTAATGTCGTGCATGTGGCGGATATCCGCACCTGTGTCCTGCATCCTGCCAGTGAGACGCACCGTCAGCTGAGCGATGAGCAGTTGGTGGCAGCAGGTATCAATGCCGGCATGATTCGCTTCTCCTGCGGTTTGGAGCATATTGACGATATCATTGCCGATATTGATCAGGCATTTGCTGCCATTCAGTAATCTCAATATTCAAAGGCTGCGCCGTTCGGGTGACCCTCGATAAGACAGTATGAGAACATTACTGGCATAGGGTAGCTGCCGTACAGGAGTGCGACAAGAAAAATTGGCGATACTTGGTTTTCACAACCAGGTATCGCCTTTTTCTGTCTTTAACAGAATGTTTGAATCTTATTGGAGGTACATATGATGCAGGAACTGAACTATATCCGTTGCGGTGATTACTATATTCCCGATATTCGTTTGCCAGAGGAAAACAGACCTATTGGTCGTTGGGGGCGTATGCACAGAGATTATATCAAGGAGCACAACCCCATCCGCTTTAATGATCTGTGCCTTAGTGGTGAACTGTGGACTTATCTGGCTGACTTGAACGAGCAGGCACAGAGCCGCCTTGAACTTATCATTGAGCAAATGAAAGCCGCTGAGGGCGTGACAGAGGAACTGAAAGTAGCCAACCAAATGGCATGGATTGGGGCTATGAACAACATCCGCAACCGAGCCGAGGAAATTGTACTGTGTGAGGTGATCTGCGAGGAGGATGCGGTATGAGAATCTTTGAAGAATTTTGGTACGGAAACATCGAGCCTACCGAGTATGACACATCCTCTTGCAAAGAATACAAGAAGCTACTGGAGCTGATTTGCAGGCACGAAGAAAAGCTCAAAGCCACCATGACAGATGAGCAGAAAGAACTGTTTGAGAAATACACCGATTGTGTGCGAGAGCATCAAACCAATACAGACTGTTTGATCTTTCAGAATGGCTTTAAGCTGGGCGCACGAATGATGTTAGAGGTCATGGAAGAATAATAGAATATTTTAAGAGGGACTTGCGCTCCAAAGGGGTGCAAGTCCTTTTGCATATATTGGGCAGAATCTTTTGTGTACAGGAATTCAAGCAAACCTATTGAAAAATTCACGAATTCGTGATATAATGATTATTATGTTAGGAGGTAGATTGCCATGGCCGTGACATATAAAAAGTTATTTCACTTGCCGATAGACAAGGGGATGACTAATGCTGAGCTGATGGAGAAAGCAGGCTTTAGTGCCAATATCATTACCTGAATCAAGCGTGACAATTATATTTCTCTCGATAGTATTGAGAAGATTTGCAAAACTCTCCACTGTGGGGTTGATGATATTTTGGAGTTCATTTCAACGGGAGAGGAGGATGGAAAACATGATTGATATAAACTCTCCACTTTTTCCTATGGTCAATTCCCTTTTTGAAGAAGATTGTCTTGAGTGCATGAAACGTATTCCTGACGCTTCTGTCGATATGATTCTTTGCGATTTACCATATGGAATGACACAGAACCAATGGGATAGCTATATTCCCCTTGATTTGTTATGGGAACAATATTTACGAATTATTAAGCCTAATGGTGCCATTGTACTTACATCACAAGGCCTATTTACCGCAAAACTTATTCTCAGCCAACCAAAGTATTATAAGTATAAATGGATCTGGGAAAAATCTAAACCGACTAATTTCCTTAACGCTAAGAAGCAACCTTTACGAAAACATGAGGATGTATGCGTATTCTATAAAAAACAGCCAACATATCATCCGCAAATGACTAAGGGTGAGCCTTACGATAAGGGTGTGAGAAAAAACCAGTTAAGCGGAAGTTACGGAGATTTTCAACCAGTTCATGTTGCAAGTGATGGAGAACGCTATCCTACCGATATTGTTTATATTAAGACTGCAGAATGTGAAGGCGAGGTCGTTCATCCTACTCAAAAACCCATTGAATTAGGTCGATATTTTATTCGTACATATTCTAATCCAGGTGATGTAATTCTTGACAACACTTTTGGTAGTGGCTCATTTTTAGTAGCTGCTCTTATGGAAGGGCGTAATTTTATTGGTATAGAAAAAAACGAAGATGTCGCCTTGTTTAAAAAAGACGCTATTAACTATATAGATGTGGCAAAAAGACGCTTATTCTTAGCATGGGAAAGTTTGGATAAAAAAACACGTCAACACATTGCCGTGACGAATCTTATAAAGGATTTCACAGAAAGGTAGGTATCATTGTGACAACAATTATTCGCAGAAATGAACGTAGTTGGGCAATCGATCTTATCTCTAAAATTAATGCGATCTCAACGACGAATGATCTGATTATCAAACGTGCCGGTGGAGAAAGTACAATTTCGACCGGTCGTGGCAACACCATGTTCCCAGATGTTGTTCTCTATGGTAACAAGGAACAAAGCATTATTTTACAAGGTTGGGAACTCAAAATGCCGGATGTACCGATTGAGGACGAAACCTTTATTAAAGATGCTCAACGAAAAGCAATAGCGCTAAATCTAAATAGTGTATCCTCAACAACCAGTCATTTTTAAAACGTCCCTATTTTCAACATCAAAAAAGAAAAAGGACAAGACAAATTCAAAGAGGTGCAAAAGCATCGCCGCAAGGCGGTCGATGTTCAT
>CALXHI010000036.1 GCA_944388075.1 uncultured Clostridia bacterium | reverse complement strand
TCAACAAGGATGGCCTCCCACCTGTGGCACTAAGGTCTTCAACCGGGCCGGCTCACCATGCCGCCTGATACCTGTCTATTACAGATTTTGGGTATTCTCTGACTGCACATTTCTTGACAATTCCAGCGGACATCAAGCAGGCATTTTCCTAAGCTATCAGCATTTGGCTGCTGTGTTCAAAGCCGAAACCGGACAGACCATGCAGCAATACCATACCGCACGCAAAATGCAGGAAGCCTGCCGCTTGCTGAAATCCTCGACCCTATCCATTGGGGATATTGCACAGGCGGTCGGGTTTGCCGATCTGCTCTATTTCAGCCGGCGGTTTCATGCGGTAATTGGCATGAGTCCGACGCAGTACCGCAGCCATGTCACGGCTCAATTTTCCCCTTGACCCGGTCCGAATCCTTCTGTCAATTGCAACAGGATTTCGCTGAAATAGCGTTTGTTTACGGTTTCGAGCGGCAGCGGTTCGGTCTGACCAAGTGCATAGAATTGCACCTGTTCGAGCGTCAGTTCCTCGCTTTCGTAAATCGCAATGGAAGTGCCGCTGTGCTTGAGCTCGCAGGCATAACCAATATTCTCAGCGGTGCCATCTGCACGCTTTTCCCGCCGCATAACATCCTTGCGGCAAAATTCGTAAAACCAGCCGGCATCCTGCGCCATGCCCTTCTCCCAGCCCAATTTCTGCATCTTTCCAATCAGCGACATATTGTTGACTGTCTGCCCCTTCCAACGCAGAAGTTCGGTTTTGCCGATTTCATCCGGCTGTACCGGATAACAGGCTCGTGTCAGCTGTGCAAAGGGCTGTGTAATTTCGTAATCGGTAAGCTGTGTTGTCCAGCTTTCCAAGGTTTCAGCATCAAGTTCCAACGGATGAACCAGACCAATCTTCGCTTGTTCGGGCAGTTCGTATTCATCCTCATCGGCGGTATTGAAGCTGCCGTCCTCCATATAGCGGAACGACGCCAACAGTTTGCCCTCGGCATCATAAGTACCCCAAATCAGCCCAATGGCAAAGCTGTGCATGACCGGATTCTTAACAAACAGCTGCGTCCAGCCTGCCGCATCCCATGTGCGTGCGCACATCAGCACATACTCCAAACGGGCTTTCTGTGCCGTGACCGTGGCTTTGAGCTGCTTTTTCATTTCCTTGAAGGCTTTTTCGGCAGCAGTTGCCAATTCGTTGTCATCTTTCGCACCGGGCTTGGGCAGATTCTTCAGTTTCTTGTCGCCCTCATAGATTTCCAATTCCTGCGTTGGCGTAAGATAGACTTTGAACTGCCGTGTGCCGTAATCGAATACGCGACAGGATTTCGCATCAAATCTGAGATTCGGCACGATGTGGTCTGCCAACTCCTCACTCGTCATCTGCAAAGCATCGGCTGCCTCATCGAGCGCCGCTTTGGCAGCTGCTTTAACCTGACGGCTCTTCGCCTTTCGAGAGAGATTGTCTACCGCCATCAAGGCATCCGATGTGCCCTTGAACGTCAACGCCTTGACCGCATCACAGGCAATACTGCCTCGGCTGTTCTCCGACCATTCCTTGATCTGGTGGAGCAGCGTTTCCTGCACATCATAGCCGCCGTGAATCACAGCCATATACAGCACCCATTTGGTTTTTGCCGGTGCGCCCTGATCGAGCCATTTGCCCAGTACCGCAAGCGCAAATTGTGCCATATCCTCCGGTTGCAGCTGCTCGGCAAGCTGCTTTGCAATCGGGCTGACCGCCGGTGTGGTCATATTGGCATAGCAAAGCAGAATTGCTTGCAGATACGCCGTTTCCGCTTCACTGCCGTCGAGCTTGCAAACCGGTCGGAATGGGTCGGCAAAGAGCCATTCGAGCTTCTTAACCTTGTTACCCTTCGTCAAGTCCGCAACCAGCGTTTCCAGATTCAGTTCCGCCGGACTGCTGCCGCCAATGCCGAGCAATGCGCCCAATTTTTCCTTGAGATCGGACTTTTTCTCGACATCATATGCCGCCTGTACATCTGCCCGACAGGCCGTCACATCGAGCTTTGCCAGAACACTGACTGCAAGCTCTCGCTTCGCCGCTTTCTTCTCCGTCAGCCATGGCAGATAGTCCGAAATCCATTCCGGATGCTCTGCCAGCACCTCAACCAATGTGGCACGAATCGTCTTGCTCGTATCGTCTGCAAAGGAGAAGATTTCCGCTTTGTATTTGTCCGGCTCTTTCCGAAATACATTCAGGCAGATATCCCGCATGGTCACGCTCAAGACCTTGCGATTGCAATCAACAAATTCTGCCTGCATCGATGCAAGTAAATTACGAAAAGTTTGCATACTGCCGCCGACTCCCCAATCCAGCAAATCACCAATGCTCCGCAGCAGATAGGTGTTCGGCACACCGCCTTCCTGCATGATTTGAATCAGCTCTGCTTCATGCTCTCGCACCTGAAATCCGGGGGTGCCGGTTGAATGTCCATTCCGAATCAGCGCATTGACACAGATACAGCGTTTGGCAAAGGTGTCCGTGCCAAAGGCGCGCACATAGCTGACGGCCTTTCGTGACCAACTGCCGTAGTGCTCCACCGCCATCTTGTCTGCAAACGGCAGCAGCGTTTCCAATGCCGTTTCCCCACGCAGATATGCCGTCACCGCCGCTGCACAATCCGGAAATTCCTCGCAATACCGCCGAATACATTTCTCCTGCGCCTGTGCCTGCACATTAATGCGAGCGCCTGCCGCATAGGTCGGAGCGACTTTCGCAAGCGCATCGTCCAACGCCTTGGCAACTTCCGGTTTTTCCGCTGTTTCCAGAGCCTGCCGGCATACATCCGGATGCAGCTTGACAAATTGCAGCAGCCGTTCGCCATCCGCAAAATACAAGCGATTGTCAGCCGTATATTCAGCAAGGTTCAGGGCATATTCAGTGCCGGTCATGTATTTTGAAATGGCATCAATGCACTGCTCTGCCCGTCTCGGCAGTTGATAGGCTCGTTTGAGCAGCTTTTCGGCAAAGTGAGGCGCATTCTTTTGGAATGCCTCCTCCAACTGTTCATCGTAGGGTGTGAGCATGGCGGTTGCCAGCATCAGCAGTTCCCAATAGTCCATGGAATGCTTTCCCTGTAATGACCGCTCCCAAATCGCACGCACCCGTGCCACAACAGCTGTGAATGCGGTTGGCTGCTGTTGACCTTTCAGGCGAGATAACAAACCCTGCTTTTGGTCGGGATCGGGAAATTCAAGCAGCAGTTCCAAGCAAAGGCTCAGCACGATTTGATCGCTCAAAGTGGCACAATAGGAATACGCAGCAAAAAGGGTTTGAGGAAAAAAATGTTCTATGATCTCTTGAAGATCGTTTTTATACATCCATCTTGACCACCGATTGGCTTTCCTTGCCGCCACAATGGCTGCCGCCACAGGCGACGAATACCGCTTTTCCAAGGCTCTGTACGAGTTCCATCCCTTATCGTGCGACTTTGCATCGTGCACCGGCAACAGCATCTCCATAGTTGAACCGAATAGTGCGTGCAGCAGCAATTCGCAGCGGTCAAGCAGTTCCGGCTCTTTCGTGCGCTCGAATTCTTTTTCGATGGACTGCCCCAGCAGGTATCTTGTTTCAAAGTCAATAAATTGCCGTGGATTCGACTGTGCCTTCAGCAGCACATTGAAATCCTGTGTCGGAATCCGCTCCAAAAAGGAGATATCCAACGGCTTTGTTGTATCCAAAAAAACCGGAATCTGTGCCACAATCTCCTCTGCAACCCCCAATCTCCGCAGACTTTCCTCCAGCATCGGAAAGGTTCGATTCGATCCATTTGCTCCATATAACATCATGGTTCTCCTTTCATCGCACGCAGCGCACTGCGCACCTCCATTTTATGCTTACATATTTGAACATACTGCATTGTCTCCCACATCGCTGTCAATACCGACTGCGTTTTGTCCTGCATACTATGCCGTGTGCTGTTGACGGCATGGTTCCATCGGTGCAGCCGCTCGGCAAGACCATGCAAGCCCATGCGTTCGGCGAATGCCTCGAGTTGCTGCCCCCGCTTGCTGTCATAGCCTGATTGCACACCCGCTTGCAGCAAGCAGCAGAACGCATCCTCGATTTGCCTGCATAGTTCCAGTATCGGCTGTGCATATCTGCCGTCATCTTCGGCATAGGCTTCAGGCAAGGCATACGGCATATCCGGCGGCTGTACGGTCAGGAAATCATAGCAGTCAATCGGATACAGGCAAACTTTCCCCTCTGCAAAATATGCCGTTGCGAGCAGCACATATGATTTCGCCGCCTCCGTCATCATCTGTTCTCCGATATGTTCCAGCGTTTGCAGCAATTCTTTCTGTTCCGATGTATCGGCAACCTCTACCGCAATATGATTGTCATACGCATCCGCAAGCAGCATCCGAAACCGCTGTGTATAACGGTCATAGCCACTTTCTAGGCATGCGGTCGGATGTACCAGACAAAGCCGCTCGACCTCCTCCGCCCCTGCGTTCGACAGAACCATGGCAAGCTGTCGGAAGTCATGAACAATGCGTTTGTGTATCGCAGGAGCATCGAGATTCGCCGGTTCGCCGATGGTGGCAATCGTATCCTTCGACGCAGAGAGTTTGCCGTTTGCATGCTTGGCATGCTCCAATCGAATGCGATTGCGCAAAAAACGTGACAACGGCTGCATCAAATTCCAAGGGAGAATGTCTGCCTGCCGCTTTGCAGCCTGTTCATAGAACGTCGGGCGCAAATCCGATACCGTGAAAAAGGGAAATTCGGCTTGCTCGTCCCAATTGCAGAAATAGTACACCGTACCGGCATACGCACCGCTGACCTGCCGTATGCCGATGGGCAGCAATTCCAATTTCTCATCATAGGGCGAATACTGCTGTCGAAATGTTCCCATGCGGTCGGACAGGTCGCCGTCCTGCTGCATCTCGTGCAGATATGCCGCACACCGTATCATCCGTTCCAAACACAAATCCGGCTGAAAGAGCGCACGATGTTCTCGATACTGTTGCAGCCTTATGCCGATATCCCGCAACAGACGTTCGCCATCTGCCAGCTTGACCGTATGACATGCCACGGCGGCGACTTCCAGCTGTGCCGAAAGCGTATCCGGCATCCGCACCAAGCCCCATCGCAGCAGTTCACAAAGCGTCTGCTCTGCGGATTGTGCGGTTTTTCGTATTTGGGCTTGTTCCGATTCTGTCCATGGCGTTGTCGATGTTGTCGGCTCGACCCATTCCGCAAGATCAACCAACCCCTTCGCATACTGCCATGCCAAAATCACCGCCGCCTTATGTGCACAAAGCGTCTTGCTGTGACAGGTACAGACTGCCCCGTCCAACGGATACAGCAGCCGTACTGCCGTTCCGTCCGGCAAGTTCGCAGAGAGCGTACTGCCCTCTGTCCAAGTGATACGGGATTCCTGCACCATCTGCAAAAGCTCCGGCAATTGCTTGCCCATCGCCCGTTTGAGCGTCACCGCCTTCACCCGGCGCAATTCCTCTGCCAAGTTTGCATCCAAGCCCTCCGGCTTTGGGAAATCGGTCGGTGCAGCGGATTGCCGTTGCAGCCACAGAATTGCCCCGATGATATGGCGGCAAATGCTCCGAGACGGACAGCTGCATTGGCTTTCGTGCAGAGGAACGATAATGCGGCAGGTTTCGCCGCCGATGGTAACCGCTGCGCCGTTCTCAATTTCCGTGGCTGTGACGGCTTCCGATTCCAAATCCTTACAGGCTCGCTTATAGATCCCCTTGTTTGATATGCCGACCAGATAGGCCTCATCGGCGGCGGTCAATGCTTCTTTCCATGCTTCGATGGCTGCTCCCTCCCCTCATGATGATAGCATTTTCCCGATATACTGCCCGAGTTGATCGGGCGTCATTGCGCCGACAAATGCACCCATATCCGCAAGTATCTGCCCCAAACGGCGGTCATAGGCAGGATTGGCATCTTTGTCCAATGCCGTCAGGAAATTGAGCTTTGCACCACTTTCCAAAATGTTGCGGCTTGTATTGAGCAGATATTTCTCCGGTGCGCCTTCATATAAATCCGTCACCACAAACACACAGGTACGATGTGGCGTATCAATCAGCGCTTCGCAATAGCGCAATGCCTTGCCGATATCCGTTCCACCGCTAAGCTGTACGCTCATCAGGATTTCTGCCGGATCTTCGATATGCGCCGACAGATCCACCACATTCGTATCAAATATGACCAGCTTCACATCGGTAAACGGCAGCTGTGCGAGAATCTGCGCCATCACTGCGCTGTAAATCACAGACCCAACCATCGATCCGCTTTCGTCAATTGCTATGATCACACGCCAAGTGCAGTACCGCTTGACTCGATTGCTGAAATACACATCCTGCAGAACCAATTGCCGGCTTTCGCTGTCATAGTGCTTTAAGTTGCGGCGAATCGTCTTGCGGATGTCAAGATTGCGGGCAGAATGTACCGGACTGGAGGTATTCCGATCAAGCTTGCCAAGAATAGAATGTCGCACATCGTCCTCCAATTGCTTGCGCAATTCCTCCGCCACCTGCTTGGCAATGCGTTTTGCCGTCTGCAAAACCTCACCCTGCATCAAATGCTTGAGCTGCAAAATCGATTGCAGCAGTTCCAGATTTGGCTCGAGCTTTTCAAGTACCTCTTTGTCGGTAATCAATTCGGTCAGGTGAAATTCTTCGAGCGCATGCCGTTCGAGGACATCGGTTGTTGATTTCGGGAACAGCTTGCGTACTTTGGTAATCCACTCCGCCGCCGACAATATCGATCCGCCCGTACCGCTTTGACGAGGGGCATCTTCGTCCTGCGCCCGCTCATACAGAAAATCGAGCAGCTGCTCCATTTCCATGAGTGTTTGCAAGTCGATCCCTTCTCCTGCAAAGGCAAGCTGCCGGTCGGAAAGTCCACCCAGCACCAACCGCCAACGGTTGATGGCATCGCCCTGTGATACTTGCATCATGCGTTCCCCTCCTCGTTCAGCTGCGCATAAATCATGCGGTCCAGCGTTTCTCCATAGGCATACAGCCCTTCGTCTATGGCAGCCGTATGCAGAATGTCATGGTCGGTCGTTGCATGCAGCTTTGCAACTGCTTCGGCAATGCGCTGAATTTCATACGGCGTGAATCGGCTGAATGCCAACCGCAAAAACGGCAGAATTTCGAGAAAATCTGCATACTCCATACCGACCATCAGGGTATTGGTCATGGTAAGAAATGCTTCATCCTGCAATGCCAAATCGCTTGCCGTGATAAACAGACCTTGCAAAAACCTTGCACCTCGTTTTTGCACCGCTAAACTGCCACGCAGAAAGCCTTGCATCGCTGCCTCAACCTTGGGACGATACGCATTATCCATCGCATATAGCAAGCCCATAGCGGCACCGTAAAGACTCGGCTCTTTCTGCTCCCGTTCGGTTAGAGTTTGCAATGCCTGTACCAATTCTACTTGCCGATCCGGCAGCAACCGTCCCGTCACGCCATACAACAGCCGACAAATGGCAATACAATCTCCGGCTTGCTCCTCCGAAAGGGCAGCCATTGTCGGTAACAGCGCAATCAGCTTGCCAAAGCATTGCTCGATATACCGCATAACCGAAGCATCCGCAAAGTCATACAGCGTTTGCAATGACTCGAGCATATCAAAATAGCGCAGTCCCGTACCAATGGAAAAGAAATCACCGTCCTGCACCAGAATCTCCTCCATCACCGCAATATCCTGCGGTGTGAACGCAATTCCCATCAGAAAGCAGTCCACTGCCGTCTGCGCTGCAACCTCACAGCGACGCTCCCTGCGCAAGGTTTGCGATGCCATCGTACGGCAGGCTTCTGCAATGGTCACACCATGCGTGGTGTGGTCAATCAGTGCCGCATCGACCTGTGGTGTTCGGCGATATTCCCAGATTTCGCGAATGCGGCTGCGATCTTTGTTTTGATGCAAATCCGGCCCTTTCAACCGCTTTGCAAAACCCGTACCCAGATATGCCATCTGATGAAACAATCGGCTTGCCGCCATGCCGCTCTCCTTTTGGAATAGGGACAGCTCTGCCTTTTGCGGTACAACACTCCGGGCCTTCAACCGCAGCCGTTCACATTGCTGCTCGAAATCCGCAATCAGCGGCGGTGTATGCGTGCGATCGCCGATGAAACCGATGGCATCGCCGGTTGCCAATTTCCCTAAGAGTTCGAGCGGTATGGAAGAGGCTTTCGTTTTCTCGCCCTTGACCATCGCCGCCAGTACGCCGTCATACAGCTCATACATACCGCAGTCGACGGCACCACGCAGCGCCGCCAATCCCTGCATCATCAAATATGCCGCCATCACATCTGCGGTGGAAATAGGCAAATCCTGTTTTGCTGCCGCTTTCGCCGTTTTGACCAGCAAGTCGAGCGTCTGCGTGCGATAGACCGTACTCGGATTCACACCATCGCACAAATCCCGATAGACCCGATCATAGAACTGCGGATGCTGCATACCGGACGCATAGCCGCTCAGAGCATCGGCTGCCTCATAGGAATACGCAATCGGATAGCAATCCTGCACATCCGATGCAAATGTATGCAGACGAAACGGCTTGACCGTACCGCCTTGCAGCTGTTGGTATAAGCCATAGCTGTGAAAGCCGCCGGTCACGACCAATACCTTGCGGTAGGTCTGCATGGCGGTCTGAATGCGATAAGCCATATGCTGTTCTCGTGCCAAACAGCCATCCGCTTCCAATTCCGCCTGCGGCGTTCCCTGCCGCGTCAGCATACAGTAGGTGTACATCTGCCGTACAAACGTTGCCGTATCACGCTGAATGCCGCCAATTTCAAACTGCTTTTCCCAGAATTCCTCAAAATTCCGCAAGCCTGTTTTCTCACAAATTCTTGCAAAAAAGCGGCTTTTCGCCAGATAGGCATCGCTTGCATAGCTATGCCGTTCCTGCTCGGTTCGCAAACCCTTTGCCTGCTCGGTATGAATCAGAATCTCACTGTACGGCAAATCAATGAACTGTGCCGGAATCCCCAGCTGCTTGGCTTGCAGCATGGCGTTGTATTCCGGTGACGCATACAGGAACGGGTAATAGCAATGATAATCGCTGCCCTCCGCACTGATGAGTTTTGCCTTATCCTTATAGAAATAGTAAATGGCGACCGGCAGCTTGGTACGGCTGTCTGTCAGAATCGGAATCAGGTCATTCGCATTTTCCGGTCCTTCGATCAGGATGATGTCCGGCTGATACAGCGCAATCGTCTTGCAGAGATGATAGGAACATACCGGGCTATGATGGCGTACCGGATACAGCAGCACCGGTAAATCCGTCGCAAAGGGAATCATTTCAGGAATGCTCCCGCCTCGTAATATGCCTTCCATATACCACCCTCTTTTGCCTGCTTTTCCTTGACCGCCGTATGGAAATAGCCCTTCAGCTTTTCGAGATCGTCCCGGCTTTCCTTGCAGATCGCACCGAGCAGATTTTCCGTCAGGATACGCAAATCCATCTGCCCGTCCCCATAGTACCATGCATGGCTGAATGTCTGGAAATACACCGACACCGCCTCTGCTGTACTCATGACCGCTGCCGGACGTTCAATCATCGTACCCTCTGCTGTAATACCCTCTCGCAGCTCGTGATAGGTCACTGCCAGCAGCTCTGCCACATCCTCGTCTACCGGTCGGTCGATATGTCCGGCATCCGCCATATCCTGTGCTTCCCGAATGATAATCGCCTTCTCCAGTTTCACATCCCGAATCGGTTCGACCGTTTCAAAGTTAAAGCGGCGTTTGAGTGCGCCGGACATCTCATTGACACCTTTATCACGGGTATTTGCCGTACCGATGATATTGAAGCCGGACTTTGCAAACACAAAACCATCATCGCCCAGCTCCGGAATATTCAGAATCTTGTCGCTCATCACCGAAATCAGGCTGTCCTGAATCTCTGCCGGCGTACGGGTAATCTCCTCAAAGCGTGCAAAGATACCCTGCTCCATGCCTACCAACAGCGGTGCAGGCACCAATGCCTCCCGACACGGTCCTTTCGATAACAGCAGTGCATAATTCCAGCTGTATTTGATCATATCCTCGGTTGTACCGGCAGTGCCCTGCACTGTATTGGTACTCGTACCGCAAATGGCTGCCGACAACAGCTCCGACAGCATGGTTTTTGCCGTACCGGGTTCGCCAACGAGCATCAGTCCCCGATTGCCTGCCAGCGTAATGATGCTCCGCTCGACCAAGGCGTCATTTCCGTAAAACTTTCGACTGATCGTAATGTGCTTGCCGTTCGGCTGTGTGACCGTGCCGCCCAAGATAAAGGTACGTACCGCTTTCGGTGAGAGTTTCCAGTTCTCCGGTTTCTGTCCCGTATCTGTCGCACACAACGCCGCCAATTCCTCCCCATACCGCAATTCTATTGGCGGCTTGAGCCATTGCTCTGCCATCGCCATCACTCCTTTGGCTAGAATTCTAATTTATAGTATAACACAAAAACTTTATTTTGTCAATAGAAAGCAAAGACAGGGAAAGAACTTTTATCTTTCCCCGCTTTTGAGCCATCATTGTTGTATATACCGGTATGCTTGAATCGATTTTGAATGCAGCACCTGTCATTCCAAATAGGTCACATAATCCGAATTATAATATTCCCAGCTGTTGGCCTCAACCAGACCTGCGCCGTAATCGACCATGTTGTTCTTGACGGAGAAGCTCGCAAACCATCCGTCTATCACATACATCCGCCGATCGGTATCCACAGCCCCATAAGGCTGCTCCATGTAGAGCGTGTTGTCCGTAAAGACGCAGTCATAGCCCCAGCCATCGACCTGCTCGTGAATCTCGAAGGCGGCAACGATATTGCTGTTGCCATTGCGATAGCCGACATTGTCGTAAACCGCACAGGCATCGCCGGCAATATCGATAAAGCTGCCGGCAAAGTTCGCACCGGTCATACCATCGCCATAGAAGGTACAGCCAAAGACCTTTGTGCCGGTGGTATACTCCTTGACATCCACATGCTCGGCGGCAACATTCTTGAAGGTACAGCCATCGACCGTGTTGTAATCGCAGCCATAGGCAAAGCCGCTGACCGTCACCGAGCTACCGATGTACACACCCTCGCCATAGCCGGGCGTCACCGTGCCGATATCATGAATATTGCAGTTCTGCACAAGACAGTAGGAGCTGCCGTCACGCAAGGCAACGCCCTCTGAACCGGTAAAGGAAACCTCGCAGTTGCGCAAAATACTGTGATTGGAATTGTCAAACACAACACCCTTTTGCGATTTGGTGAAATGGATATTCTCCACGATCCAATAATCGCCGGTAATTTGCAGCACATAGCCATTGCTCTCGTCCGTTCCGGTCAGAATCGGCGGATTGGAGGGATCAGCTGCCGTCAACGTAATCGGTGCATCGGCAGTTCCCTCAGCAGCAGTATCAATTTTCTGTGCGCCCTGATAAACCGTATAATCATACGTACCCGGTGCAATCTCAATGCGATCACCGGGCTGTGCGCTGCGTACGGCAAGGAACAACTCCTCGATATTCGTGACCGATATCACCCGTCCTACTGTCGTTTCCGACGCAAGCAATTCCCGCTTCATCCGTGTCACATCAATCGTATCGAGCACACCATCGGCATTGCGATCAGCATATTCGGGTGCTGCCATGGTGGTATCGGCTTGCACCAACCAACGCTGCAATGCAACAAGATCCGACATTTGCAAGGTCGCATCCGCTGCGGCAGACATCGGCAATGTGCCGAGCAGCAGTGCTCTTGTCAACATTTTGACAAGGATTCGTTTCATCATCAATTGCTCCTTTCGGAGTGTTGGTAACAGCGTATGCGGCACTCCAATTGTGCCATCATCCGGTCGCTTGGGAATTTCAGTTAAAACTGATTTCGTCTAGCACAGCATCAGAATCAGAATCCCACACTTTCAAATTCACATACGTTTCCGGCGGCACAAAGCAAAGCTTCGACCGATAACGAATGGTGAGATAATGTGCCGTATTTTTACTATATCATTTTTTGATGGAATATCATTAACAAACTCTTTGATTTATATAACAGGCGGTAACCTTACTATCAGAATCAATTACTATTTTCGATACAGAGCCGCTTACCCCATTGAAACGAATTTTTTCAATGTCTTTAAATGCATATCCCATAAGCATAGACTGTAAAAAGCTGAGTGCAGTTCCGTGGGAAACAATAAGAATCCTCTCCATGTCATTAGATATTATCTCCCGGTAAAAAGGATACAGACGATTCCATAGTTCACGATCGGATTCTGCATCATAAAAAGGCTTGTAGTCGGGATCATAGCATTCGCCGCGTTTCTTTTTATTGTCTTGGTACCACTTGACTGATTTACCATTTCCCAATCCTGCATTCACTTCACGGATAACATCTGTTATTATAGGTGTGAGCTGAAGAGTTTTATTCATCTCTTCTGCAGTCTGCACAGCTCTTTTTAAATCCGAGACATACATATTGAAGCACCTGTCGCAATCCTCATAAAGAAGCCATTTGCCTATTTCGTATGCTTGTTTTTTGCCAAACTCAGTAAGCTCCCAATCTCCCCATGCTCCTATCATACCACTGATATGGTGTTGCGCCTCGGTATGCTGAACCATAATGATTGTCTTGCGTTTTCGTTTTGAAAAAAAGGATGCAATAATTTTCTCTGCTTTCTCACGTCCGAACCAGCCTTCACCGTCATTTTCTCTAGGGTATAAGCGGTGCATATCCTCCTTTTCGGTATCAGCAAGCTGTGAAAAATCATCTATATCCCTGTTTTCAGGCACGGCAACGAGCTTATGATCACCGTCATTACGGCAGAAAACACCTATGATTTTTATACGCTCCTCATCCCCAAGTTCATATTTCTTATCCGTCATAACAATAACATCAAGGTGTTCACAAGGAGGAGTTCCGGATTCCTTGATCCATCCATAGGGCTGACAAACATTTCTTACATATGAAAGGCTATCAACATTCTTTTCAACAAAAGAATCAGTCTTTGCGATATACTGCATTCGCTTTGGGTAGTCAAAAGTCTGTTCGATTTTTACAGTATATATCATTTTGGTCATACCTCCTGTAGTCATTCGTTTAACACTGCTATCATAAATACAGCATACTTTTATAGTATTTCTTGATTTTTGCGTAATTTTTACTTTTATAAACCTCTGTCATAATTTAAGGCGACACCGCACAAAGATTGTGCGTCAGATGCGCAGTTGATTTTTCGTCAGAAGAAACAAAATTGATCGGGAATACTCTGTGTATTCCCGATCAATTTTGTGAAACATGACGAAAAAAGCGCAAGCAGACGGCGTGCAAAGCCGTCAGGCAGCCTTTGTGCGGTGTCGCCTTAGTATTGTTTATGGTCTCCACAAAATGCAGAAAAAGGTCTCGGGGTAATTTTCAATAAAAAACTACCATTCTTTCCTTATTTGTGCACATGGTAATTATAGAAAGAATAGGAGCAAGCATGGGACGAGAATTTCCCGTTCTTTGGAAACCTTTTTCTGCATTTTTGTTGCATTTTACAACTTAGTATAGCGGCGCAAGCAGTATTTGTCAAGATTTTCCGATAATAATTGCTCAAAACATCAAAATCACAGCTTTATTATACATCAATAGCAATAATTTGTCAATCGCTATTGATTCTTTACTGAAACCCAATGGCTTGCTTTTTCTTTCCCAATGCGGAACTAAATTCCTTGTCCGCCGTTGCAAGCGTGAAATCATCGACTGTCAGCGTATCGCAGTCACTCTGGCTCATCTGACACCGCAATGCAGCCTTGCCCCATGTCCGTTCGTACAGATTGCGGACGAATCTTGCATTGCTGAACTCCTTATCGGATACGACATCATCCGATAACGCATTAAAATACGATTTGACCGCCTCAACCAGGGCATCGTCATAGCGGAAGCCCTGTTTCACCATGCACATGAAAATATCCGCCAGCTGCTCTTTCGTATAGTTGGGAAATTCAATCAGGTAAGGCATACGGCTCTTCAAGCCGGCGTTGCCCTCCATCAGCTTTTCCATTTCATCGGGATAGCCTGCCATGATCACCATCAAATCCGTTCGGTGATTCTCCATCTCCGCAATTAATGTGTCAAGAGCTTCCTTGCCGTAATCAACAGAACCGCAGTGATGATCCCGATACAGCGCATATGCCTCGTCAATGAACAACACCGAACCATAGGCATCGCGGCACATCGAAGCCGTCTTTGGTGCAGTTTCACCGACATAACGACCGCACAAATCCCGTCCGGCAATCTCAAAGAAATTGCCGTTGCGCAAGACACCCTTCTCTTTGAGAATTCTGCCGATGATACGAGCAACGGTGGTCTTACCGGTACCGGGATTGCCGACAAACCGCATGTGAATGCAGGGCGCATCCAATCCGGATTTTTGGATAGAGAGAACGATCTGTGCAATAATCTCCTCTACCTTTTTGACCACAGTTTCCATGCCGATCATATGAGACAGCTGTTCAAAACCATCCGAGACGGGAAGGAAATCCTGTTTCACAAGCGACTGAATTTGCTCCTTTTGAATGGTCAAATCCTCTATGTCATGTTCCACGTTGTAAAGCTGCTTGATATAGAGCATCTCTCGGACAATCTTCTTGACAGTATTGATGCCATAGAAGCGTCCGTCACTCTTTTCCATATTGATGCGGGTTTCAAATACATCCCACGCATCCTCCGCCATGACATACTTTTTTTCCGCAATTCGCTGCTCTGCACACTGTTTCATCTCATCGAAAGTAAACGGTACAATCGAGATGGACTTGATATAAAGCAAATCGTTGAGCTGCGATTCAATCTTCCCGACGATATTTTTCTCCACGAAGGGGACTCGGAAGAATACGATATTCTTGCCGCTGTTATCTGCGACTCGGCGCAGAAATCTGCGGAAGGGCTTTGCGTTCAGCTTCGTCATCCATTCGGAGATATCAATGCAGATCAGGCGTGCCTGATGGCTGCCCTGAAAAAGCTGGTTGACCTCTTGGAACACACGCTCTTCCGATTCGGCGGTTTCTCCGGGCTGCAAAACCACCTCGACTACACGAGAACGTGCCGACGGCGAAAAGGTGAACAGTCCTGTTTCCTCCATCAAATCTGCAAACAACTCCAGATAGGTTGTCATGCCGTGACCGGCGTTGATCGAAACCAAATAGCAACGAGTTGTGAACGATTCCACAATGTCGTGCTTCTTCAGCGACTCAGCCATAACCATACATTCCGCAGCCAGCTGCTTGAATTCAGTCGCACCAACCAATTGATCCAGTGCTTGGATTGCACTTTGTTTGGTTTTGCGCTTTGCTCCGGATTCCGCTGCCGGCAATTTTTCATGCTTGGGTGCGTCTACCGTCTGTTCTACATGCTGCGGCTGTTCCTCTTGGACAGTCGGTGTCGGCTCCTCGGCAGGTTTTGCTTTCTCATCCGATTCCGGCTGTTTTGCCTCTGCCGTTTCAGCATACTCGCTGATTTCTACCCGAAAGGATTTCTCATCGATGTCATATTCCTTCTGAATCAGACCCACAATTTCATGGAATACCTGATCCTTTTCCTGCTCCATTTGAAACTCCAGCAAGCCTTCACATTCTGCAATGCGTTTGGAGAGTTTCGATAGTGTGTACCGGGACTTTAGTGTCTTGACGAACCAGTCCACCGGCAGCAATGCCTTTCCCCGTTGCGTGAGCAGCCAACGCTGCTCAAATGTGACATGAAAATAATATTTGCGATGCAAACTCATATTTTGACTCCCTTTATCCGAATAAGGTTTTTCCTTTTTTGCATACATCCGATTATATTATAGTACATAATGCCAAAAAAGTCAAGGCAACACCGCACAAAGCTTGTGCGTCAGATGCGCAGTCGATTTTTTCGTCAGATGAAACAAAAAGCGCAGGGAATACTCTGCGGTATCCCTAAGCATTTTTGTGAAATATGGCGAAAAAAGCGCAAGCAGATGGCGTGCAAAGCCGTCAAGCGAGCATTGTGCAGTGCTGCCTCAATACGCCGCCGTGGATTCAACTGCACACAGCCATACAGAGCGAGTGAATTTGCAATGCATCACAATCATTCAGATATCTGTATCAATGATGTCTTGACAGCCATGCCGATTTGTGATACAATCTTGGAGAAAGCACATTCGCATGATACATCTTCCGCTGAAAAGGAGTCCTTCATGATTGCAACGATTACACTGAATCCTGCCATTGACTATGCACTCTCCCTGACACAGGACTATCGTTCCGGCACAGTCAATCGCACCGCCAATGAGCATTTGACAGCAGGCGGAAAGGGGATCAATGTGTCCCGAATCGTCCATGCACTCGGCGGCGAAACAGTCATCTATGGCGTGCTGGCAGGCATGACCGGCACGATGATCGCCTCTGATTTGGAACGTCATCGCATCCCAACTCAATGGCTGACGCTTCCCATGGGCATGAACCGCATTAACATCAAGCTCGAGGAATCCGGCATGGTCACCGAAATCAACGGTCGCGGCGTAGACTGTCCCGATGGGATTCTGGATGCACTGATAGAACAGCTCTCCCATGTGACTGCAACCGATGTAATTGTACTCGCCGGCAGCATTCCGCCGACAGCACCGAAAACTCGATATGCCGAACTGATGTCTGCCCTCCGGCATACCAACGCACGCTTTGCCGTGGATACCGAAGGACAGGCACTCTTTGCCACGCTCCCCTATCATCCATTTGTTGTCAAGCCCAATCTGGATGAATTGTCTGCGCTGTTCGATGTCCGCTTGCACGACTGGAAGGAAACGATTCCGTATGGCAAACGCTTACAGGAGATGGGCGCACAGCATGTGCTGCTCTCCCTCGGCGGAGAGGGTGCATTGCTCTTCACCCCCGACCGCATTCTGCGCATGGAAGCACCGCAAGGCAGTGTCCGTAATGCAGTCGGTGCAGGCGACTCGATGCTTGCAGGGTTTCTGTACGCTTGTCAATCCGGCACAACTGCTGAGATGGCACTGCGTCTGGCGATAGCATGCGGCTCTGCAACAGCATTCAACGAAGGACTTGCCGATGGCGACACAATCCGCAAGCTCTATGCAATCCTACCCGAACCGCAACAGATCGATACCATTGCATAATCAGAAATCCCGTACAGCCAAGCGGTTGTACGGGATTTGTTCTGTCAGAGCAAATAGGTTGCAGCGGTCGGCTCTGTTGTTGTGAGGTAAAACTGTGTGTGTGCACGGAACATCGCATTGCTCCAATGACCCATGCGTCTGACGCATCGCAGATGATGATTCGACAGCATCAGCAATCGTCCCTGATCACCATCGGGATAGAGCACCAGTCCCGGCTCATAGCCAAAGCGAAATCGAATAATACCGTTTGTGCCGTCTTCGCCCAATGTGACGCTGCCCCAACGGCTGACCGTCAGATACTGCCGTTCCTGCGTCACCAAACGCAGCAGACCGTCTTCATCCGGTTCAATATAAAACGGCTCTTTCGAGACAACGGTTGTCAGTCTGCCAATCCAATACGGCGTTTGCTCTGTCCAGCAATTCTGCAATTCAATATCGGTCGGCAGTGCAGCCGTACCATTTTCATAATACCACTGCTGCATCTGTTCACTTTGACGAACAAACTGTGCAAACAGCACTGCAACATAACCAATCGCCAATCGAATCCGCCGCTCGATCGATGCCGCCATTTGTTCCGAATCATTCCCAATGACCGCATGAAGCTCTCGCTCGGATGATTCTGCCAAGCCATTGCAAATGACCGTCCACGCACTATGCCGATCGGGATGATTGGCTCCGAATGCCGCTTCGATTCTCGCATACGGCACGTGATTTGCGACCTTCTCCGCCCATTGCCGTGCAGCGACAGCTTCGTCTACATTTTCTTCCGAAGACCAAAACAGTTCTGCTGCTGTTGCCTCATAGCGTTTATGATAGAACGCATAGGGGGAGAAATAAGTCATGCCAGAACAATGCGGCGGGCAGCACAAGTCCGCAAGCATATGTGCCGCACGAGAAAGGCTTTGCATGGCAAGCGCATACCGTCCGGAAAACTGCAAGGAAAGTCCATGCCGATATGCCGCTGTCAGCATCGTGTGCGGAGAGGGTGCGAATTCTTTGCGGCCGTTGGCATACATCTGAAAAGAATCCGGCTGACAGGGTTCGCCTTTCGGCGTCAGAGCACAGTAATAGTGCATCCCTCTGCCCTGCTGCCAATCTCCGACCTTATCCGGTCGGTCGGCATATGCCACAAGAATTTCCAACGCCGATTGTGTGAAAAACGCTGCGGCAGGATGCTGCTCTAATTCGAGCACCTGCACAGCCGCTCGTACAATCCCTCTATGCACGGACGGATATTGATGTTTGTCCACATGCGCACCTTCTTTCCTCACTCATTATACCATAGCATCCCTGAAAATGCAAGGCAGATATGCCATTACATAGAATTTCCACAAAAAACAACCGAATGAGCCATAAGCCCATTCGGTTGTTTGTGTTACCGATTACGCCTCTTCCTTACGCTTTCCTGCAACATAGGCGGTGAAGATTGCCAACATTAGCAATGCCGGCCACATATTTGCGGAATCGTCATCGCCTGTCTGCGGAGGCGGCGGATTCGTGCCGGTGATATAGGGAGTTGTAGTCGTTTCAGCCGGCGTTGTCGTAGTATCGGTGGTTGTGGTCGTCACGACGGTTGTAATACCCGTGTCGGTCACTGTTGTGGTATCAGTAGTAGTGGTGGTTTCTGTGGTGGTTGTGGTTTCCGGAGTAGTAGTTTCTGTAGTAGTGGTTGTTTCAGTGGTATCTGTGGTAACCGTAGTGGTATCGGTCCAATCGGTGATACTGGAAACCACGGGGTTCGATGTCGTTGTAGAATCGGTCATCGAGGTTGTGGTTTCAGTCGTTGTGGTGGACTCCGTTGTTGTGGTGGTAGTCGTCGTCGTGGATTCCGTTGTTGTGGTGGTTGTCGTAGTGGACTCCGTTGTGGTGGTTGTCGTAGTGGATTCCGTGGTGGTTGTTGTCGTCGTGGACTCCGTGGTGGTTGTTGTCGTCGTGGACTCCGTGGTGGTTGTTGTTGTCGTGGACTCCGTGGTGGTTGTTGTCGTCGTAGACTCCGTTGTTGTAGTTGTGGTAGTGGTTTCCGTCGGAGTCGTTGTGGTGGCAGTTTCCGTACCGGTCGTCGTAGTTTCCGTAGTAGTGGTTGTAGTGGTGGTTTCCGTCGGAGTCGTCGTGGTGGACTCCGTGGTGGTGGTTGTCGTAGTAGACTCCGTGGTGGTGGTTGTCGTCGTGGACTCCGTGGTGGTGGTTGTCGTAGTAGACTCCGTAGTGGTGGTTGTCGTAGTAGACTCCGTAGTGGTGGTTGTCGTCGTGGATTCTGTGGTGGTGGTCGTGGTCGACTCTGTAGTGGTGGTTGTCGTTGTGGACTCCGTGGTGGTTGTCGTCGTGGTTGTCACATAGACTGCATCACACACGAGAATCTTGTTGCCGCCTGCATCATAGCGATATCCGGCATCTTCAGTAGACTCCGATGTACCGATTACAGCAGTAATCTTGCCATAGGCATCTACTGTAAAGGTCATCGTTGTTTCGAGCACCTCATAAGTCGTCTCGCCAACCGTAAACGGTTCGCCACTCTCAGCCAAGGTATACTCGCCTGCCGGCAGACCGATGATCGTAACATCCTGATCAGTCGACTGCCAAGTGATTACGTTCCCATTGATAGCTAGTGCATTGGCATTGTTCACAATCACGCAACTCAAGTCAGCGGTTTCATCCTTTGCCGTCAGGGTCAGTGTGGCACCCGGAAGCACGGTTTCACCGGTGATATTCGCCTTACCGATTGCAACCGCAGTCAGCTCCGCATCGCATACATCGATGATCGTACCGTTTTCAACAGTCGATTCACAATTATAATAGCCATCCGGATACATACCCGGCACATACGGTTCGGTAACAACATTGGTAGACTCCGTCACAACACCGT
>CALXHI010000035.1 GCA_944388075.1 uncultured Clostridia bacterium | reverse complement strand
CATGACATCCTCCGAAGTGCAAGCTTTTTTCTCGTTTTTAACACTTTTCCTTGCACTTCTATTATATCACATTAGGACGTTTTTGTCGATATTTCTGTCAATATTTATGGTTTGAGGATACACTAAGTACGCAAACCACAATACGAAAATCGATCAGGAGGAATGAATCATGAATGAAGTCAAACAACCCAAAAAGCCATTGCTTTTCTACTATGGCATTGTTTGAGCGTGAACTTTCTGGCCATGCCATGGCTGTCCGAACGGCGGTCTTTATGAATCCGGTGCATCGTTCTACGGAGAAATTCTGGAACAAGCCAATCCGATTTTGAGTTTTCTGTTGAGTTGGGTGCTGCCGATTGTCGTGTTTATTCTGCTTGGTCAGTGTCTTTCCAAAAAGATGATGGAGCGTGCCGGCGGCGGAGCCAATGCGATGTCATTTGGCATGGGAAAAAGCAATGCGAAGGTCTATGTCAAATCCTCGGACGGCATTAAGTTTTCCGATGTCGCCGGTGAAGATGAGGCGAAGGAGAGCTTGAAGGAAGTCGTCGATTACCTGCACAATCCGCAAAAATACAAAGAAGTCGGTGCAGCCATGCCAAAAGGTATGCTGCTGGTCGGGCCTCCCGGAACCGGTAAGACCATGGGCGATGCCTCCTTGATCTGTTCTGCCGAAACACAGACGCAGATCGATCAGCAGGTCGTTGCGCTTGTGAAGCGGCAGCATGAAAAGGCATTACAGATTTTGACGGAAAACCGCCGTATCCTTGATAAGCTGGCGCAGTATCTTTACGAAAACGAAACCATTACCGGCGAAACCTTTATGAAAATCCTGGAAGGATACTCCGCTGACAATATGGCGGCGCAGTCCCAAATCGAACACGCATGAAAAAGGACGGATGCAGGAAACGCCTGTGTCCGTCCTTCGTATTATCTTTGTCTCCATAGCACAATGGCAACAATTGCCATTGCAAGTAAAGAAATCAACAGCGGAAACCATGTGTAAGGGAATGGGAGGTCGTAGGTATTCATGCCATAAAAGCCATAGATGATGTTCGGGATTTCGATGATCACGGTGATAAAGGTCAAGCGCCACATCACGGAGTTCTGGTTGTTGGCGATGACATAGGAGAAGGCATCCATCATAGCGCTGAGAATTTTTGTGTAGATGTTTGCCATTTCAGCTGCCTGCCGAAATTCGATGGCAACATCATCCATCAAATCCTGATCTTCCTCATAGAGCTTCACAACCCGTCCACGCTGGATCTTTTCAATCGTGATCAGATTGGATTTCAATGAAGTCGTGAAATAGACGAGTGACTTCTCCAGTGCCATCAGCTGGACGATTTCGTGATTCTTCATGGCACCGCTGAGTTGCCGTTCCATATGGTTGGAGGTTTTGTCAATCTGTTTCAGATAGGAAACAAAACCTGCCGAAATTCGCATTAGAATTTGTAAGATAAATCGAGTCTTCAGCTGCGTATGCAGACCGGAAACCGTACCTTCGGCAACCGGAATCATAACCGGATTGCGGCGCAGCGAAATCGTGAATACATAGTCCGAGGTGTTGATGATGCCGAGCGGCAATGTGTAGTACTGCATGGTATCGCTTTGGGGCTGGGGTTCTGCGACAGCGGTATCCACGATGATGAGCGTCTGTCCATCCTCCCGCTCGACACGAGAGGATTCCTCCTCATCCAAACAAGAGCGTACAAAGCCGTGGTCGAGTCCGAATACATCGGTCAAAGTCCGGATATCGGCGGAAGAAGGCTCATAAACGGAAATCCAGCATCCCGGTTCTGCCATTTGCAGAGGGGTGAGTTTTCCGTCAATGGTTTTGAAATAGTGGATCATGGTAAAACCTCCCGTGATACATAGTTTTGTTACAACTTACGGGAAAAGTTGCAATCGGGTGACAGTGCAATGTCAATTTCATCGCAAAGTGTTGACAGTTTGTGTTTTTGCTTGCATTTTCGGAAAAAATGCGGTATACTGTGGGCAAGAACAGCACAGGCAATGTGAGTCAGGCACAGTGTCGGGTTGTTCGCATGAATTTGTCCTTTTTGTATCGAAACGAACTTACATCCTTTCAAGCCATTTGGCTCTGTCGCCGGCCACGACAGAGCCGCTTTTTTATGTCAAATACACTTCGATCTGCGAACGGGAAGCCGTCACTATGCCTTGAATCATCTGGTCGGAGCCGCCGCCTTTACCGGAGAGTGCAGTATTGAATGCCTTTGCCCAATTGCGCAGCGCAACGGTTTTGCTGCCGATGATATAGCGGTAGCCATCGGTATCGTTGCCGAAGAATGCCGCACAAACCCCACCTGCCAGTTCGACACCCGCATTGACAAGATTTCGCAGGCTGGTCGGATCGAGCAGCTCGTCGAAAATCACCAAATTGCCAACGGTTGTTTGCAATGCAGCAATACGGCAATCGAGCAAAGCGTGCCGCAGCTTTGCCTGTTCCTCCCGTTCTGCCTGCATCGCACGTAATTGCCGTTCCACGGCGGTTGCGGTTTCAAGTTGTGGTACGGAGAGCAGATTGGAAATGCGCATGGTGTTGGTGATTCGCTTGCGGTAATCATCGAGGGCATCGAGTCCGCAGAGCATATGGACTCGCACGCCGCCTTTCCAGTTTTCCGAGTCGAGAATCTTGATCATTCCAATCGCACCGGTTGTCGCAACATGGGGCGCACAGCAGGCACAGCAATCCCAACCTTCAATGGTGACAATGCGCAGATTGTCGACAATATCGAGTTTGGAGCGATAGTCGAGTACAGCAGCCTCCTCGGGTGTCGGGTAGCTGATGGTCACAGGAGCATCGAGTGCGGCTACACGGTTTGCAATGTACTCCACAAAGTCTAGCTCCGCATCGGTGAGAATCCCGCTAAAATCTACGGTCACACCGTCTTTGCCGAGATGGAATCCGACATTATCATACCCAAATTGCGCATATACAATGCCGGAGATGAGATGCTCACCGGTATGGTTTTGCATATTCCGCAGACGCTGTTCCCAGTTCAGTACACCGGCAACCTCGCTGCCGACCTCGAGGGCACAGTCTACATAATGATAAATCTCGTCATTCTGAATCTGCACATCGAGTACGGCAGCCTTGCCCAAATTGCCGATATCTGCCATCTGACCGCCGCCTTCGGGGAAAAATGCTGTACGGTCAAGAACAATGCCATACCGCATACCGTCCGAATGCTCACAGGGAATACATTCTAAAACAGTTGCGGTAAATTCACGCAGATAGCAATCGTTTTCATATAGTTTTTCTGTACGCATAGGTTCTGACTCCTTTGCTATGGGCTAACCTTGGGTCAGAGTAATCTGACTCTACATTATAGTATACCACAAAAAAGGACATTCGTCAATTACGGATTTCAAAGAGTACAAATGTGAAAGTTGTGTGAAACATTATATAATCTGCTTGACATGTTCTATAAATGTGGTATAATATTATTAGATGAAAGGAGGGATTCCGGATGAAGAAAACAGTCTACAGTCTGGTGCTTTCAGAAGATGTGGTAGAAGCTGTTGACCGCATGTCATATGCCAACGGTACGAGCCGCTCGAACATGATTAACCACATTCTTGCACAGGCGGTTGGCTATGTGACACCGGAGCAGCGTATGGCGGAGATATTGGAAACGCTTTCCGCACAGATGACAGGGATGTTTCAATTGCAAACACAGGCAACCGATGGGTTATTGGTCATCCGCAGTCCTTTGCGATACCGCTATAAGCCAACCATCCGCTATCGTGTGGAGCTGTATCGACATCCCGAATCTGCATTTGCAAGGTTGCAAGCTTCGTTCCGCACACAGAATCAACAGCTGCTTGCTGAGGCAGAACGGTTCTTTACGATTTGGATGCAGCTGGAACAGGCGGCAGGACGATGCAATGCCGCAGATGCCGGCTGGGAGAACGGCGTTTGGACACGCATAGTGCGATTGCAACCGGCACTTGCCAACGATACGCAGAAAGCAGGTGAGGCAATGGGTGGTTATATCAAACAGGTGGATGCTGCACTGAAAGCCTATTTTGCCGCATTGCCCGATACCACAGCCGCCGTTCAGGCGGTTACCGCAAATTTCTCCGCATAGCGGTATTGCAATGACTTCAATCGAATCACCCGAAATAAATTGGAGAAAAGGAGTGGATCTTATGAATATGAATCGTATGACCCAGAGAAGTATGGAGGCCATCCAGACAGCACAATCTGTCTGCCAGAGTCATCAGAATAACGCCATTGAGCCGGTGCATTTGCTTGCAGCATTGCTCGAACAGAGCGATGGCTTGATTCCGCAGCTGCTGCAGCGTGCCGGTGTATCGGTCGATATGCTGAAGCGGCAAGCCGAACAGGCGATTGCGAGTCTGCCCCATGTTACCGGAAACGGTCGGCCGATGGATGCAGTCTATATCTCGAACGCAATGGACACTGTACTCAATTTAGCAGAGGAAACCGCCAAGCAGATGCAGGACGAATATGTGTCGGTCGAGCACCTGTTCCTTTCGATTCTGCGCCATGGGGACAGCACAACCAAAAAGCTGCTCAGTCAGGTGAAAGAATCGGATGTGCTGAAGGTGCTGAAGGAGATCCGCGGCAATACCCGTATCACAAATGAAACACCCGAAGCGACCTATGATGTCCTCAAGAAATACGGTCAGGACTTGACCGAGCGTGCCAAGAAGCATCAGCTCGATCCGGTGATCGGCAGAGATGCGGAAATTCGGAATGTCATTCGGATTCTTTCTCGTAAAACGAAGAATAATCCGGTGCTGATCGGTGAACCGGGTGTCGGTAAAACCGCAATTGCCGAAGGACTTGCACAGCGAATCGCAAGAGGCGATGTACCCGAAAGTCTGCGTGATCGCACGGTATTCTCTTTGGATTTGGGTGCATTGGTCGCCGGTGCAAAATACCGTGGCGAATTTGAAGAACGTTTGAAGGCGGTGTTGCAGGAGGTCAAAAAATCCGAAGGCAAAATCCTGCTGTTCATCGATGAGCTGCACACGATCGTCGGTGCAGGCAAAACCGATGGTGCGATGGACGCCGGCAACCTGCTCAAGCCGATGCTTGCTCGCGGCGAACTGCACTGTATCGGTGCAACAACTCTTGACGAATACCGCAAGTATATTGAAAAGGACGCAGCCCTTGAACGCCGTTTCCAGCCGGTACAGGTTGGCGAACCGACTGTCGAGGATACCATCTCGATTTTGCGTGGCTTGAAGGAGCGGTATGAGGTCTATCACGGTGTTAAGATTCACGATGCTGCTTTGATTGCCGCAGCAACGCTCTCGAACCGCTATATCTCCGACCGTTTCCTGCCGGATAAGGCGATTGATTTGGTCGATGAGGCATGTGCGATGATTCGGACGGAAATGGACTCGATGCCGACCGAAATGGACGAAATTTCCAGAAAAATCATGCAGCTCGAAATCGAAGAAGCCGCCCTCAAAAAAGAATCGGATTCGGTTTCCGCTGCCCATCTTGCAGAGCTGCAAAAGGATCTCGCCGATCAACGAGCCAAGTTTGCAGAGATGAAGGCACAGTGGGAGAATGAGAAATCCGGTATCGGCAAGGTGCAGGAACTGCGTGCAAAGCTCGAGCAGCTCAATGCTGAAATTGATTCTGCCGAGCGAGAGTATGACCTTAACAAGGCTGCTGAACTGAAATACGGCAAGCTGCCCGCCTTGCAAAAGGAACTCGCTGCCGCCGAAGCTGCCGGTCAGCAGGCACATGAAAACCGTCTGCTCCGTGACTGCGTCACCGAAGATGAAATCGCACGGATTGTCGCACGTTGGACGGGCATTCCGGTTACAAAGCTGATGGAAGGTGACCGTGAAAAGCTAATGCACCTGGAAGATACGCTGCACCGCCGTGTGATTGGTCAGGATGAAGCGGTGACGAAGGTCAGCGAAGCCATTCTGCGTTCTCGTGCCGGTATTCAGGATCCGAACCGTCCGATTGGCTCATTCCTGTTCCTCGGTCCGACCGGTGTGGGCAAGACAGAGCTTGCGAAAACGCTTGCCGAAGCACTGTTTGACGATGAGCGCAACCTGATTCGCATCGATATGAGCGAATATATGGAGAAATTCAGTGTCAGCCGCTTGATTGGTGCGCCGCCCGGATATGTCGGCTATGAGGAGGGCGGTCAGCTGACAGAAGCGGTACGCCGCAAGCCATATTGCGTGGTGCTGCTCGATGAAATCGAGAAGGCGCATCCGGATGTGTTCAATCTATTGCTGCAGGTACTGGACGATGGCAGAATTACTGATTCGCAGGGCAGAACTGTGGACTTCAAAAACACCATTCTGATTCTCACTTCCAATTTAGGTGCAGACGCCCTGCTCGAAGGTATTCAGGAAACCGGTGAAATCAGTGACAGCGCAAGAGCCGAGGTGGATAGACTGCTGCATCAGCGGTTCCGTCCGGAATTCCTCAATCGTCTGGATGAAATCATCTGCTATAAGCCGTTGCAGAAGACGGAGATTGCGAAGATTGTTGACCTACTGATTGCCAATCTGCAAAAGCGGTTGTCGGAGCAGCAGATTACCGTTTGCCTGACCGATGCTGCCAAGAATGCAGTCATTGAACAGGGCTATGACCCGAGCTTTGGCGCAAGACCGCTCAAGCGATTGATGCAGCGGAAAATCGAAACTGAGCTTGCCAAACGCATTCTGCAAGCACCTGTTTCTGCCGGTACGACCATTACGGTTGATTATGACGGCACACGCTTTGTTTGCAACTAATGCCATATTATTCCATACGCTCTCTCGTCTGTATGGCGAGGGGGCGTATTGTTTTGCGGAAAATGATTGTAAATTGTGAGAATCTATGGTATAATAGAAGAACAATACATTTGGGAAGGCGGTATCATTTCGCATATGATAGCATTGCTCCGTTACTTAAAGGATTACAAACTTCAATGTGTTTGCGCACCATTGTTTAAGCTGCTTGAGGCGATTTTTGAATTGTTTGTACCACTTGTAGTTGCCGATTTGATTGACATCGGTATCGGCAATGGCGACCGCAGTTTTGTGATACAGCGTGGTATGCTGATGCTGTTGCTTGGCGTAGTCGGTATGCTTTCGGCATTCACCGCACAGTATTTCGCAGCAAAAGCGGCAACCGGTTTCGGCACAAAGCTTCGGCACAGCCTCTTTGCGCATATCCAAACACTATCTTATACCGAACTCGACACCATCGGTACCTCTACGCTGATCACCCGTATGACGAGCGATATCAATCAGGTGCAGAACTGCGTGAATTTGGTGCTGCGTCTGTTTATGCGCTCACCGTTCATCGTATTCGGTGCGATGATCATGGCATTTACGGTGGATGTGCAGGCGGCATGGGGCTTTGTGGTTGCAATTCCGTTGTTGGCGATTGTGGTGTTCAGCGTGATTCTGTTGAGTATTCCGCTTTACCAGAAGGTACAAGCACAGCTTGATCAGGTCACCGGCATGACCCGTGAAAACCTCAACGGCGCAAGAGTCATTCGGGCTTTTCGTCGAGAGGACGATGAAATCGCGCAGTATCAAGCTCACACCGATTTGCTGACCAAATTGCAGATGCGTGCCGGAACGGTTACTGCTTTGATGAATCCGATTACCTTTGTGATTGTCAATGGTGCGATTTGCTATTTGCTCTATTCCGGTGCATTGCAGGTGGATGCCGGTCATCTGACGCAGGGTCAGGTGATTGCCCTGATCAACTATATGTCGCAGATTCTGGTGGAGCTTGTGAAACTCGCCAATCTGATTGTGACGATGACAAAGGCTGCCGCCTGCGGCAAGCGCATTACTGCCGTATTTGAAACGAAAAGTGCCCTGACCGAAAAGTCGGATGCGGTTACCTGCGGTCGGCAGACAGACGAGAAGGTCGTATTCGAGCATGTCAGCTTATGCTATCAAAATGCCGGCTCGGAATCGTTGACGGACATTCATTTTACTGCACGCAAGGGTCAGACCATCGGCATTATCGGCGGTACGGGTTCGGGCAAGTCCTCGTTGCTCAACCTGATACCGAGATTTTACGATGCTACCGCAGGACAGGTGCGCATTGACGGTGTGAATGTAAAAGACTATACCCTCGAAGCACTTCGGCAGAAAATCGGCATTGTTCCGCAGAAAGCCGTACTGTTTCAAGGCACGATTCGGAGTAATTTGCTTTGGGGCAATCCCGATGCGACAGATGAGGCGCTTTGGGAGGCATTGCGGATTGCACAAGCACAAGAATTTGTCGAGCAAAAGGACGGCAAGCTCGATGCACCGATTTCTCAAAACGGTAAGAATGTATCGGGCGGGCAACGGCAGCGTTTGACGATTGCCCGTGCGCTTGTCAAGAAACCGGAGATTTTGATTCTGGATGATTCGGCATCGGCACTCGACTATGCGACCGATGCAGCATTGCGACAGGCAATTCGGCAGATGGAAGGGAACACGACAGTGTTTATCGTGTCACAGCGAGCCTCATCGGTGCGTTTTGCCGATCAAATTCTCTGTTTGGACGATGGCGAAGTAGTGGGCATCGGTACGCATGACGAATTGCTGGCAGACTGTACGGTCTATCAGGAAATCTACGCATCCCAATACGGAAAGGAGGTCTGAGCATGGCAAAAGGATATTCCAAACTGGCAGAGCAATGGCAGACCGTCAAGCAGGTGCTGCGGTATATCAAGCGATATCGGCCGTTGCTGTTTTTGTCGCTGGCACTTGCACTTGTGGCAGTCGTCGGCACACTGCTCATTCCGGTCTATACGGGTGATGCGATTGACCTGATCGTCAGCAAGGGCAAGGTGGATTTCGCCGGTGTGAAGGGCTATCTGCTGCGGATTGTGATTGCCATGGCGGTCGTCGCCGTGGCGCAGTGGGTGATGAATCTCTGCAATCTCAAGCTGACGCATCGTGTGGTACAGGATATCCGCAACGACGCCTTTGCACGTCTGGAACGCCTGCCGTTTTCGTATCTCGACAGCCATCCCTCGGGGGATATTGTCAGCCGTGTGATTGCGGATGCCGATCAATTTGCCGAGGGCTTGCTGCTTGGCTTTACACAGCTTTTTACCGGCATTATGACGATCATCGGCACATTGGGCTTCATGCTCTCGATTAACGTATGGATTGCATTGGTTGTGGTTTGTGTGACGCCGTTGTCGTTGTTTGTGGCGGCATTCATCGCAAAGAAAACCTTCTCGATGTTCCGTCTTCAGTCGGAAACCCGTGGCAAGCAAACGGCATTGATCGATGAAATGCTCGGCAATCAGAAGGTTGTGCAGGCATTTTCCTATGAGGAGCAGTCGCTGGAACGCTTTGATGCCATCAATGAGCAGCTCGGACAGCATTCCCTGAAGGCGACATTTTTCTCCTCTCTGGTCAACCCCTCCACACGCTTTGTCAATGCGGTCGTGTATGCCGGCGTAGCAATGGTGGGAGCAATCTTAAGCATTTCCCATGCCGCCATTTCGATTGGACAGCTTTCCTGCTTCTTGACCTATGTCAACCAGTACACCAAGCCGTTCAATGAGATATCGGGTGTTGTTGCCGAATTACAAAATGCAATCGCCTGTGCCGGACGGGTATTGGCATTGATTGCTGCGCCGACCGAACAGCCGGATGCACCCGATGCACGGGTTTTGCAGAATGCAGAAGGTTCGGTTACGCTGGCGAATGTCAGCTTCTCCTACTTGCCGGAACAGAAGCTCATCGAGCATTTGCATCTTACGGTACAGCCCGGAAACCGGATTGCGATTGTCGGTCCGACCGGCTGCGGCAAGACAACGCTCATTAACTTGCTGATGCGGTTCTATGATGTCAGTGACGGCAGCATTTCGGTTGACGGCACAGACATTCGCAAGATGACACGAGAGAGTCTGCGTGCCAATTACGGCATGGTGTTGCAGGATACTTGGCTGCGATCGGGTACCATTCGGGATAATATCACGATGGGCAAACCCGATGCAACCGAAGAGGAAATTATTGCCGCTGCCAAGAAAAGCCACGCCCACAGCTTTATCAAGCGTCTGCCGAAGAGCTATGATACGGTGATTGCGGAGGACGGCGGCAGTCTGTCGCAGGGGCAAAAGCAGCTCCTTTGCATTACCCGTGTGATGCTTTGCCTGCCGCCGATGCTGATTCTCGATGAGGCAACCTCGTCCATTGATACCCGCACCGAATTGCTCATTCAGAAGGCGTTTCATGAGATGATGCAGGGGAGAACCAGCTTTATCGTCGCCCACCGCCTCTCGACCATTCAGGAAGCTGATGTGATTTTGGTGATGAAGGACGGCAATATCATCGAGCAGGGGAGTCATGCTGAATTGCTGCAAGCCGGCGGATTCTATGCCCATCTGTATCAGAGTCAGTTTGCACATTGATGAATGAGATTTCATCTTGTGTAGGTTTGTAATCGGCGTAAGCATAGAAACTATGAAAGAAATAGAACTTATTGTGTTTTTTCGGTGACTATGTTCTACCTTGCCGTTGTGTCTGAGTGTATGTGGAGATGTTTTTCACAAGAGGTTTCGGTATCTAAGAAAGGTTGACACTCTTTCAGTTTGTTATTATATTATAAGAACATAATTTCATTTCTTTCTCGTTTTTTATTTTGGAAAAATTATACAAATTCATTTTTATATTGACTTTTGATGGGCTTCGTGATATAATTTAAAAAACCATAGAAATGTAGAAAGCCCTTCAGATCTTTGCTTATTATGTGCTATTGGCGTCCCAACGAAACAAATAATCGTAGTACACTGACTGGAAAGAGAACATAGTTTATGAATCTTATGAAATTTGCTGCTGTGTTGAGCGCAGCGGTTCTTTGCACGAGTCTTCCGTTGACCGGCTGTGCAGAACAGGAGCCGCAAATCCTGTATGAGGATGTCGCTGAGATTTGTTTCTATAAGCGACCGAATATCGAACAGGCTGTACAAATCCCGTTGATTGTCAATCAGCAGATCGATGATCTGATTGTTTCGGAGCTTCGGGGAGAGCAGATTGATTCGGAGCATATCGATATCAGCTGCGGCTTGATTTCCGAGGAGGAGGACTGCTATGTATATATCATCTCCCTTTCTTTTTTGTGGGATGATTATGCAGAGACAGACGCCAATGTCGTCATCGATGCACTTGACCTCTTGATTGGCGGTAAAACCTACGAATACGACTTTGGAAGGGCTGTTATCCTGAATGAAATCTGTCAGAATAGCTGTGATGCCTTGTCGTTCGGCGGACTCGGTACGGGCTACAGCCGGCTCAATTTCTTGGAAATCGATTTGGAGTTTCAGGAGGATGTCACGCTGCTTTCGATTGACAATACCATTGCGCTTCCGTTGACCAATGTTTCCGAATTCCTGAAGGACTATACCAAAGGAACACGGGAAGAAATCCTGCTGACCGCAGATGACTCCAATTTCAAGAAACTCTATTACGCATTTGATTTTTCTGTGCGTTATCGGTATAACAACGAGAAACAGAAACTCTATTTTGTGGCAATGCCTGTTCAAAGCGACATTATCGGAAGACTCCCGGATTTTCTGAAAACCAATCCGCTTCCATAAGCGCAGACTTCCGGGAAAGGATTTTGGAATGCAATGAAAAAAATCTGTTATGGATTGCTGCTTGTTATCTGTGTGCTGATTGCAGCGATTATTTATCTGCTGAACAGCAGCATGAAGCAACCGACCTATACCCTGAATCGGTTTGAAGCTGTGCAGACTTATGCAAAGAGCAAGCTGTGGATAGAGAATATGACAGAGGAGTTGGTCTTTCAGGGCACTGTTACAGGTGCGGATTATCTGCAGGAAATGGAATGTCCCTTTACCGGCGATTATGAATTTTTTGCGGAATCCGGTCAGATTATCGAACCGGAGACGGTCGTTGTGCGGACAGACAGTAAGCAGATTACATTCAACCATACGGTTCGGATTGTCAGCATTGAGGAAGCGCTCAAAGAGACAGAGGAGCTGACTGCGGACGGGCTCAAAGCAGTTAAAACAAAAATTGTGAGGATCACCTATCTCGACTATGACAGGCTCTATATTGAAGCCGGTATCCCTGTTGATATAATTGACCAAATCGATTGTCAAACATAGCTCACGGCGTTTCGGTACAACCCGGACGACACCGATGAGAACGCAGAAAAGCCTCCGCTTCACGATGTTGCCATTGAATGGATTGGATACGAAGTCGTTTCGCAAGCCGTTCCGGTACGTATCAAGTGCTCCGACTTACTGCTGCCGGGAATGGAAATAGAGCTGCATCTTTTTTCGGCATTTTTCTTGCGCTGCTTCTGCTGATGACCGGATATTTTACCATGGATTCCTACTATGCTGCAAAGTTCAAGCAATATCAGCATTATCAGGATTACGGCATTGTGCAGAATCATCTTTTCCTGGATACGGCTGATTCGGAGGAAATCGGAAATGCACTCGCCGTGTTCCATGAGCAGCTGGGAAATTCGTATCTGCTGTTTCAAAAGCATAAGACAATCACACTACCCACACCCATCAAATATGACGAAAAAACGATGAATTTAACCTTGCAGCTTTATCAGACAAATCAGAATTTCAACGGCGATCTTGTGATGGATGGAGAAACCGTCCGAACAACGGTTTTACTGGAAGGCCGAGGCATCACCAAAGAAGATATAGATTGCAAGAATCCGGTTGTTGTCATTGATAGCCTTACCAATCAGTTGCTGTATCAAGGGAAGGGTCTCGGGCAAAGGCTGCATATCCCAATTCTGAAGGATGTACCGCAGCCCGACGGAACTGTGCTGAAGCAAAGAGACGGATACAAAACCTTGCAAATCATCGGTATTTACGAAAGCAGCGAGGCCAATTACACGGAACTTTCCGGCGTTTTGGACGCTTCTACGGATATGCAGCGTGAAAGTTATCAGTCCGTCTGCTATATTCCAACAAGCATGTCCATTTCGGAGGAGTCTTGCGCAGAACTGGAACTGGTCTATTTGCAGACAGAGCTGACGGATGCTACATATAGTACCATTCTGTAGAGCTTTACCAGTGAGTTCAGCGCTTATCAGTGCTATTCCTATCCCAAGCTTGCCTCGGATTTGCAGAACGAAATCCTCTACACGAAGCGTCTGCTCAATGCCGTTACAATCCTTTTGCTTGTGATTACAGTCCTTCTGGTCACGCAGACGATGGTGTTTTCTATCAAGGAAAACCTCTCCGAATACGGCATCAAAAAGGCACTGGGTGCAGGTGAGGAACGGCTGGCTGTAGATATTCTGTTGGGAACAGCAGGATATGCGCTGGTAGCCTTTGCCACTGCTTTCGTAGTCGCTGTGCTATTTAGTGTCTGCTCAACAACTGAAAAAGCACGTAGAAGCTTTGCTTTGGAGTGCTTTTTCAGTTGTTGAATGCAAGGATTTTTGGCGTTTAAGACAAAAATCCTTGCCCTTTGCCGCCGCAA
>CALXHI010000034.1 GCA_944388075.1 uncultured Clostridia bacterium | reverse complement strand
CATGACATCCTCCGAAGTGCAAGCTTTTTTCTCGTTTTTAACACTTTTCCTTGCACTTCTATTATATCACATTAGGACGTTTTTGTCGATATTTCTGTCAATATTTATGGTTTGAGGATACACTAATATAACGAAATGCGGATTTTCCGTCAAATGCGGTTGACAGATGGGCAAAAATGTGTTATACTGTAAATAATATTGAACATAGGAGTGTGGCGAATGCGGCAGCCGGTCAACCCGGCGCATTTGGATGCGCTGATAACAATGATTAATGAAAGTGCGTATTTTCGGTGTTTGGGCATTGTCGTAACGGAATTGCGAAGCGGTTATGCACGAGCGGAGTTGAACATCCGGCCGGAGACGCACCGAAATCCGTTTGGCTCGATTCACGGCGGCGTGTGTGCATCATTGCTCGACACGGCACTTTACTGGGCTGCCTACTGCGATCAGGAGGAAGGCGTTGGCTTTACCTCACTGGATTTATCGGTAACAAATTTAGCAATGGTGCAGAGCGGCGTCCTGGTTGCGGAAGCGCATGCCATCAAAGAAGGGCGGAGCATTTGCCTTTGCGATGGTATCGTGACGGACGAGCAAAATCGTAAAATCGCTTACGGTAACTCGAAGCTGATGATTCTTGCAGGACGTCAGTCGGTGAAGGATGCGATTGCAGCGATGGGATATCCGGCTTTGCCGCCAAAGTTTTTGTAAAAATCTTGCGGATACCGGCTTGTGAAATAGTTTAGGGCGCATAGGACAATGCGTGATATCTTGTGCCGCAAATCTCAAAACAAGGCAGTGATAGTTGAAATTGTGACAATATTGCAATATACAAAAAGGAGGGCTTTCAGATGCGGCTTTCAAAAATGAAAATCGGCAAACGGTTTGCCGCCGCTTTGGTAACGGTCTGTATGAGCGTTACGATACTGCCGCTGAACCCTGCGAATGCCGTGGATACGACACTGCCGGCGGACGTTTTAATGTATGGCGGCGTGGTCGAAATTGATGGCTTTCCGTATCTCTATGCGCCCGATGGCGTGCAGCAAACCGGTTGGCAGACCGTCAACGGTAAACGGTATTACTATCATCTCGAAACCGGTGAACCGGTGTTTGGTTGGTTCGAGTGGCGGGACGGGCTGTACTATCTGTCGGCGGAGGAAGGCAAGGCGGTCGACATTACCGCAACGCCGGACGGGCTTTGCTGCTTTGACGGGTACGGCGTGCGCCAAATCGGATGGGCGACCGATGCCGACGGCAATCGCTGCTATGCCGGTGCGGACGGCATACTGGTGACCGGTGATCAGACGATAGATGGCGTGCTCTATCGTTTTGATGAAACCGGACGCCAGTGTATGGGCTGGCAGACGTTCGGTGATGTTGTATACTATTATAGTAGTGACTCCGGTGCGCAGGTGTTCGGCTGGCTCGAGACAGACGGAAAACGGTACTATATCGATATTGAAAAAGGACGTATCAGCGGAGAATTTGTGATAGACGGCGTCCGCTGCCTGTTTGATAAAACCGGTGTGCAGCAGCTGGGCTGGGTGACATTCTCCGATGGAGCTGTTTCCTATTTTGACGAAAACGGCGGCATTCGCAGCGGCATCACATCGATTGACGGCGACCTCTACTGCTTCTCGCAAGATGGCATGATGCAAACCGGCTTCCAAACCATTGCAGATGCGGTTTATTATTTTGGCGAAAATGGCGTCATGTGTACGGGACTCGTCACGATCGATGGCAAGCAGTATGCGTTCGACGAAACCGGCAAACGTGCAATGGGATGGTTTAACTGGGGCAATTGCCGCTACTACTGCGCAGCTGACGGTTCGACTGTGAGCGGTTGGCAGGAAATTGATCACTGCAACTACTATTTTAACGAATTTGGCGTGATGCAGACCGGCTGGGTGACCGTCAATGGCGTACGCTATTATTGCGGAGCGAACGGCGTGCGGCAGAGCGGAATCCTCACGATTGACGGCGTGCGGTATGCGATTGGCAGCAACGGCGTCCTGTGTACCGATGGTTGGTTTTCTTGGCTTGACGGCCGCTATTATTGTTCCTCGGACGGCGTCATTTTGACCGGATGGCAGAGCATCGGCACAGCAGATTACTATTTTTATGACAATGGTAAACTCGCTGTTTCGACCGAGATTGATGGTTATTTCATTGATGCCAACGGCATTGTGATGAACGATATCAAACAGCAGGTGCTTGCAATGCTGCCGGAAGCAGGCGATACACCGACGGAATTATATAACTATGTTGCGCCGAAATATCGCTACCGCCGTATTGAAGAAACTCGCACGCTGGATGCGATTACGGCAGCCGGCTGGGATACGCTCGTGCGATATGTTTTGACGAATCGCCGTGGCGTTTGCTACTATCTTGCGGCAAATTTCGACTATTTTCTGCAGCAAGCCGGCTATACCACGCGTCTTGTCTATGCGAGCCATGACACAAACGACCACTATTGGTGTCAGGTCTGGGTGGACGGCGGCTGGCACAACTACGATCCCACAACGATGAATCGCTGCGATGTGGAGTGGAATGCACTGCTTGCAGCCGGAAATTATCGTGTGAACGGTTATGTTACGATTCACTATGACAATCGCGGCGATTATGTTGGCATTACTTACGAAAAAGCCGCTTCTGTAAACGGCTGAATTGATAACGTATCTCTGTACATTTTCTGCACAAATTTCTTTGGGAGGGGCATTTCGTTTGAAAAAATACCATGTTATTTCTGCGATCGTTTGTTTGCTTGCGGCATTCGGCTGCACGGCATGTGGAGAATCCGAAAGCAGTATTTTGCTGCCGGAGCAATCGAGTCAGACCGATTCTGCGGATCGGACGACAACGAAGGAGTCGGAAACAACCACCGAAACAACTGCGGAAACCACCGCAGAATCCGACGAAAATTCCACAACAGAAAATACAACCGCAATATCCTCCAAACAGGAAGAAAGCAGCACGTCACAATCCACTTCCGTAACCACCACAACAACTGCGACAGCCGCTACGGTTGGAACCGGTAGCGCAACATATGACATATTTGAGCTGCTGACGGTGGGATATGATTGCGCATTATATGTGCAGCAATTTACGGATTACACATTGCAAGAAGCGCCCAGCTGCTTCGGAAACGGTATTGACCGTGTGTACACCTATGCCGACTACACGCTCTATACCTACGATGAAGGATATGGCAATATTCTCCAAGAAATCAACCTGACGGGCTCAGGCGTAAAGACACCCGAAGGTGCGGCGGTCGGTATGCGTCGTGCGCAGGTGGAAGCGATTTACGGTGCGTCCGCAGATGACTGCTATGCGACCGGTATTGGCGTGATTTCATTCCAATATACCGGCGATGTGGTCAGTCTAATTGCGGTTTATGAGAACCTTTGATGGTACGCCGTTATGACCTTTAGTAGTCCGATATTTTTGTTTGTATTTTTTCCCATTGTCCTATTGCTCTACTGTTTGCTTCCCAATCTCGGTGCGAAAAATGCGCTGCTGATCGTTGCGAGCCTACTGTTTTATGCCTACGGAGAACCCTTTGCCATGCTCCTGATGCTTGTGGTGGTTCTGTTGAGCTGGGGCTGCGCAAGAGTCGGCGATCGGTTTCCGGAGTATCAAAAACTTGCCTTGACGGTTGCTGTTGTCGGAAATCTTGGACTTTTGGGTGTGTACAAATATGCCGGATTTTTTGTCGAAACGTTAAATGTAATCCCGGGAATTTCACTGTCTGTCCCGAATATTGCGTTGCCAATCGGCATTTCGTTCTTCATTTTTCAAGCTGTTTCGTATAATATTGATGTATACCGCAAAGTCGTACCTGCTCAGCGTTACTATCACCGATTATTGCTATATATTTCATTTTTTCCGCAACTCATTGCCGGACCTATCGTGCGTTATCCGGATATTGCCGAGGCATTGACGAATCGGCAGATGACGCTTGAACAAACGGCGAGCGGATTTCGCCGCATGATTGTCGGACTCTCCAAGAAGCTTTTGCTTGCGGACACACTCGGACAGATCGCCGATGAAGCTCATGCGATGGGGGCTGATTTGGCTGCTCCGATGGCATGGCTTGGGGCGTCTTGCTATATGTTACAAATTTACTTTGACTTCTCCGGATATAGCGATATGGCGATCGGCATGGGTCGGATTTTCGGTTTTCACTTCCCCGAAAATTTCCGTCATCCCTACTGTGCTTCCTCGATTACAGAGTTCTGGAAACGCTGGCACATTTCCTTGACGACATGGTTTCGTGAATGCCTGTATTTCCCGCTCGGCGGCAATCGCAAGGGGAAGTGGCGTACGGTTTTGAATAAGTGGATTGTATTTTTTTGTACCGGTCTGTGGCATGGTGCAAGCTGGAATTTCGTCCTCTGGGGATTGTTGAACGGATTGCTGATGAATGTAGAACAGCTTCTCCCAAAGCCCAAAACATCCGAAAAGATTCGATATCTTTTTGGACGTATCTACGCAGTTCTGGCGGTTATGCTGGCATTTGTGCTGTTCCGTGCAGAAACGTTGACTGATGCAGCAAATTACTATCATGCAATGTTCCGATGGGATATGGTTGACCATACCGACTTAGGGCTATTCCTTGCGAAGCTGTCACCGATGGTCATGTTTTTGTATTTTGTTGCGATTTTGGCGTGCACGCCTTTGGTACAAAATTTCTATCGCAAGATTATACAAAAATCATCTTCTGCTGCGCAAAATTTAGCGAATGCTGTGACGATTTTCCTTCTGGCTATTTGTATGCTTAATGTTGCAGCCACAACCTACCATCCGTTTATCTATTTTCGTTTTTGACGATAATACGTGTATTTCACATAAATACTATTATATATAGTAACTGTTCGAGTAAGAAGCTTGTACTGTGAGGTGAATTTGATTGAAAAAGGCAACGATATGCTATGTTTCGATAGTAGCGGCGATGCTTTCCTTACCGACATTGACCATGCCGTTTTCGCATGGCTCAGACGATGAAACACAAGCAGATACGTCATTTCCATCATTATTTGAGGATGGAAAAATCCGGTCGGATGTTATTTCGCAGCTTGGCAGCTGGTATGGAGAAAACTTTGGTTATCGCAGTCAACTTGTTACGGCATATGGCTGGTTGACCTCGAATTTCTTTGCGACATCGGCAGAAGCTGATGTCGTGATCGGAAAAAATGATTGGCTTTACTACGCCCCAACCATTCCGGATCATATTGGTGAAAACGACGTAGATACACAGGAAATCGCATGTATCACACGGACGCTGTCTCTGATAAATGATTATGCAAATGAGAATGGCAGTGAATTTGTTGTGGCGATTGCACCGAATAAGGCAAGCATTTATCCGGAACATTTGCCTGCCCGTTATCTTGCCCGTACCAACGAAAATTCGTTAGATATGTTACATAACGACCTTGCCGACACGAATGTGAGGGTATGCGACTGGCGTTGTGCGTTGCAGGAACAGGCAGATCAAGACCCTGCGCCGTTGTATCATCAGCTCGATTCCCATTGGAACGGCTATGGCGCAATGACAGCGTTTTCCACGCTGATGCGTACATTTCATCTTGATGACAACGGATTTCCGCAGGCGAACATCACTGCTGTACAGGACTTTGACGGGGATCTGTGGCGGATGCTTGCACCTTCCGTAGCGCGCAAGGACTGGAATTACGTCTACGATTTACCAAAAACCTACGCCTATCTCGGGCGTTATCGGGATGAAGATGATCTTGTGATTCAAACGAGTAATCCGAATGGCGAGGGTTCGCTGTTGATGGTTCGGGATTCGTTTGGACGTGCGTTGATCCCGCTTTTGTCACAGAAATTTGAAACGTGCACGTATTTGCGTGATTTGCGAGTGCCCTTAGAACAGATCTCGCAAAACAATACGCAGTATGTTGTGTATGAACTTGTGGAACGTAATATTGATTACCTATTGCAATATGCGCCGCAAATGCCCGCACCGTCGGTCACGCTTACGGGGGAACTGTCCGCCATGAACGTACAACCTACGCAGGTTCAAACCCGATATGCCGGCAGCAGCCTCCATATTTACGGCTTTTACGATCCGACCTATGCTGATGAATCCGTATATGTACGCATTCGGAATACTGCAACAAACGATGCTCAAACCTATGCCGCATTTCCTTGCTATGAAGCCGACTTGTTGGGTGAATCTGAACCGAAATCCAATGGATTTTCTCTCTATCTTCCGAATGAATCCGTACCGGAATCGGCAGAATTGACGGTTCTTGTAGAAAACTCCGGTAATTTGCTTGCGCTGGATACGGTTATGATTTCAGCTCCGAATCGATAAAATGTTTTCTGTACATGGACAACTCTGCGTTGATTGAGAGGGACGATTATGAAACTAAAATCCTTTATCTTATCTGTTTTACTTTGCATATTGTTTTCGATACCGGTCAATGCTGCAATGAACCCGGACAGGGTTTTGCTGCCCAATTATCAGCTGGAACATCCGGGGCAATCGACCCTTTTTCTCACTACCCCGGAAAATTTGACCTGCAACATTGAATTGCGGCAATTCTCTGAGGAGCGGGAATTTTTTGTGCTGTACGATTTTTCGTCGAGCTCCGAGACTTGTTACGGGATGGCACTGGAGCCGGGAAACTATGCGATTTGGATTGAATACTCGCTTACATCGGATCAGGCTTTGCAACGAGAAATTCTCATCGAATTTGAACTGGAAAACACGGATTATATCGATGAATATAAACGTATGTCCGTTGATTTTGTGCTACAGCATGAAACCCTTGATGCAAATTCCTTCATCCTTATGACAGATTCCGGCGCATCACAAATGGTTGCGGATAACTGTGCAATTGTCAACAGAACTGTGTCCGTGAACAGCTGCGATGCACTGACCGGAGATCTTGATGGAGACGGTATTGTTACGACAAAGGATGCAACCCTCGTGCTTTGCGGCTATGTTCTTGAAATGATGGGGAATGAATCGGCGTTGACGCCGTTTCAGCTTGCGGTCAGCGATTTTGATTTTGATGGGCATCCGAGCGCAGATGAAGCAGTGCAAATTCTTCGCTATTACGCACTTTCTCTAAGTGGCGCAGATCCAAATTGGGGCGAGATTTTGAAATAATCGATACGCAGGGCTTTGATGGAGAATACGAATATTTTGGTAGTATCTTGCTGCTTGTTCTCCTCTTGACTGTCCGATTTGGAATGCCTATTGCAATTCCTTGGAATCTATTCCGATGTATCATATATTGCCCATCGGATTTTAGGGTAATGATTCGTGATGCGAATTGTTTATCGAAATCGAATCCTTAAAGCAGTTCATGAAATCCGGGTTTTTCATCCTATGCAACAAGAGCAAAGGTCTATCCCTTTGCTCTTGCATTATATAGAAGCAGATTATTTTGTTCATTCTTTATTGATGTTATTTTTGCATTATGACGCCGTTTTCGTCAATGCTGACATTGGGCGAATAGCTCCGCATTGCTTCCAGAATTCGTTCCCCGTCTGCTTCCCCGCCGACATAGGTTGTTTCGGTATTTCGTTGTACAGCCGGGTAAAAAACCAGTTCAAGAGCGTCATCTTCTTGCAAAGTGACCTCCAGTAAACCGGTGTCAATGTCATAGTGACTAAACCAGAAATTACCAAGATTATAGATGATCGGAACATCTTTGTAAAATTCGATACCCTGCAAACAATGCGCATGGCTGCCAATGATTAGGTCGGCACCAGCATCAATATATTGGTATGCCGTTTCGGTTTGCACCGGCTCCAGAGTATGACTGTTCTCTGTTCCCCAGTGCACATTTGCGATAACAAAATCGGCATTTGCCTCGGCTTCCCGAATCATTTCGAGAAAGCGTTCCGGCTCATAGCAGCGCAAGACACCTGGCGTATTTTCTCCGGCTTCGGGTGTGAGGATGTACTTTTCGGCACGAGTTGCCGCTACAAATGCGATTTTCTTGCCTTCTATAATATAGTATACCGGTTCCATCGCCTCGGCAAGGTTGCGTCCGGCGCCCATGTGTTGAATGTTCTCGGATTGAAGCGTGAGCAGCGTGTCGACAAACGCATCGGCACCGAAATCAAACACATGATTGTTTGCCAAATTGACGATGTCGATGCCGAGTTCGTGATAAATTTTCGCATTTTCGGGCTTTCCACGGAATGTGTACTGCTTGCCTTCCATCGCCGTGCCACGGCTCGAAAAGCAAAATTCATTGTTCAGAGAGCTGAGGTCGGCAGCACGCATTTTCTCGATGAGAAACGGCGAAATGCAGTCGGCGATGCCGTCGGTCATGGCGTAGTGCTGCATCGTGTGCCAGTTGTCGGCGAGACTGATATCGCCGCCGAACGTGAACGAAATGCCGGCACTGCCATTGCTGTCTCGCACATGCAGGTTCGACTGCGTTTCGGCGGCGTTTGTGTAGAGGTCGTTCGCCGCTCGGACAGTCATGCCGGTGTAGCTGTAGAAATCGGCATCGGTGTAGCCACTGGCGGCGATGCCGTCGAGCATCGTGCGGATCAGGTCGGGACGCTGCGTTGTTTCGACGCACCAGCGAAGAAAATCCGGTGTCGGGTCGAGTTCTGTTTCGTAGCCGCTGAGCCGATCGGCGAGAATCACGAGATCGGCGGTTGTATTTAGGTCGTCGGATTGCGAATTGATCGTGCCGATGGTCGGTTGTACGACGATTGGATCCGTTCCGCAGGCGGTCAGCCCAATCATACTGCAAAATAACGCAAATGCGTATAATCTCCGTTTCATAGCTTCTTCCTTTCTGATATGTACTTTGAATAGTATAGCATATTTTGTCGAGAAATGCAATGTTTTTTCTGTTCTTTTTCGGCTGCCACAGGGAGTTGCCGCATAGTTTGCATAGCCCTTCACATGCTATAGCGCAGGCGTATGCTGAAGTATAACGATATTGCGAACGTTTATGCGATAAAACATATCTGTTCGTTTGAATGGATCGATATGATTATCATGCGGTTTCAAGTAGCGTAAGGAGGATACAATGTGTACAGCAATTTCGTATCACGGGTCTGCCCATCTGTTTGGCAGAACACTTGATGTGACGGAAACCTATCGGGAATCTGTCCTGATTACCCCCCGAACCATGCCGCTGCATTTTCATGCTGTCCCGAATTTGGAACAGCATTATGCATTCATCGGTATCGGCAGCAAGCTTTATGATACGCAGTTTTATTATGATGCGGTGAATGAGCATGGGCTTGCAATTGCCGGGCTGCGATTCCCGGACAATGCGGTCTATCACCCCAAGCGTGCGGATCGTGCAAATGTTACGCCCTATGAACTGATTGGGTGGATTTTGGGACAGTGCAAAACCATCGCCGATGTGCGTTCACTGGTGAAACCGTTGAATCTGCTGAATATTCCGTACAATGAACAGCTGCCGCTTGCACCGCTTCATTGGATGGTTGCAGATCAGAAAGCGGCAATTGTGCTGGAACCCATGGCAGATGGATTGCATGTATATGAGAATCCATTTGGCGTACTGACGAACAATCCGCCGTTTCCGTTCATGCGGGATTACGTTTCCTTGTACCGTGATGTATCTGCCGAAGGCTCGGAAAATCGCTTGGCACCGGATATCGCCATGCCGCAATATTGTACGGGAATTGCAGGGCATGGTCTGCCGGGAGATTTTTCCTCACCGTCCAGATTTGTGAGATCGTTGTTCCTGCGCAGTCATGTTTCGGACGGAAACACATTGTCCGAATCGGTCAGTGCATACTTCCATATTATGGACAATCTTGCTGTGCCGAAAGGTGCAGTACGCACTGAAAACGGACAGTCTGTTTCGACCGCATATACCTGCTGCTGTGATCAAGATACCGCAACATATTACTTTATAACGTATGAGAATCGCACTATCCGAAGTGTATCTCTATGGGGGACGGGTGAGGATAAAGACTTTGTGCTTTGAATCACCCGATGCCAAATCGGCATCGGGTGATTCAATGACATGGGCTTTGCCCATGTCCACCAGAGGGTTCTGCCCTCTGGACCCTGCCAAAGGGACAATGTCCCTTTGGCAACCCATTTTGGTGGACTCTTTTTCCGGTTCAATTGGCGTGTTGACTATGTCAACATAATCTGAACACATACAAAATGACTGAAATTATATTAATTGCTGTTTTGAGATTTGTGGAACCATCCAAAAAAATGCAAAATTAGAGGGGAAACAGCTCGAAATCCTGTATATATAAAATAGGACCGAAAGGAGGGATCCGCATGACCATTCGGGAACGACTCGAACAGGACGAACAGCGTATGCTCTGTCCGCAGGCATGCTTTTCGACGCAAGCCGTGCGCCTGTATCCGGAAGCACCCTGTCGCTATCGCACCGACTTTCAGCGTGACCGTGACCGCATTCTGCACAGCAGTGCCTTTCGTCGGCTCAAACGCAAAACGCAGGTGTTCCTGTCGCCGGTCGAGGACCACTACCGCACCCGTCTGACGCATACGCTTGAGGTCGCACAAATCGCCCGCACGATGGCTCGGGCATTGCGCATGAACGAGGACCTTACCGAAGCCATCGCCCTGGGGCATGACCTTGGGCATTCGCCGTTCGGGCATGCAGGTGAGTGGGCATTGCATCAGGTCGTCCCCAGCGGATTCCGCCACTATATCCAAAGTGTACGAGTCGTTTCGTACATCGAAAAGGACGGCAAAGGGCTGAACCTCTCCAAACAGGTGATGAACGGCCTTGCCTGCCATACAAACCGCATCGCCAGGACACGAGAGGGGAATCTCGTGCGGCTTGCCGACCGCATTGCCTATATCAATCACGATATCGACGATGCTATCCGTGCCGGCATCCTCAAGGAGAGTGACCTGCCGAAGGAATGCACGGAGGTGCTCGGCAACGGCAAGAGCCGCCGCATTACCACGATGATTGCATCGGTGATCGAGCATGGCACAGCGGAGATGGACATGTGCCCGGAAGTTCGTGCGGCGCATGACAAGCTGCACGAATTTCTCTATGAATCGGTCTACCATAACCCGATGGCGAAAGCGGAGGAGCCAAAGGCAAAAGAGCTGATCTTTCGTCTTTACGAGCATTTTACGAAGCATCCGGACGATCTGCCGGAGGTCTATCGGCAGATCGGCGATCGGTTCAGCATCGCACGTGCGGCATGCGATTATATCGCCGGCATGAGCGATGACTATGCGGTATCGCTGTACAGCTCGCTGTTCATTCCGAGAGCATGGTCGAAGCATTCCGGTGCGTGATGCGTGAATGGAAGCTGCCGTATACATGCTACATAAATAGTATATGAATCGCCTATTGGCATACAGGAGGTGATGAGATGATTCCGATGGATTTCATTGAACAGTTGAAGGCTGCAAACCCGATTGAACAGGTCATGGGCAGCTATGTGCAGGTCAAACGATCCGGTTCGCTGATGGAATGTCTTTGCCCATTCCATACCGAAAAAAGCCCCTCCTGCAAAATCTATACCGATGGGCAAGATCCCCATTTCTACTGCTTTGGCTGCCATAAGGGCGGCGATGTCATCACCTTCATTCGGGAAATCGAAAATGTTGGTTATGTCGAAGCGGTACGTATTTTGGCGGAACGTGCCGGCTTGACCATTCCGATGAGCCGGGATGATGAGGTCAAATATCGCCAAAAGGCAAGGCTGCTTGAACTGAATCGTGCTGCGGCACGCTATTATTTTGAAACACTCTGTATGGAGCAAAACGCCGGACTGCAATATTTCATCTCCCGTGGCATTACGCCCGATATCGTCAAGCGATTTGGCTTGGGCTATGCGCCCGACCGCCGAGACGGCTTGCTGCAAGCCATGCGGGCAAAGGGCTTTCGAGATGAGGAGCTCGTTGCGGTCGACCTTGCCAAGCGAGATGAGAAAGGTCGGATAAGGGATCGCTTCCGAAACCGTGTGATGTTCCCGATTATTGATACCCGTGGCAGTGTGGTAGCGTTCGGCGGGCGTACCCTCGAACCTGACCATAAGCCCAAATACCTCAATACATCCGATACGCCGGTGTTCAAAAAAGGCGAAACGCTTTTTGCACTGCAATTGGCCAAAAAATCGCAGAGCAAACGCATGATCCTTTGCGAAGGGTATATGGATGTCATTGCGCTGCATCAGGCAGGGTTTGATACGGCGATTGCATCGCTCGGTACGGCGTTGACGCAGGCACAATGCCGGATGATACGCCAAAATGCCGATGAGCTGGTACTGTCCTATGACAGCGATGGTGCCGGACAGCGTGCGACCATGACGGCGATCAATCTGCTGCGAGAGGTCAGCGTTGCAACGAAAGTGCTGCAAATTCCCGATGCGAAAGATCCGGATGAATACATTCGGAAATTCGGTGCACCGCATTTTCGCAAGCTGCTCGAGCATGCAGTCGATGCCACGCGCTTCCTGCTCGACCGCTGCAAGGCGGGCATTCCCATCGAGGACGAAAATGCCCGTCTGATCGCATTGGAGCGTTCGATCGATATTCTGGCGCAAATCGAAAACCCGAGGGCGAGAGAACACTATGCCCGTTCGGTTGCGCAGGAATATGAGATGCGGATGGAGAGCATCGAGAGCGGCATTGCCGAACGGCTGGCAACAAAGCAACGTCAGGAGAAACGTCAGGAGAAACGAAAAGTCCATACGCAGCAGATGTATCGGGATCCGCTCAATCCGACAGCGGCAGAGCATTCGAGAGAGGCGAAGGCGGAGGAACAATTGCTGTGCTTTTTGTTTCGCTATCCCGATGAGCTGGAACGTGTGACGGCACAGATTGCACCCGAACAGTTCGTGACGGAGCTGCATCAGCGCATCTATGCGGAATATTTGCAGCGGATGCAGCCGGGGGTGCAGTTCTCGCTTTCGGTTTTCTCGGAGGCGTTCACGACCGATGAAATCGGGTATATCACCGGCATGATCGAACGGCATAAGGAGATCTATTTGTCTGTACAGGTGGCGCAGGACTGCATTGAGATTCTTCTGGCATACGAGCCTGCATCGAAGGATGCGGGCGATTTGGACGATGATGCGTTTCGTGCGCTGTTTGCGAACCTGTCCGACCGGTAAGGCGATCGCCGAAGCACATCCATGCGGTTTGGGACGGAGATGGACGAGCAGATCGGAGATTCAAAAAATAATCCCTCGCAGGCAGACAAATGCCGAGGGATATGATATACGAAAGCATATGGAGTAAACTGCGCAAATGCGCCCGAAGGCGAAGTGCCTTCGGCAGGAACAAACCGAGGGAATTGCCCTTCGGCTATGCCCCACACAGAAAGGGGAGCGGATTGTGGAAACAAAAGCATTGAATGCAAACATACAGCAGGCATTGCAGAAGATCATCGAGCTTGCCAAGCAGTGCGAAAACCATCTGCGAATGGAATATGTCAATGAAATCTGTAAGCAGCTGGAGCTGAAGCAGGAGCAGTGCGAGTGGATTTATGAGCAGTGCGAACAGCAGGGCATTGAGCTGTCCTTTGGGGAAGAGGACGATCCGTTCGAGGAGGAGACTGCGGACAGCAGCGAGACCCCGATGACGATCGAAGGCGAAATCAATTCGGACATGGATTCGCTGAACATCTACCTCAAGGAGATCGGCAAGGTACCGAGGCTGACCGCCGAAGAGGAGCTGGAATTGGGGGAACGCATTGCACAGGGCGATGCGCAAGCCGCTGACCGCATGGTGGAAGCCAATCTGCGGCTTGTGGTATCCATCGCAAAGAAGTATGTCGGCAGAGGACTGGATTTCAGCGACCTCATACAGGAGGGCAATTCCGGTCTGGTGCGTGCGGTGCATAAGTTCGACCATACGAGAGGCTATAAGTTCTCGACCCATGCGACATGGTGGATTCGGCAGGCGATCACCCGTGCGCTGACCGATCATTCCCGCATGGTGCGTCTGCCGGCACATGTCAGCGACCAGATCAACCGTATGCGGAAGCTCAGCAACCAAATCCTCAAGGACGAGGGCTATGTGCCGAGTGAGGAGGAACTGGCAGAGCGGCTGCACTGGAAGATATCGAAGGTGTGGGAGCTGATGCAGCTGTCGCAGGATACGGTATCGCTGGAAACGCCTGTTGGTGACGAGGAGAACAGCACGATCGGTGATTTCATCCCGAATCTCGATACCGGTACGGACGAAGCGGTTATGAAAACCATGCAGCAGCGGCATATTCAGGAGGTGCTGAAGCTGCTCGATGAGCGGGAAGCGGAGGTGCTGCGTTTGCGCTACGGTCTGGACGACGGCAAAGAGCGGACGCTGGAGGAAACCGGTAAGCTGATGCGTGTGACAAGAGAGCGTGCAAGGCAGATCGAGCAGAAGGCATATCGGAAGCTGAAAAATCTGCTGAAGGACGAGCATCCGAAATATGGCGTATGATATGAGAGGGATCGAATGGCGGTATCTGTCAACCGATATAGAAGAAAACAGAAAAAGACGATCCCAATTGAAAAAAGAAAGGAAGGGTTTCCGGCATGAAACAAATGGAAAACGTGAGCGGTGCGGTACAGGATTTGATCCGGCAGGTCAAACAGCGCGGCAGTATCACGGCAGTCGAGCTGCATGCGGCATTTGAGCGGCTACAGCTGACGGAGGAAGAAATCGCCTCATTCTATTCGCATTGCGATATGGAGCTGCTGATTGTAGATGAAACCGATGACCCGTATGCGATGATCGATGCGCTCGAATCCATCGAGGAGGACGATCGTGCGAGCTTTGGCGATGATATGGGTATGACGGAGGAAACAACAGCCATCGAGGAAGGGCAAAGCTCGCTGAACGATCCGGTCAAGGCATATCTGCGGGATATCGGCAGAATTCCGCTGCTGACGAATGACGAAGAAACGGTGCTGGGGCAAAAGCTGAAGGAGAATCCGGACGATGTTGCCACGAAGCAGCGTTTGGTCGAAGCGAATCTGCGTCTGGTGGTATCGATTGCCAAACGATATGCTGGCAGAGGGATGCCCTTCCTTGACCTGATTCAGGAGGGCAATATGGGTCTGCTGAAAGCGGTTGACAAGTTCGATTATACGAAGGGCTTCCGCTTCTCGACCTATGCGACATGGTGGATTCGCCAGTCGATTTCAAGGGCGATTGCCGACCAGTCCCGCACCATTCGCATTCCGGTGCATATGGTGGAAACGATCACCCGTGTGAAGAAGCTGACCAGTCAGATGATTCATGAAAACGGCAGAGAGCCTACTACCGAGGAGCTTGCTGAGCGGCTCGGACAGCCCATTAGCAAGGTGCTAGAGATTCAGCGCATTGCACAGGATCCGGTATCGCTGGAAACGCCGGTGGGCGAGGAGGAGGACAGCCATCTGGGCGACTTCATCCCCGATACGCAGGCGAAATCGCCGACCGAAGCGGCATCCGATGCCATGCTGAAGGAGCAGATTGATGCACTGCTCAATACGCTGACACCGAGAGAAGCCGGTGTCCTGCGGATGCGGTACGGTCTGATTGACGGCAGAAATCATACGCTCGAGGAAGTGGGTTTGGCATTTGATGTGACGAGGGAACGGGTGCGCCAAATCGAAGCGAAAGCCCTGCGGAAGCTGCGGATGCCCAGCCGCAGAAAGCAGGTGAAGGACTATATGGAATAAGCCGATGTGCTGTCCGATAGAGGGAATCGAATGTGGGCGGCGTGTCGGGAATTGGAAATCCTTTGCCATGCCGCAGCAGAGGATTTTCCAAACATTATAAAATCGGAGAGAAAATCATATGCGAGAGATTATACTATTAAAATATGGCGAAATGGCACTGAAAGGTCTGAACCGCAGTACCTTTGAGGATGTCATGCTGCGGAACGTTCGTCGGCGGCTGAAGCAGGTGGGTGCATTTGCATATACAAAGGCACAGTCGACCGTCTATGTCATGCCGCAAGCGGAATCGGATGCCGCTTGCAGCGAGATGCTCGAAGCGGCAATGAAAGAATTGCGGTATGTATTCGGCATTGCGGCTCTGTGCCGTGCGGTGGAGTGCGAAAAGGATTTTGCCGACATTACCGCAAAAGCTGTGCCGTATCTTGCCGACGCACTCGGTTCTGCGCAAACATTCAAGGTTGAGGCAAAACGTTCGGACAAGGGCTTTCCGATGAAATCGCCGGAAATCTGTCGGGAGCTGGGCGGTATTCTGTTGCAGGAATATTCGCATTTGCGTGTAGATGTTAACAATCCCGATATCATCGTGACGGTGGAAGTACGGGATACCCATGCGTATGTACATGCCGCAAAGGAGAAGGGCGCAGGCGGCTTACCGGTCGGTACGGCAGGGAACGGCTTGCTGCTGCTGTCGGGCGGTATCGACAGTCCGGTGGCTGCATGGATGATGGCGAAACGGGGCGTTCGGGTGACGGCGATTCACTTTGCCAGTCCGCCGTATACCTCCGAGCGTGCGCAGATGAAAGTCGAGCAGCTCTGTGAAAAGCTGTTGCCGTGGTGTGGCAGCATGGCATTTTTCTGCGTGCCGTTCACGGAGATTCAGGAGGTCCTGCAGCGACAGTGCCCGGAGGAATATTTTACGATTCTGATGCGCCGCCTGATGATGCGGATTGCCGAGCAGATCGCACGGCAGAATGATTGCGATGCGCTGATTACCGGCGAGAGTCTCGGACAGGTTGCCAGTCAGACCATGCAGGCGCTTGCCTGTACCGATGCAGCAACTGCTTTGCCGGTACTGCGACCGCTGATCGGCATGGACAAGACTGAGATTGTGGAGATTTCCAGAAAAATTGATACATTTGAAACGTCCATTCTGCCGTATGAGGATTGCTGCACGGTTTTTACCCCCAGACACCCCAAGCTCCGTCCGAAGCTCGATGATGTTGTAGCAGCGGAGCAGGGTGTCGGTTTCGACGCCATGATCGCCGAGGCGGTCGCCGGGACAACCAAGAAGATTTTCGCATATCATTCGCAGTGATGTTGTCCCAATTCAATGTGGGGCATTTCATACCATTGTGTTGGCGCAGCCAACATGCCATTGGGACCGGAAAAAGAGTTTCCAAAATGGGATTCTCAAGGGACAATGTCCCTTGAGCGGGTTTCCAAAGGGCAGAGCCCTTTGGCGGGCATGAGCAACGCCGATGTCATTGCAAAAACGAAGCGAATCTTAGCGTCGAGGGTTCCAAAGTACAAATGAGCGGGTGAAAATATGCAAATTGAACAGATGGTGATGAAAGAATATGGCCAAGATTACAAAGTTGATGGGAAGAATCTTGACAAGACGGTTACAGATGTTGTACAATTACTGCAAGAGAGTGGGCGCACGATAGCGACGGCTGAAAGCCTGACGGGCGGACTACTCTCGGAGCGCATCACATCAGTACCGGGCGCATCTCAAGTTTTTGAGACAGGAGTATGCACCTACTCTGATCGAATGAAGCATGACTTGCTTTTGGTCCCGACAGCGGTTTTGGAAACGCACGGAGCGGTCAGTCGAGAGACGGCATATGCCATGGCGGCAGGGCTGTACCGACTGAGCGGCGCAGACATCTGTCTTGCGGTAACGGGCTTTGCCGGACCGGGAGGCGGAACTGCGGAAGATCCCGTAGGAACCGTCTATGCGGGCATTTCGTATCGAGGAGCGGTGGCGACCACACGGCTGAAGCTTTGGGAATTTTCGGGGCTGGACCGTGCCGGTATCCGTCTCATGACGGCAGCATGTGTGTTTCAGATTACGAAGCAACTTCTGCTCACATCGTTTTGACGGACGATGGAGCGAATTCCTGTGCAGGCAAGACATGTGAAGCCCTTCCGTAACACAAGAAGGGCGGTACACGCTCGAAGGAACTGCGAATGATGGAGGCGTTCAGGATGCAAGACCATTTGCAAACAACCCCAAACAATCCAAACCGACCGGATGAAACGGCGGCAGAGCGAGAGGCTTTGACCCCCGACCAGACGGCGGCAGCGACCGATGACCACACACGAGCGAGCTTGTGTGGAGCGGCGCAAACGGAGGGCATGACGGAATCGGATGCCGGACTTGAGGACGCATCAGCTGTGGTACGCACGGAGGATGCAGATTCGTCTGCTGCAATCGAGCCCGCAGGTCAGCCGGCTGTGCTAGGCTCAGGTCAGTCGGACCGTGTCGATGCAATTTTAGCTGAAATCGAAGCAAGCCGAACGCTTGCCGAGGCGCAACCCTCCACGCCCGACACGGACAGTCCCCCCTCTGTGGCGTCCACAGAATCCCGGCAGAATCCTGAGCCTGCGGATAAAACACGATCGCAGTCCGAACAAGTCTCCGAGATATCTGCCACATCCAAAAAAACGGCAAAATCGAATGAAAAAAAACGCCGAAAACCCAAAGAGCCAGCCATCAAAACAGCCCTGAAACGGGTCTTTCCATGGCGTGGCGACAGACCATTGGAGGTCGTACGGAAATCGGTGTTTCTGACATCGGTCATTACAATTGGCGTCTGCGGCTGTCTCATCACAAACTATTACTACGATTTGTATGTGGCAAAGCAGCAGTATGACGATTTGCAGCGCCGCATCGAAGAGGCACGGAATAACCGTGGATTTTCCGATTCATCCTCTGTCGGCGATCCGACAGCAGGCGATGAGATGGTCTACTATGACTACAATGAAATCGCCGATACCTTGCTTCCGGTGAACCCCGACACTGTGGGTTATATCGAGATTCCGGGTACGATGGTTTCCTACCCCGTGGTACAGAAAAAGTCGAGCGATATCAACATCAATACCAATGACTACTATCTGTATCGTGACTTCTACCAATCGCATAACAAATCCGGCTGTATCTACATGGATTACCGATGCCATTTCGATGAGGTCGTCGATCATCGACTGAACACACCGAATTCGGAAAATCTCGTGATTTACGGTCACAACATGAAAAATGAGTCGATGTTCGGAAGCCTCAAACAGTATATGCGCAATTATGGTTGGTACAGCGATCATCCGATTATCAAGCTTTCGTCCCTCTACAAGGAGTACAACTATAAGATATTTGCGGTATTTCTGGTTGACAGTTCCGATACCACATCGGAGTATGCGTTTGACTGCTGGAATGTGTTCGATTTCGAGGATGAAACGGACTTCTATACGTTTGTCAATGCGGCCAAGCGGCGTACGATTATCACCAACGACGTGGATGTGCAGTACGGCGATCAGCTTCTGACGCTGTATACCTGCAACGGCACGATTGCGGAGGGTAAGCTCATTATCATGGCACGAATGGTGCGGGACGGCGAAGACCCGTATGCCGGCACCGAGAACGGACAGAAGAATGACAACATTCTCTGGCCGAAAACCTACTACGATTATAAGAATGAGACTTATGACCCGGAGGATTTTGTTCCGTATCCGTTGGAAACGACTTCGGGGGAATAACGCCGAGGGTGAATGCCGTACCGAATCGCCGCAGACTGCGGTGTACGGTTTGCGAATGCAGGCAGACCCCTACTTTTGAGAGAGATGAAAGGCAGAACAAGCTGCATGCCATATCCTGTGGTATGCACGGCGGCAGCATGAGTGAATGCGCTGCGCCGAGAAAGAGGAAGGCACAAGCGATTGGACAAAATCCCCTTCAATCTAGGGGAAATAAAGCCGGACGTATGCGCCGGTGAGATTGAATAATGGAGAGAAACTATGCAAGCTCGAATGCGAAGAAACCGCATTGCGCTGATTACGGCTGTATCCTTATGTTTCACCACGACTTGTGGAATTTCGGGCAGCCTCGATGCGATGCGGAGCTCAAAGCAGGTCGAGACGGTGTACGCAGCGACGACCGGTATGGATGCGGCAGTCACGGGGGAACACTCTGTGATTGGCCCCATGCAGCCGGGCAGCGGCGATTCCCGCTCCTTTGGGAATGACACCCTCTATGCAAACGGTCAGTGGAAGGCAGACTTGTCGGAGTATGATGACAGTCTTTCGCTGGTGCGTTACGAGACCGTGCAGAATGAGCAAGATCCGCTGACGACGACTTCTGCAGTGACAACAGATACCAAGTCCGAAAGCGCAACAACCACCTATACGACCTGTGTCGAGCCGACGATTACTGCGCCGCACACGATTCAGGCAAGTCCGAACTCGATCGTATTCTATACGTCGGGATATGGGCATGGCGTGGGCATGAGCCAGAATGGCGCAAACTTCTACGCAAAGTATGATGGTTGGTCTTATGATCAGATTTTATCCCTGTACTATCCCGGTACGACGCTTGTGCAGACAGGTGTCAGTGCTGATAAGGTCATCACCATCGGCAATTGTACCGGAGACATTGTTTCGGTGATCGCACAGGTGATCAACCGAGAAATGGGACCGAGTATGGCTCCCGAGGCGTTAAAAGCGCAGGCCGTTGCCATCTACAGCTTCTATCTGCACAATGGCGGCAGAAGCTATGGACTCAAAGGAAAAGCCAATCCCTCCCAGAAAATCATCGACGCTGTGGAGTCGGTACTGGGACAGGCGCTTTACTACAACGGCGCACCTGCATTGACGATGTTTTACGCATCAAGCGGTGGATGTACGGCATCGTGCAAAGACATTTTCTACATGAACCTTCCCTATCTGGTGAGCGTTCCGGTCGAGCACGACGAATCGTCCGATCCGCACTACAATGATACCGTGGTATTCTCCTATGACCAGTTGAAGAACCGTCTGGAGCGTACCTATCAGATTACTCTTACCGGCAGTCCATATGACTGGATCGAGCTTCATTACGGAGACGGCGGCTATGTCGCCTATGCGGTCATTGGCGGTCAGGTGACGGTGAAGGGTAATGCGCTGCGAGATGTGCTGGGGCTGAAGTCCCCGAAGTTTGAGTTTGTGTACCAGTCGGGCAGCGAGGCTCCCGAGGTCGAACAGGTTACGACTACGGCAGTATCGTATGTGACGACGAGTGCAACACACGCTCCGATTTCGGTATTGACCACGTCGCACGCATCGACTACGACGACAACTACCACAACGGCCACCGTTGTCGAAACCACGAAGGCTGCGGAAAGTGCGGAAACCTCCGCACAGGCGCAGTCCGTGGGCACCCGGTCGGAAACGGCTGCGGAAACAGAATGAGAAAAAACCCGTGAGCGTGAAGCCCACGGGTTTTTTGCATCAGGGAAGATCGTCCAGTACGATGAAGCCGAATTGGTGATAGGGAATACCGGCAAGGGTGAAATCGGCATTGACCTCCGGGGAGAGGAATTGGGAGTGATAGGGGATGAAGGCATGCTCAAACATACATTGGGAACTGCGTGTGCAGATGTGGAGCAGGGAAGTGAATGCTGACGACCAGACAATGTTATCATAACGCATAATGTAATTTACGATCAATCCTCTGTCGGCAAGATCATTGCTTACCAATGCGCAGCCCAAATCTTGACTGCCGGTATAGTAGTTCATCATCGCAATCAGAGGTTCTTGTTCACCGGTAATGAGGTTCGTGCCATCTCCGATGAGCATCATATCGTATGCGTAGGGAGCACCATTTTCGGATGGGGATGCCGATGTCGAGCCTGAAAGCAAGAGCGTATGTGCATTGTATGCAATTGTCGCATTGAGATAATGACTCTTAGAGTCTCCGAACGCAGAGCCGGAATGGCTGCCGATCCCATAGCTGATGCTCGGACGCATGGCAACGTCAGAGCTTGCATCGATTCGCAGGAACTTTTGCGTATCGATACGGAAGATGCAGCCGGTTTCCGTACCGGATTCATCGGTGATTCGCTCGATGGAATGCCATGGACGAGCAGGGGTGAGATCGGCAATGATTTGGTCATATGCCGCTGCGCCTTTGTAGTTTCGGGTGATGATATCCATAAAAGCTCCTTTCATTCGTCAGTGAGGGCGTAACCGTTATGCGTATGGACGAAACCGTAAGCGGATACGGTCATATGCCCTGCGGTCGTATGCCCATAGGCGGCGATATCAGCGAGCAGCTGAAGAATCTGATCATAGACATCGGGTGAGGGAGCTTCATGGGGTGCAGCGGCAAGACATCGGATAGAAGGCGCACAAGGAATGCGGGCAGGGGTTGTGGTCCGGAGCGAACCGGCATACACACCGACATACAGCTCGTAGACATTGGATAGGCTTGGAACAGCAACGGTATCGCCGGTGAAGGCGATTTCGGTCGCACGCAGGTCATCTCCCTCACGAATGACGAAGCGTGCGGTTTTGATGGGGTAGGCATCCCATGGGGCATCGAAGGTAACGTGCAGGTGGTAGTCATCGTTTTGGCAGACGATGCAGGTATCATCGGGGACGGATGCAATGCAGTTTTGGATTTGGACGGGAATCTCCATAGCAGACCTCCTTTTTGATATTCTCCCTCATAGGTAGCGACAGGTAATCGGCGAACTTGTATGGTTTCGTACAAGTTGCAAAAATATTTTTCATGTAACTTTATGTTGACGACAGGCAGTGCCTGTTTCCGTTTCTTTACCCCGAGCATAGGTTGCAGAATGCGCAATCGGCATCTGCGGCTGCGCCGCAGCCCCCTTATCAAGGGGGAGCTGGCAATGTCTGCATCCATTTCTCTACCCCGAGCATAGGGTATCCTAATCCGATATTCGGCATTCCATCTCATTGTGTTGACGGAGTCAACACGCCGTTTGAACCGGAAAAAGAGTCCACCAAAATGGGATTTTCAAGGGACAATGTCCCTTGAGCGGGAGTCCGGAGGGCAGCGCCCTCCGGTGGGTATGGGCGAAGCCCATGTAATTCAAAGAATAAACGCCCCTTAAGCCGCATACATTCAAGCGGAGGTGTTTCGTATGTTCCAATGGCTCACAGCGCTATTTGCGCAATTCACCTGTTTTCTGCTCCATGTCGACCAAACCGCCGCCTTCCCTGCGCCACTCTCCAAAGCCGAGGAGCAAGCCTGTTTGGAAGCGCTCGCTGTCGGTGACACCCATGCCCGAGAAACGCTCATTGCACACAATCTCCGCCTAGTCGCTCATATGACAAAAAAATTCTACTCTCCCGATATCGAGCGTGATGAGCTGATATCCATCGGTACGCTCGGTCTGATCAAAGCCGTTGAAACCTTCCAGCCCGAAAAGGGTGCACGGTTCGCTACCTACGCCGGCAAATGTATCGAAAATGAAATCCTCATGCACTATCGTTCCCGAAAAAAATCCGTCCACGCCATGTCCTTTGACGAGCCGATCGAGTACGACAAGGACGGCAACGCCATGACGCTCATGGATTTGGTACGAGAACCCGCCGGTCTTGAGGAATCCGTTGAGGGCAGCCTGCAAACCGCTCAGCTCTACGAGTTCCTCAAAACGTGTCTTGACCCCCGAGAATGGGAGGTTATCGTCCACCGGTATGGGCTGTTCGGCTATCCGGAATTGACGCAGCGAGAGGTTGCCGCCAAGCTCGGCATCAGCCGTTCGTATGTCTCCCGACTGGAGAAGCATGCGCTTGAGGTACTCCGCAGAGCCTATGAAACCGGTTGACAAATCTCACAAATTCGGGTATAATAGTAGCAAAGGAAGTGTATGCCAATGAAACGAACTTTGACAATATTGCTTGCCATGCTGCTTTGCTTGCCAATGAGCGGTTGCGGCATTGTTCCATCCAATTCCGAATTGTCCTCACAAACCGATTCGGCAGAAGTTCTGCGTTATGACCTGACCAAAATTGATCGCGAAATCGAAGCGTTGCAGGATATCTGGACGACATCAGGCAACGATGCGCAGGTGCAGGCGCATATTGACACGCTGATTGGAATGCTCGACGCAGTGACGGAGCAGAACTACTATGCCGAGATGGCGTACTATGCGAACTGGGAAGACGAAGTCTTGCAGACGGCATACGACCAGACGACCGAGGACTACTATGTTGCCTACGAAATGCTCTGTTGGACATTCACGCAGGGCGCAGAAAAATCGGTCTATCCGGCATTGTTTGAGCCGTATACGGACGAAAGCTGGAAATCGTATTATCTGGCGTATTCCTTGAGCCGCATTCAGGCGATGGCACGGCAGGATTCGGCATCGTATGATGAAATTCTCGATTCATATTATGATGTGGCATATGACGAGGAAACGCCGGCAGCGGATGCGAATGCCGACTGTGCGCAGCTGTATCTCGATACGCTGGCGACCTATGACACGAGCCATGCACTCTACGACTACTACAATCGGGATTATACGGTCGAGCAGGCAGCGGCGGCGTATGCAGAAATCGTGGAACAGCTCGTGCCGATTTTTACGGCTTTGGAAACACAGCTGGAATCGGATGCACGCTATGAGAGGCTGTTCACCGAAGGCTATGGCTATGTCGAACCCTTTGATACGCTGCAAACCTATGCGCCGAAGCTGTCAGCGGATATCGGGGCATCGGTGACGGCCTTGCTCGACGAGAACCGCTATGTCACGGCAACGGGCGATGCCTGCTATGACGGCTGCTATACGGTCATGCTGCCGACCGAGCAATCGGCGATGATCTATCTGTATCAGGCGAAGGATTACTATGACCTGACGAGCTTGGTACACGAATTCGGGCATTTTCATGCCGACCGCAAGGACAGCACATCGGTTTATTTCCAGATCAACAATGCCGATGTTGCGGAGGTACAGTCGCAGGGCTTGGAAATGCTGTTCACGCAGTATTACGATGAGATTTACGGCCAAGATGCGGCATTTTTCGAGCAGCTTGCACTCTACAACCTCCTGCACTCGATTGTGACGGGCTTTGGTATCGGGCAGTTTGAGGCGCAGGTGATGGCGATGGAAAATCCGTCTGCCGAAGCGGTGCTTGCGCTGTTTGAGGACATCGACGAAGCCTGCCACATGAACATGGAGCTGTACAGCATCACGCATCTGTTCCAGCAGCCCGGTTATTATATCAGCTATGGCGTATCGGCACTTGCGGCATTGGAGCTGTACACGGTCATGCAAAGCGATGCGGCACAGGCACTGGCGATGTACGAGGATATCGTGCAGTGTTCGAGCTTTACGGTGGAGTATCCGCTCTGCAAGGCGCTGGATACCTGTGGCTTTGCGGATATTTTCGCCGCCGATACCATCGCGCAGATGGCACAGCAACTAACCGTGCATGGGATAGCATAAAACCTGCCCAAAAGGACATGATTTGTTTAGAGAATCGTGTCTTTTTTGGTCTTGTCAGTCCGGCGAAATTGTGGTATACTATATATGATACCTTGAAGCATATGACACCCGGAAACGGATTCGGAAAGGGGAATTGTGATGAGAAAACGAATGGCTGCACTGTTGGCGGTTGTCATGACCGGAAGCCTCTATGCCTGCGGAGAATCGACTGCGGAGAGCAGTTCGGATTCCGGCACAGTACCGGAGGAACAGCAGCTTGTGATTTTGGGCGACTCGATTTCGGTCGGCTACGGTCTGGACGAGCCGGAAACGATGTGCTATGCGGCAAAGCTCGAGCAAATGCTCAACGAAACCGAAGATGCACTCTGGACGGCATATAACTATGCGGTCAGCGGCGATACCAGCACGGATTTGCTGAAGCGTCTGGAGGATGGCAGAGCGGTGCGTCTGCCGTCTGCGGAGCGGATCGTGGTTGGCATCGGATCGAACAATATGCTCGGTCCGTACAGCGAATACTGCTCTGCGGCCCTCAGGGATATCGCCACGCCGGCACAGCAGGCGGAGGCATTTTCGGCTCTGCAAACGGCACTCGATGCCGGAAAAGAAACGCTCGAAGCCGATTTGGAAACGATGTATACGAAAATTCGGTCGCTGAATGCGGATGCAACGATTTACCTGCTTGATCTCTATCATCCCTATGCCGAGGTCACGGCAACGATAGACGGCACACAGACCGTAGCGGACTTTGGTGCCGAGCAGCTGGCGCAGTACAATCAGGTGCTGACGAACTTTGCGAACAGCAAGGATGATGTCCGACTGGTTGAAATTGCGGCGGTATTTGCGGAAACCAAGCCGTTGCCGGTACAGGGGAAAGCGTCCGATGGGTTGCTGCTCGATCCCCATCCGACCGAGCAAGGGCAGGACTTGATTGCCGATGCGCTTGCGAAAGCGATGAAATCCGAACCGTGAAGCATCCGTATTCCACGCTCAACGAGATGCTCAAGGCGACTTACGGGCAGAAAATACGCAAAATCTGCGTGGACGGCGGATTCAGCTGTCCGAATCGGGATGGTACTTGCGGTGTGGGCGGCTGTATTTTCTGCGGCGAACGGGGTTCGGGCGAGCATATTGACCCGTCCCAATCGATTCGGGAGCAGGTTGCGAGCGTATTGCAAAAGGCAAAGCCCGATTCGCAGTGGATTGTGTATTTCCAGAATTTCACGAACACCTATGCGCCGGTGGACGTGCTGCGAGTACGCTATGATGCGGCACTGATCGACGAGCGCATTCGCATTCTTGACATCGGGACACGCCCCGATTGCGTGGACGATACGGTGTGCGAATTGCTGCAATCGTATCAGGAAAGCTATGAGGTTTGGGTGGAACTCGGACTGCAAACGGCGAATGACGAAACCGCAAGGCGTATTCATCGGGGCTATGATTTGGTATGCTTTCGGGAGGCGGTCAAGCGGCTGCAGGCGCATGGGCTGCCGGTGATTGTGCATATCATTATCGGCTTGCCCGGCGAAACCATTGAAGACATTCGGCATACCATTTCCGTCCTCAACGAGCTGCATATTGACGGCATCAAGATTCACAGCCTGTTCGTGATGAAGGATACGGAGCTTGCCCGACAGTACGAGCAGGGGCTGTTCACGCCGATATCGATGCAGACCTATATTGACCGGACGATGGAGGCGGTATTGCGCTTGTCGCCGGAGATCGTGATTCACCGCCTGACGGGAAACTGCCTGCGAGAACACCTGTTGGCACCGGATTGGATTATCGAGCGTGACTTGATTTTGTATACAATAGACCGCCGCATGATAGAGAACGGTTGGCATCAGGGATTGTGGTATGAAGCGGATTGTTCCATGTGAAACAACGCAAATACGAAAAAAACATGATTTTGTCGAAAGGAAGTACGTATGAAACTGAAGGCAATTGTATTTGATATGGACGGCACACTGCTGGATACCCTGACAGACCTGAAAGACAGCCTGAACCACACGCTCCGCCGTTGCGGATATCCGGAGCGTACCCTCGATGAGGTGCGGCATTTTGTCGGCAGCGGCATTGGCAAGTTGGTTTCCCGTGCGATGCCGAATGGCGAGGAGAACCCGACCTTCCCTGTGGTATTCGAGGAGATGAAGCAGTATTACGCCGACCATTGCCGCATCCATACCCGCCCGTATGACGGCATTCCGGAGCTGCTGAAAGCCCTGCATGATGCCGGCTATCCGATGGCGGTTGTGTCAAATAAGGTGCATCCGCAGACGGTGGCTCTACGGGAAGAATTTTTCAAGGATACGATCGATGTTGCCATCGGTGCAAAGGATGGTGTACCGCTGAAGCCTGCACCCGAATCGGTTTGGGATGCCCTCGAACAGCTTGGCTGTGACAAAGAAGATGCGGTCTATATCGGTGATTCGGATATCGATGTCGCAACTGCCCGCAATTCCGGCTTGCGGTGTATCAGCGTGCTGTGGGGCTTCCGTACCAAGGACGAGCTGCTCGCTGTCGGCGCAGATTGCTTTGTCGAAACGCCTGCGGAGCTGCAGAAGCTGTTGGAGTGCTAAGGTAACACCGCACAAAGACCGCCTGACGGCTTTGTGCGGTGTCGCCCTAGGTTATCCAAATCCGATATTCGGCATTCCATCACATTGTGTTGACGGAGTCAACACTCCGTTTGAACCGGAAAAAGAGTCCACCAAAATGGGATTCTCAAGGGGCAATGTCCCTTGAGCGGGAGTCCGGAGGGCAGCGCCCTCCGGTGGGTATGGGCGAGGCCCATGGCATTGAAAAGCCCGATGCAATTTAGCGTCGGGATATTCAAAGTACAAGCTTTCTGGCAGCGTCCTCTGGTGGGCATGGGCGAAGTCCATGGCATTGAAAAGCCCGACGCAATTTAGCGCGAGAAAGGAGCGAAAACACATGCAAGCGAACGACAATTTGACCAAGCAGCAAGAACGGAACGGCGATGCGGTCATTTGGATTCATCCGGACACGCTGGAGATCCTGCATCAAAATGCGGAGGCATATTTGGTTCTCGGTGATGCGATTGGGCAGTCGGCGGAGCAGCTGTTGTCAGCATATCCGATACGGTCGATGGTGACGCATGCGATTCGCACCCAAACCGAGCAGCAGCACACGCTGACCACGCAGAACGCAGACGGGAAGGTGGTACAGCGGCACGCCTATGCGAAGATGGTGACACGGGAGCAGCATCCTGCGGTTGCGCTGACGTTTGATGCCTTAGACGATAGCCCGGAGCGCAGCTGGACCATGCAGACGATTTTGCGTGCGGCATATTTTCTGGTACTGCGGATTGATCTGCGAACGATGCAGTCGATCGTGCTCAGCAGCCAAAATACGGTCATGCAGGAAATGCACGGCAGCTATCCTGCGGCGGACATGATGCAGACAGCAGCGGATTTGCTGCTGCATCCGGATGACCGAAAGCGATTTTTGCTGGCCTTCTCGGCGATGAAGCTGAACCGGTTTGCGCTGGAGGGACAATCGCCGACCTTGGCGGTGCGCTACCATGTCGGCGACGATTACCGTTGGGGGCAGTTTGTGCCGGCACTGATTCAGGCAGACACGGTGCTTCTGCTCGGTCACGATGCCCATGAACTCCATATGGAGCAGGAGCAGACGAGCCGCTACCGCAAGGAAATCAAGCAGCTGTCCAAGCAGAACGATTACATATTGCAGGGCATTACGGATATTTTCCGATTGATGTTCCATGTGGATTTGCAGACCGGCGAAACGGTGATGTGTTCGCTGCATCCGAGTCTTGAGCCGATGTTTTCGTATGACAAGGTGTACGACTACGATACCATCACGGGCGAACTGATGAAGCTGGTGCATCCGGAGGATACGGGCTTGCTGAAGCCGTTCTCGAAGCTGTCGAACCTGCAAGCGCATGCGGCATCGGGTGAACGCCGCCTGACTGCGGAATATCGGCGTGTTCGACCGAATTTGCCGTTGACGGCATGCAAGTGGACAAGAGCGGAGATGGTGTTCACAAAGCCGGTGAACGGCGTTCCGACCGAAGCATTCTATGTGGTGCTGGATGTGCATAAGCAGAAGCTGCGGGAACTGGAATTGACCGAGCGGAAGGACGCCCTGACCGCACAGATTCAGTCGCTGATTCGGAATCGGTATCTGTGGTTCATTGAGGTCGACTACACGGCACAGACGGCGAAGTGCTACCGTGTGAAAAAAGACGATTTTGCGATGTATATGGAATGTCCATTTTCGCAATTTTTCGAGAAGATCATCATGCCGAACTGCCATCCGGAGGACTATCGCAAGCTGGCAGCGGCTGTTTTGCCGGATGTTGCAAGAGCGAACTATCTGGCAGGGCAGGAGCAGGTGATTGTGGAATACCGCCATCGGATTGGCGGCAGCTGGCATTTTGCGAAAGCGGAGCTGTACTTTCAGACCGACGCAAATGGCGGCTTGCATTTCGTGCTGTATGTGTCGGACATCAACGAGGAGGTACGCAACCGCAATGCACTGAGTGAAACGGAGCATGACCAGCTGATGCTGCGGCGAAAATTCGGGCTTGCGATACAGGATTCGTACATTCGGTTGTCGGAGATTGATGTGGAAGCCGACCGGATGTATCACTATGTGCTGACGGACGGGGACTACCGTCTTGAAGCTGATCCGATTCCGTTTAGCCGGATGTGCAAGGAATTCCCCGACTGCCATGTACATCCGAGCCATCGGGAGAAATTTCGGAAGCAGTTTGCGCATTCGGAGGTACTGCGTTCGGAGTACACACCGGCGAAGGGCGTAAAAATGCAGTGTCTGCTCGATTTGAAGGGTGACGGCAATTACATCTGGACGAATGTCGTGGCAAAGCCGTTCACCGACGAAAACGGCAAACGGTTCGTCATGACCTACATCGAGGACATCAATACGGAGATGCTCGAACGCAATCGGCAGGTAAAGGATTTGGAATCGGCACGGCGGCTCTATCAGGAAACGATTCGTGGCGATGAAAATGAGCGCAGACAGCGTGCCCATCAGATGGCGAATCTTTTGAGCAGCTTCCATCTCATTTTGAATCGCATTTACGGTTCTGCGGAGCATATCATGCAGGCGGCGCAGAGCAACGCCTATGCGCAGGATTTGGCGACGATCTACAATTCCTATGACCAGCTGCGTGCGATGGCAGATATGGCAAAGACGATTATTTTGATGGAGAATCAGCAGCTGAAGCTCTTGCAGGAGCCGGTATCATTGCCGAAGCTGCTGTACCGTGTGAACCGAAAGGCACAAAGCCTGATTGCGGAGAAACAGCTGCATTTGACCGCATATACGACCCATCTCAAGCATGAAACGGTGATATCCGATTTCGGGCAGCTCGAATATCTGCTGCACAACATTTTCATGAATGTCCTTCGCACGCTGCCGGAGCGTTCGCATATGAGTTTGCAGATTGCGGAAACTGCGCTGCCGCAGCAGCATTTGATGCGGATGTACGAGTTTACGCTGTGCATTGACGGCGATCGGGTATCGCAGGATCTGATGCGGACGCTCTGTGCGCCGATGAGAGCGAGCCGACCCATCAAGGTACTCGAACAGGCGATGCTCCACACGGAGGAGAACCAGCAGCATCAGATGATGCTCTGCAAGCGGCTGCTTTACCTGATGCACGGGGAGCTGGTGCATATGCCGCTGCCGGATCAGGGCAGTGCGGTCGTTCTACGACTGCCGCTGCGGATTCGGGAGGAAACGCCCTGTGTATTCCCGTATCTGTACTACCATCGGAAACAGGCACTGGTATGGGAATTGCAGCAATCATCTGCGCAGGCAACCATGAAAATACTCGAGGAGAGCGGTATGCAGATGACATGGACACCGACCTTTGAGCAGGTCTGCGGCAAGCTGAAAGAGGCGGCGGCGACCGGAACGGTATGCAGCATACTGGCAGTACGGCAGTCGATACTCAATGCCCGTTCGGAGGATGCGCTGAAACTGATTTTGGAGCAGGCACCGGATTTGCGGATCATCGTGATGGAGGATGCCAGCTCGGCGGCACATTTGCAGGATACCCCACAGAATGCGCAGATTTTGCGTGTTAAGACGCCGCTGTTCCGATCGGTGATGGCGAAGGCGTTGAAGAAGCTGGCAGAATGAGCATGGCAGCGGCTTGCAAAAAAATCTGAAAAAGCCCTTGACAAATCGTCGGAATGATGGTATACTATTAGCATACAATTGCATAGGAAACCGTTGATGCGGAGATAACGGTAGTGATGATTCCACAGAGAGTTCGGGTAGCTGAGAGCCGAATGAACCCCACGCTATCAAATGGACCGCGGAGGGCATCGGTAAAATGTACGGGAAACCGTGCAGAGTATTCGATGACGTGAAGGCATACGTCAGTTGCCGGGGATATGTTGGTATCCTGCGAAAGGGCACAGGCGACTGTGAATCAAGGTGGCACCGCGGATTATGTGAATGATTCGCCCTTGACAGAACCGAAAGGGATGTTCTGTCGAGGGCGATTTTTGTTTGCATGCGCAGAAATCGCAATCGGCAAACCTCCCGAACCGAATATGGAGGTGTATTGCAATGAACATCACGCCGAGCTTGGAGCGTGTGAAAGCGATTGCGGCGAGCGGACAGTATGACATTCTGCCGATCAGCTGTGAGCTGCTTTCGGATATCTGCACGCCGATTGAGGCATTGAAAATCCTGAAGAAGGTTTCGACCCATACCTATCTGCTCGAATCTGCACAGGAGAAGGAGAAATGGGGACGCTATACGTTTTTGGGCTATGACCCGAAGCTGGAGATTACCTGTGCGGGTACGGAACTGCGTGTCGGGGAGCTGAAGCTGCAAACCGATGACCCGACCGACCAGATTCGACAGATCCTGTCGGAATACCGCAGTCCGAAGCTTGCGGAGCTGCCGCCGTTCACGGGCGGCTTGGTGGGCTATTTCTCGTATGACTTTTTGGGTTACAGCGAACCGAGTGTGCGCATCCCGACCGAGGATACCGAAGGGTTCAAGGATGTAGATCTGATGCTGTTTGACAAGGTGATTGCGTTTGACCATGTGCGGCAGAAGATCGTGCTGATGGTCAATATGCAGCTGAGCGACCCGGAAACGGGCTATGCCAAGGCGGTAATGGAGCTGGAACAGATGGCAAAGCTGCTCCGTTACGGTGAGAAGAAGCAAGAGCCTGCCGGGCATTTGACCGGCGAAGTCACATCGCTGTTTGACCGGACGCAGTTTTGTGCGATGGTGGAGAAGGCAAAGCACCACATCAAGGAAGGCGATATCTTCCAGATCGTGCTTTCAAACCGTCTGAGCGCACCCTTTGCAGGCAGTCTGCTCAACACCTACCGTATGCTGCGAACGCTGAATCCGTCGCCGTATATGTTCTATTTTTCGGGCACGGATGTCGAGGTTGCCGGTGCATCGCCGGAAACACTCGTGAAGCTCGAGAATGGCGTGCTGCATACGTTTCCGCTTGCCGGTACTCGTCCGAGGGGCAAGACCGATGCGGAGGACAAAGCCCTCGAAGCGGAGCTGCTTGCCGATGAGAAGGAATTGGCAGAGCACAATATGCTCGTGGATTTGGGACGGAATGACTTGGGCAAAATCAGCCGATTCGGCACGGTGCGGGTCGAGCAGCTGCACAGCATCGAACGCTATTCGCATGTGATGCACATCGGCTCGACGGTGCGAGGGGAGATTCGGCAGGAATATGATGCCCTCGATGCGGTACGGGCGGTACTGCCGGCAGGAACACTGTCGGGCGCACCGAAAATCCGTGCCTGCCGGCTGATTGCCGAGCTGGAGCAGAACAAACGAGGCATCTACGGCGGTGCGATCGGCTATATCGATTTCACCGGCAATATGGATGTGTGCATTGCGATTCGCATTGCCTACAAAAAGAACGGCAAGGTCTTTGTTCGCAGCGGGGCGGGCATTGTTGCGGATTCCGTACCCGAGAAGGAATATCAGGAGTGCATCAATAAGGCGGCAGCCGTGATGAACGCCCTGACGCAGGCAGAGGAGGCGGACGCATGATACTTCTGGTGGATAACTACGACAGCTTTTCGTACAATCTCTATCAGCTCATCGGCGCGCTGAATCCGGATATTGGCGTGATTCGCAATGATGCGCACACGGTCGCGGAGATTGCCGCCATGCAGCCCGACCACATCATTCTTTCCCCCGGTCCGGGCAGACCCGAGGATGCCGGCGTGATCATGGAGATTGCACAGACGCTCGCCCAAACAATTCCGACCTTGGGCGTATGCTTGGGGCATCAGGCGATTTGTGCGGCATATGGTGCAGAGGTGACCTATGCGGAGCGGCTGATGCACGGCAAGCAGTCGCACGTGACTTTTGACCGCAGCTGCAAGCTGTTCCGAGATATACCGGAAACCGCACCGGTTGCCCGATATCATTCGCTTGCGGCGAATCCCGATACGATGCCGGACTGCTTGCAGGTCACGGCGGTGACGGAGTTCGGTGAAGTGATGGCGGTACAGCATCGGGACTATCCGATTTACGGGGTGCAGTTTCATCCGGAATCAATTCTGACACCGGATGGCAGAGCGATGCTGCAAGCATTTTTGAAACCGTGAGGAGGGGTATTATGATTCAGGAAGCGATTGCGAAACTTGTGGATAAGCAGGATTTGACCTATGAGGAAGCGTATGCGGTCATCAGTGAAATCATGAGCGGCGAAACAACGCCCGTTCAAAATGCCGCATTTCTGGCTGCACTCTCGACCAAAAGCACGAAAGCCGAAACCATCGAGGAAATCACGGGCTGTGCGATGGCGATGCGTGACAAGGCACTGCCGATTGCACATAACCTCGACCTGATCGAGATTGTCGGCACGGGCGGTGACGGCGCACAGAGCATCAACATCTCGACCACGGCGGCAATGATTGCAGCGGCAGGCGGCGCAAAGGTTGCGAAGCACGGCAACCGTGCGGCATCGTCCAGCTGCGGTACGGCGGACTGTCTGGAGGCACTCGGCGTGAACATTCAGCTTGAGCCGGAGCAGTGCCTGCATCTGCTCGAAACGGTGGGATTCTGCTTCTTCTTTGCGCAGAAATATCACGCCTCGATGAAGTATGTCGGCGGCATTCGGAAGGAACTCGGCATTCGGACGGTGTTCAATATTTTAGGACCGCTGACCAATCCTGCCGGACCGCAGCGACAGCTGCTCGGCGTCTACGACCGCTCTTTGCTTGAGCCGCTGACGCAGGTGCTGATGAAGATGGGCGTGAAGCGCGGCATGGTGGTCTATGGGATGGATAAGCTTGACGAGATTTCGCTGTCTGCGCCGACCATAATATCCGAATTCCGTGGCGGCTAGTCTCGTATCATTAAGATTACGCCCGAGCAGCTCGAATTCAAACGATGCACGAAAACCGAGCTGCGTGGCGGTACACCGGTGGAGAACGCAGCGATTACCAAGGCGATTTTGTCGGGCAAGAAAGGCGCAAGGCGGGATGCTGTGCTGATGAATGCCGGTGCGGCACTCTACATTGCCGACAAAGCCCCGACCATGGCGGAGGGTATTGCTTTGGCGGCAGAGCTGGTGGATTCGGGCAAGGCGATGCAGGTACTCGAATGCCTGATTGCCGAATCGAACGCATGAGGGGGACGGTATGACGATACTCGACCGATTGGCGGCGTATGCGATGGAGCGGGTTGCCGCCGCAGAGCAGAAGCTGCCGCTTGAATGCCTGAAAGCGCAGGCTTTGGCGATGCCGAAGGGCGGCTTTGCGTTTGAATGTGCCTTGCGCAAGCCGGAGCTGTCGTTCATCTGCGAATGCAAGAAAGCGTCACCGTCCAAGGGCGTGATTGCGGAGGAATTTCCGTATCTGGACATTGCGCAGGAATATGCGGCAGCCGGTGCGGACTGTATTTCGGTACTGACCGAGCCGAAGTGGTTTCTGGGCGCAGATGCGTATTTGGAGGAAATTGCGGCAGCTGTGCCGATTCCATGCCTGCGGAAGGATTTCACGGTGCATGAATATATGCTCTATGAGGCAAAGGCGTTGGGCGCACAGGCGGTGCTGTTGATTTGCTCCATTTTGTCGTATGAGCAGATTCGGGATTATCTTGCCATCTGTGAGCACTTGGGTCTGTCGGCATTGGTGGAAACGCATGATGCGGAGGAAATCGCCATGGCACTCCATGCCGGCGCACGGATGATCGGCGTCAACAACCGCAACCTCAAGGACTTCTCGGTCAATACGGCGCACAGTGCCAAGCTGCGGAAGCTTGTGCCGTCTGAGGTACTGTTCGTATCGGAGAGCGGTGTGCAGACCGCAGAGGACGTGCGGCAGCTGAAGGAAATCGGTGTGGATGCGGTATTGATTGGCGAAACGCTGATGCGGGCTGCCGACAAAACCGCAAAGCTGGCGGAATTGCGGGGTATGGCATGACGAAAATCAAGCTCTGCGGCTTATCCAGACCCTGCGACATCGACTATGCCAATGCGCTAAGCCCCGACTATATTGGTTTTGTCTTTGCAGCGCAGAGCAAGCGGTATGTCACACCGGAAACGGCAAATGCGCTGCGCAAACGGCTCAAACATGGCATTATGCCGGTGGGCGTCTTTGTCGATGCGGAGATACCGCAAATTCTCTCGCTGATTCAGGCGGGCACAATTGGGGCGGTACAGCTGCATGGCAAGGAGGACGATGCCTATCTGCACGCATTGCGGCAGCAGACAAACGTCCCGATTCTGCAAGCCTATCGCATTCGTACGGCAGCAGATATCGCAGCGGCGAACTGTTCGATTGCGGATTTCGTGCTGCTCGATTCGGGGGCAGGCACGGGAACTTGCTTTGACTGGGCATTGCTCAGCAGCATTGCCCGACCGTATTTTCTGGCAGGGGGCTTGACTGCAGAGAATGTCGGCATGGCGATTGCACGATTACAGCCCTATGCGCTCGATGCAAGCTCTGCACTCGAACAGGACGGATACAAGGATTTCGGACGAATGCAGGCATTTGTTCAAAGTATACGAAAGGAAGAAATCATATGACAAACCAACACGGACGCTTTGGCATTCACGGCGGACAGTACATTCCGGAAACGTTGATGAATGCGGTACTTGAACTGGAGAAAGCGTATGACTTTTACAAGCAGGATGCCGCATTTCAGGCAGAGCTGACGCAGCTGTTCAACGCCTATGCCGGCAGACCGTCCTTGCTGTACTCGGCAGAGAAGCTGACGCAGGCTTTGGGCGGTGCAAAGATATACCTCAAGCGTGAGGACTTGAACCACACCGGCTCACACAAAATCAACAATGTACTCGGTCAAGCGCTGCTCGCAAAAAAGATGGGCAAAACCCGTCTGATTGCGGAAACGGGAGCCGGACAGCATGGTGTTGCCACTGCGACGGCAGCAGCCTTGATGAACATGGAATGCGTGGTTTTCATGGGCGAGGAGGATACCAAACGGCAGGCGCTGAATGTCTACCGTATGCGGCTGCTCGGTGCGGAGGTGATTCCGGTGACCTCGGGCACGGCAACGCTGAAGGATGCCGTATCGGAAGCCATGCGGGAATGGACGACTCGCATTGACGATACGCATTACTGCTTGGGGTCGGTCATGGGACCGCATCCGTTCCCGACGATTGTACGGGATTTCCAGTCGGTCATCTCGAAGGAGATGAAGGCACAAATGCTCGAACTGGAGAACCGTTTGCCCGATGCGGTACTGG
>CALXHI010000033.1 GCA_944388075.1 uncultured Clostridia bacterium | reverse complement strand
AATGAACATCGACCGCCTTGCGGCGATGCTTTTGCACCTCTTTGAATTTGTCTTGTCCTTTTTCTTTTTTGATGTTGAAAATAGGGACGTTTTAAAAATGACTGGTTGTTGAGGATACACTATTTATACATTTGCCCAAACCGTCATGGTCAGATCCTGCCATTGGGTTTGTCTCAGATACAGGCCCTGTGCCTTGCGGAAGGCTTTCGCCTCCTCAAAGGGGAAGGTGTACCGGAATAAAGGCAGTTGTAAATTTCGCTTAGCCCTGTGCGATAGCAGCCTGAGCAGCAGCCAGACGTGCGATCGGCACACGGAACGGCGAGCAGGACACATAGTCCAGACCAATTTGGTGGCAGAACGCAACGGAAGTCGGGTCGCCGCCGTGCTCACCGCAAATACCGCAGTGCAGACTCGGGTTAACGGGCTTGCCGAGCTTGATTGCCATTTCCATCAGCTTGCCAACACCGATCTGATCGAGCTTTGCGAACGGATCGTTCTCAAAGATCTTGGCATCGTAGTAAGCATTGAGGAACTTGCCGGCATCGTCACGAGAGAAGCCATAGGTCATCTGGGTCAGGTCATTGGTACCGAAGCAGAAGAATGCAGCTTCTTTTGCGATCTCATCAGCGGTCAGAGCGGCACGGGGGATCTCAATCATCGTACCAACCTCGTACTTGAGGTCAGAACCGGCCTCTGCGATTACAGCATCTGCAGTCTCAACAACGACCTTCTTGACGAACTTCAGCTCCTTGACATCGCCAACAAGCGGGATCATGATCTCAGGAACGATAGCCCAATCCGGATGTGCCTTCTTGACATTGATGGCAGCCTTGATGACAGCCTTGGTTTGCATCTTAGCAATTTCCGGATAGGTGACAGCCAGACGGCAGCCACGGTGACCCATCATCGGGTTGAACTCATGCAGGGAAGCGATGATGTTCTTGATGGTTTCCACGGACTTGCCCTGAGCAGCTGCCAAAGCCTGAATGTCGGCTTCCTCGGTGGGAACGAACTCATGGAGAGGCGGATCCAAGAAGCGAATGGTAACCGGACAGCCCTCGAGTGCCTCGTAGAGGGCCTCAAAGTCAGCCTGCTGCATCGGCTCAATTTTAGCCAGAGCATTCTCTCTTTCCTCAACGGTATCGGAGCAGATCATCTCACGGAATGCAGCGATTCTGGACGGCTCGAAGAACATATGCTCGGTACGGCACAAACCGATACCCTCAGCACCCAGTTCTCTTGCCTTCTTTGCGTCAGCCGGAGTATCTGCATTGGTGCGAACCTTCAGCGTACGATACTTGTCAGCCCAGCCCATGATGCGGCCGAACTCGCCTGCAATGGAAGCATCCACAGTCGGAATGATACCATCATAGATGTTACCGGTAGAGCCATCGATGGAGATAGCGTCACCCTCGTGGAAGGTCTTGCCGGCCAGCGTGAACTGCTTGTTGGCCTCGTCCATCTTGATATCGCCGCAGCCGGAAACGCAGCAGGTACCCATACCACGAGCAACAACGGCTGCGTGAGAGGTCATACCGCCGCGAACGGTCAGGATACCCTGAGAAGCCTTCATACCGGTGATGTCCTCCGGAGAGGTTTCCAGACGAACCAGAACGACCTTCTCACCACGGGCATTCCAAGCCTCGGCATCATCAGCGGTGAACACGATCTTACCGCAAGCAGCGCCGGGAGATGCACCCAGACCCTTGCCGATCGGGGTAGCAGCCTTCAGAGCCTTGCTGTCGAACTGCGGGTGGAGCAGGGTATCGAGGTTACGCGGATCGATCATCAGAACAGCTTCCTGCTCGGTTCTCATGCCCTCATCCACGAGGTCGCAAGCGATCTTGAGAGCGGCCTGAGCGGTTCTCTTACCGTTACGGGTCTGGAGCATATAGAGCTTGCCGTGCTCGACGGTGAACTCCATATCTTGCCTATCTCTGTAGTGGTTCTCGAGAGTCTTGCAGACTTCTTGGAACTGTGCGAAAGCCTCCGGGAACTTTTCTGCCATCTGCGCAATCGGCATCGGGGTACGAACACCGGCAACGACGTCCTCGCCCTGTGCATTGGTCAGGAACTCACCCATCAGGTGCTTCTCACCGGTTGCAGGGTCACGGGTAAAGGCAACACCGGTACCGCAGTCATCACCCATGTTACCGAATGCCATCATCTGAACGTTCACAGCGGTACCCCAGCTGTACGGGATATCGTTGTCACGACGGTAAACGTTGGCACGGGGGTTGTCCCAAGAGCGGAACACAGCCTGAACTGCGCCCATCAGCTGCTCTTTCGGATCGGTCGGGAAATCCGTACCGATCTTGGACTTGTACTCCGCCTTGAACTGGCTCGCCAGCTCCTTGAGGTCATCGGCGGTCAGATCGACGTCCTGCGTAACGCCCTTCTTCTCCTTCATCTGGTCGATCAGCTCTTCAAAATACTTCTTGCCGACCTCCATAACGACATCGGAATACATTTGGATGAAACGGCGATAGCAGTCCCAAGCCCAGCGGGGGTTGCCGGAAGCTGCTGCCATATATTCAACAACCTCTTCGTTCAGACCGAGGTTGAGAATGGTGTCCATCATACCGGGCATGGAAGCTCTTGCACCGGAGCGGACGGAAACGAGGAGCGGATTCTCCTTGTCGCCGAACTTCTTGCCGACGACCTGCTCCATCTTCGTGATGTACTCATTGATCTCTGCGACGATTTCGTCGTTGATCTTTCTGCCATCCTCGTAGTACTGCGTACAGGCCTCGGTGCTGATGGTGAAGCCCTGCGGCACAGGCAGACCGATGTTGGTCATTTCAGCAAGGTTTGCGCCCTTACCGCCGAGCAGCTCACGCATATTTGCGTTACCCTCGGAGAACAGATAACAATACTTGTGTCCCATTGGAAAAATACCTCCATTCATTGTGTACCGACATCCATCGGAGCAGAGCTCGCCCCTTGTGTCGGCGGTACTTTCATTATACCACAGTTTCAAACAAATTGCAAACGTTTTTTGTCCATTCTTGGGTTCTTGTCGTTTTTTGGTATGTTTTCACAAAAAAGTCCATTGCAATTCGGGAATTCATGCAGAAAGCCTCTGTGGGCTTTCACCATAACGCAGCCTACCATCAGCAAGGGATTGCCAGTATTCTGTTTTGCATTTGAAGGCATCGTATGCGAATGTTCCGTTTTCGACGCTGTGCGCACAAAAGGCTGCTTTCACCCCTTGACATTGCTGCCGGGCTATGATATAATAATATAGATGTTATGACCACTTCGCGCAATTGCTTGGAAATGGATTCTGTACGGTTTCAACAGGGATCTTGGCTTTGCGGAACAAAGAAAACAGGAGAATCCTATGCGTACACAGGCACTTCCCAAAGTAGAACTCTACTCCGACGGCGCATGCAGCGGCAATCCCGGTCCGGGTGGCTGGGGTGCGATTTTGCGGTTCCGCCAAGGAGAAACCGTCCATGAAAAGGAGCTTTCCGGCGGTGCGGCACAGACGACCAATAACCGCATGGAGCTGTCGGCGGTCATTGCGGGGCTTGCCGCCCTGAAAAAACCCTGCGCCGTGACCATTACCACCGACAGCAAATATGTCGTGGACAGCATCACCAAGGGCTGGGTCTACGGCTGGAAGCGAAAAGGCTGGGTCAAGTCCGACGGCAAGCCGGCATTGAATGTCGACCTCTGGGAACAGCTTTTGCCGCTGCTCGCCCTGCACGAGGTTACCTTTATGTGGATCAAGGGGCATGCCGGGCATCCAGAAAACGAGCGCTGCGACGCTTTGGCGGTGATGGAATCCAAACGGCATACAATGTCCCAATCCTGATATAGCTCCCCCCGCATTGACAAACAAATGCAGTCGATATATAATAGAGATACAGCAGTTGCAGGTGTGTGATGCTTTTTTCAAAGAAAGGAGCGATTGCATGAAATTTGAATATTCTGAACGCATGGCCGAAGCAATTGCGGCTGTGCTGGAGATGGACGGCTGGGATGCGGAACCGGTCGATGAAATCGGCCGCATTCGATTTTCCGTCGAACTGGATTGCAAAATCCGAGAAGCGGAATGTGAATTTCGTGTACTGGACAACAGCTTTCTGCTGCTGACCGGCTATTGGGGCATCACAGCGGATCAAGAAAGTCACCGGGATGTGATAGAATTTTTGTCCCGTGCAAACCACAATATGTATTACGGCAGCTTTGAACTCAATGCGGAAAGCGAACAGATTCGGTTTCGCATCAGCCACTACTGCGGTGAAAAACACCCACAGCTGACCGCCGAACAAATCCGCCATGCCATTCGTATCAGCCTTGCGACGGTCGAACGCTATGGAGACGGTCTGCTCTCCGTCATCATGGGCTATGAAAACCCGAAGGCTGCCATTGAACAGGCAGAAGCAAGCTGACCGGAAGGAGGCGTTTCCGATGGCAGAACCCTATTCCGCAGAGATTGCGCATGCCATTACACAGTTTTTAGACAACGATGACTGGCAGTACCGTCCCATTGATACTGATGGTCGCATCGAATTTGGTGTTTCTCTCCAATGCAAGCTGTACCATGCCGATTGCATGATTCTGGTACGAAAAGACGGCTTTCTCATGCACACCGATTTGAATCTGCGCGCCGATGATGAAACAAGCCGTGAGGCGGTAGCGGAATTTCTGTCCCGTGTCAATGCCGGCTTCATTCACGGCAATTTTGAATGTGATATGACAACCGGTTCAATTCGATACCGCACATCTCATTTCTGCGGCGATAATAAGATTGCAATCACCGAGGAGCAAATCAAGCATACCATCTACCTCAATCTCTCAATGGTTGAGCGTTACGGCAACGGTCTGATTGCAGTGCTGCTGGGCTACCAAACACCCGAGGAAGCCATTGCGGCTATCGAAACAGACAACTGAACCACCACGCCGCAATCGCAAAACAGCCATATGCCGGAAGCTGCTTTCCGGTTATGAATAAAATTGATAAGAAAAGAGTGATCCTATGGCAATGGAATTTTCCCGACAAATCGCAAACGACATTGAAACCTTCCTGCAGCTCGATGACTGGCATTTTGATCCCGTCAATGAAAACGGACAAATTTGCTTTGGCGTTTCCCTAAAATGCAAGCTGCAAAGCGTGGACTGTGAAATTCGTGTCCGAGACGATGGTTTCCTGATGCTTTCTATCGTCAAAATCAAAGCAGACGAGGACAGCCGTGCTGCTGTTGCAGAATACATCACCCGTGCGAACTACGGTATGTTCTATGGGGGCTTTGAGATGGATATGCGAGACGGCGAGGTACGCTTCCGCACGACCTGTTTTGCCGGCAATGAGGATGTGATGCTTTCATCCGAACAGATCAAGCATGCCATCTATCTCAACCTCTCGATGATTGAGCGTTACGGCAACGGTTTGCTTACTGTGATGATGGGCTTCCAAACACCCGAGGAGGCCATCGCACAGGCAGAAGCGGACTAACCCCCTGTTCCAAACGATTTCATGCAAAGGAGTGTAACAGCTATGACACATACGTATTCTATGGAAATTGCAAATGCGATCGAGGATTTCCTGCGATTCAATGACTGAAACTTTGAACCGGTTGATGAAAGAGGTCTGATTCGGTTTCGTATCGGTCTTGACTGCAAACTGCAGCGTGCCTCTTGCGTTGTTCGCGTGAATGACGACTCGTTCAGTTTCTATACCATAGTAGACCTCCATGTCGATGAAGCCAGCTGTCTTGCCGTCGCAGAATTCATCACCCGTGCCAACTACGGTCTGCGTGCGGGCTGCTTTGAGATGGATTTTTCGGATGGTGAGGTGCGCTATCGCACGCATCATCATGTTGGCGAGGATACCACTTCGCTGACGGCAGACCAAATTCGCCACGCCATCTATGTCAACGTTTCTATGGTCGAACGCTATGGCAATGCTCTGATGGCTGTGATGATGGGCTTCCAAACACCCGAGGAGGCCATCGCACAGGCAAAAGCAGACTAATGCCCATACACTTCCCGGAATCTCATGGATACAAAATCCCCTCTGCACAGCTGTACAGAGGGGATTTCTGTTTTAAGGCAACACCGCACAAAGAACGCCCGGCGGCTTTGTGCGATGCTGCCTTTGGTTCAAATTTCGAGCAGGTACACGAAGCAGCCGTCTGATTCTCTCATACTATAGAGAGGATGCGAATGATACTCGACTATCGGCAAATCGGTAACAATCGTGCAAGGCGGCATATGGAGCTGCACCTGAAACAGCCCGTCGCATATCAGAATCAGTAACTCCACACCTACAGGATACACATTCGAGCAGACAGATGGGTGTCTGCATCAAAATTCTCTTTGCAGAAAAGAAATACAGTGCCATGACCAATCACAGCACTGTATCTTTCCATATTCTCTTACGCTTCTGTTTTACGGGCAAGGATTGCGAAAAGCGTCTCCAAATCCAACGAATTGATGATTTCATCTTTTGTCAAATCGGCATTACAGATCGCCTGTGCATTCAGCGTAATCGCCGCATCCTCTGCCAGATATCGGCACAGCATTACCGCATCAGCAATCATCACCGTTCCGTTCTGATCAACATCGCCAACCAAAGTAGGCAGAAGCGGATCGGTTGTAGTTGTTGTGGTTGTTGTAGTCGTTGTGGTTTCCGAAGTTGTCGTTGTGGTGGTAGTTGTTTCCGACATATTCGAAGTTGTAGTGGTAAGTTCCGGCGTAGTCGTTGTGGTTTCCGGCATGGTTGTTATGGTAGTCGTAGTTTCCGATGTTGTAGTCGTCGTGGTTTCCGGTGTCGTAGTCGTTGTAGTCGTTGTGGTTTCCGGTGTCGTAGTCGTTGTAGTCGTCGTGGTTTCCGGAGTTGTTGTCGTGGTAGTTGTTGTGGTCGTGGTCGTAGTTGTAGTTGTTGTGGTGGTAGTGGTAGTATCCGGCGTTGTAATCACACCGTTCAAATCCAGCGTATAGACCTCCGCATTCAGCGTGTAATTCTCATCGGCAAACATCGGCTTATCCATCACCGCATAGGTTGCAATGCCGCCTTCATCGATCGTCAAACCGTAAAGATACCCGAGTTCCAGCTGTGCATCCGTCAGGGTATGGTGTACCTGCGGATCACTGCCATCCGGTAATACCGAACGCAGTTCCGCTGCGGTGGTATAGAACAATCTGCCGGCATAAAAATCGGAAATGCTGTAGCAGGTGGTATAAACCGAACCGGTCGGCGTATACCAATAGCCCTTGTAGGTCAGCAGTTCCGTTGTGGTCATGCCGTCAATCCGTTCGAGCACGGATTGAATCTGGCTTGTTGCGGTAACGGCACTCGGGTCTGCTTGGTGCATCATCAGAAACGAGCCGTCCGACAGCGGCACTGCCGTATCGATTGCTCCAATCCATGGCGCATCGGCATAGGTTTCGGCATTACAGCTGATGCGTTCCCCATTGGTATAGATGAACCAGTCCTCCGCCGTATGGGCATCATCTGCCATCATATACGCATCGCTGCGAAGCAGATAATCGTGATTGACATGACCGAAAATATCGGGGGCAGTATCGTCAAAGGTGGTATCGACATGATACCAATTGCCGTCCTCAAGCTGCACCACATTCCACATATGCGACAGTGTTTCGCTGACAATGGAACGGCTCGGAATGCCGGCTCTGCTGCAAAGCACGTTGAGAGCCAGCGCATAGCCCTGACAGACCGCCGACCCATTCACCAAAACCGCATAGGCATCATAGTTTGTATAGGTCAGGTCATAGGCGCAGGTTTCCGCGAGATAGTCATGGAAAAACCAGACCGTTTCTGCATCCGACCAGTCTTCATGCACCTGTGCGAGAATGGCATCGACCTTGGCATCGAAGGCTTCCTGCATGGCGGCGATGGTTTCGACGTCATGGAGATATTTCGGAATGATCGAGGTCACATAGCCTGTGGTATTCGATTGCTTGTAGCTGATGGACGACTGTACAAAGAACTTGTCACCGTCATTGTACAGCAAGCCATAATACAGATCGGCGATCTCGTCAATGGTCATCTGATAATCCCGAACGGAAATGGACGCCTCATGGTTTGCCCAGGCGGTACGGATCTCCTCTCGCAGTGCGTTGAGGGAAGTTTCCTCGGCAGCATATGCCGACAAGCCCATACAGCCGGATGACAGAAGCATTGTTGTCAGGAAGGCAATTGTGCGGAAACCGATTTGCGAAGCTTTCATGGTACATCCTCCTTGCTGTTGACGAAAAGCGGCTTCTTACTGATAGTATAACACAGGTTTCCACGAATTTCCAGCGGTAAAGTGCTCAATCTTTTCGATTTCGATTTGGATAGAATCACGGATTTTCTCCAACTTTTAATGTTGGGTTCAGATTATATGACCATGCCGTTTTCGTTTGGAGTCGGCATATCCGGACCATTGGCAATCCATAGAGCACAGCAAATATCCGAACATCCATCGGCATTCGGATATTGCAATCGCATCCGATTATTTTGGTATCAGCGTCTGTACCTTCGCTTTGAGCTGCTCGGCAGCTGCTTTGGGGTCATCCGCCTTCATGATGGCAGAAACCACCGCAACGCCTGCGATACCCGAACCTTGCAGCACATCACAGTTGTCATAGTTCAAACCGCCAATCGCACAGACCGGCAGCGGAACGGTTTGACAAATCTCCCGCAGCACCGATACATCGGTCAGCACAGTTTTCACCTTGGTTGTGGTCGGATAAATTGCCCCCACACCCAGATAATCCACACCCTGCTCATAAGCCTCCAATGCCTGCGGAACGGTTTTTGTCGTTGCACCGATAATGGCATGCTCCCCCATCAACGCCCGTGCCAGCCGTACCGGCAAATCGGTCTGCCCGATATGCACCCCCTCTGCCCCGGCAGCCAATGCCACATCCACACGATCATCGATAATCAGCGGAATTTGGTAGCGTTTGGTGATGGTATGCACCGCCATGGCAAGCTCCAGATAGGTACGGGTCGGGATGTCCTTTTCCCGCAGCTGTACGAGCGTGACACCGCCCTGACAGGCCTGTTCGATACGCCAAAGAAAATCCTCGGTCGAGCGTCCGGTGCGGTCGGTAATGAAATACATGGTTGGGTCAAATTGGCGCATGGCGTTCTCCTCACACATACAAATAATCGTTCAGCACCGGCTGCAAGCCCTCCTGCTCGATATCTCGATACATCCGGGAAAAGCTGCGGTCATCGCTGATTTCAAATTGCTCATCGCCCTCCGGACGGTCAGACTGCCTGCCGGTATACTTGCTCTCATGGTCGCCGATACCGGTCGAGACACCAGCCGATACCTTTGTCGCTGCAATCTTGACAATGCCGTTGCGGAAGCTCTCGCTTTCCCGTGAGGAAACGGTAATGCCGGCAAACGGCAGGAAAATGCGGTAGGCGCAGATAATCTGGCACAGCTGTGTTTCATGCACATCCTGCGGATTGATCCTGTCATTATTGATAATCGGACGCAATCTCGGGCAGGACAGCGACATTTCCGCATGGGGATATTTGCGTTGCAGGAAATGCACATGCAGAGCCGTAGCGAGCGCATCCTTGCGGAAATCGGACAGACCGAGCAAAGCTGCCGCCGCAACGCCTCGCATACCGCCGCGCAAGGCTCGTTCCTGCGCATGGAAGCGATACGGGAATACCCGTTTATGCCCGAGCAAATGCAGCTGCTCATAACGGGCGGCGTCATAGGTTTCCTGGAACACCGTCACATAGTCCGCACCGCATTCATGCAGATAGCGGTATTCTTCGGTATTGACGGGATAAATCTCCAAACCAACCATGCGGAAATATTTCCGTGCCAATTTGCAAGCCTCACCGATATATTCCGGACCGCTCTGCCCACGGCTTTCCCCGGTCAGCAGCAGAATTTCCTCCATGCCGCTCTCGGCAATCACCTGCATTTCATGCTCGATTTGCTCCATATTGAGCTTCATGCGGTGAATATGGTTATAGCAGTTAAAACCGCAATAAACGCAGTAGTTTTCGCAGTAATTTGCGATATACAGCGGCGTGAACAGATAGACAGTATTGCCGAAATGCTTTTGCGTTTCGAGCCGAGCCTTCTGCGCCATCTGCTCAAGAAACGGCTCTGCCGCAGGCGACAGCAATGCCTTCAAATCTTCGATGGAACAGGTTTCATGCTGCAAGGCATTCCGCACATCTCGATCGGTATATTGTGTCGGGTCGTAGCGGTTGACCTGTTCGAGCACACGGTCAAGCAAATCCGAGTCAATCTGCTCCATGCCGTCCAGATACCGCATGATATCGGTACGGGCAGACGGATCGGTTTCCAAGCGGTGCTTTTTCTCCAGTACCGCCGGAGAGAGGGCATCGGAATCGACAAAGAATGTATTCTCCATGTTCGCCTCTCAATCCCGCAGAAATCCGGTCAACGGATCGGATGCCGCCGCACCACGCACCAGTACACGCCCAAGTCCCGACAGATACGCATTGCGACCTGCTTCAATCGCCTGCCGGAATGCCATCGCCATACGGGGCAGATCGCCTGCTGTGGCAAGGGCAGTATTCGCCATAATCGCCGCCGCACCCATCTCCATCGCTTCACAAGCCTGCGAGGGTCTGCCGATACCGGCATCGACAATAATCGGCAAATCGATTTCGTCAATCAGAATCTGAATAAATTCCCTGGTTGCCAAGCCCTTGTTTGAGCCAATCGGCGATGCCAGCGGCATGACCGCAGCCGCACCGGCATTTACCAAATCTCTTGCGACATTCAAATCCGGATACATATAGGGCATGACCACAAAGCCATCGTTCGCCAGAAGTTTGGTGGCTCTAATGGTTTCCTGATTGTCGGGCAGCAGGTATTTGCTGTCCCGCATAATCTCGACTTTGACAAAGTTGCCGCAGCCAAGCTCCCGTGCCAGCTTTGCAATGCGAACGGCTTCCTCCGCCGTTCTCGCCCCGGAGGTATTCGGCAGCAGCGTCACGCCTTCGGGGATATAGTCGAGGATATTCTCATGCTCCTTCGTATTCGCACGCCGTACCGCAAGGGTAATCATCTGTGCGCCGGCATCCCGCACGGCAGCCTCAATCAGCTTGAGCGAATACTTGCCCGAACCGAGAATAAAACGGGACGTAAAGGTTTTTCCGCCAAGGATCAATGCATCTTGCATAGTTATCGCCTTCTCATTCATAAAAGTTTCCTGCCAGCAATTGCAGAACAGTATTGGCTTGGTGTGCCGCACAGAGCATCACTCGAGACGCATACAGCGTGCCGTCCTCGCCCACATCCGAGGATTCATCCCCACAGAGAATGAAGTGTTTGGTGACGGCTCTGGTGCGGATGGTATTGCCGGTACGCAGCCCGGACATGCCCGATGCCGCAATGATATAGGCATCCGGCCGCTGCGTCAACAGGGTATTGACCAGCATGGCTTTGGCATCGGGCCGATCGAATGCCTCACAGATAATCGTTTCCCGTGCAAGGAGCAATGCGGCATTCTCCTCCGTCACACGCACACAATCGGTCACGACCTCGCAATAGGGTGCAATATCTCCCAGAATCTGCCGCATGGCATCGGTTTTCGGCATCCCGATTTGGGAATAGCGATATGCCTGCCGTTGGAGATTGGAAAGATCTACCGCATCAAAGTCAATGAGATGCAGCCGCCCGATACCGGCACGTGCCAATGTCATGGCGATATGAGAGCCAAGCCCTCCCAAACCGCAAATGGCAACCGATGCCGCTGAAAATGCCGCCTGCCGTTCGATGCCGTGACGGGCCTCCAGTGCCGCCTGCACCGCCTGTTTCGATGGATACTGCATCAGCCGCCACCGACAAAGCGTACAATCTCAAGCACGTCCCCGTCCTGCAATACCACCGTGTCGTATTCGGCTTTGGGGACGATGTCGCCGTTTCGCTCAATGGCAATGCGCACCCGATCGTACTGCATCTGCTCGAGATATGCCCCAATGGTCATGCCGTCGCAGGCCATGGATTCACCGTTGATTCGTACCATATTGCCCTCACTTTTCGGTGCAGAACTCGACCTGCTTGCCTTCGAGAATCATATTGGTTGTCCGAACCGCACACATCTTACCACACATCGAGCAGGTATGGCGGTCAGACGGCGGTGTGCTTTCAAAGTAGGCTCTTGCCTTGTCGCCGTCGATGGCAAGCTTGAACATCTCGTCCCAATCGACCTGATGCCGTGCCTCTGCCATGGCATTGTCGATATCTCTTGCATGGGGAATGCCCTTTGCGATATCGGCAGCATGGGCGGCAATGCGGCTTGCCACGATACCCTCCTTGACATCATTCACATCCGGCAGACGCAGATGCTCGGCAGGCGTGACATAGCAGAGGAAATCCGCACCGCTTGCCGCAGCGATCGCACCGCCGATGGCAGAGGTGATATGGTCATAGCCGGGGGCAATATCGGTGACGAGCGGGCCGAGCACATAAAACGGTGCATTGTGGCAGATGCGCTTTTGCAGCTTCATATTGGCAGCGATTTCGTTCATCGCCATATGGCCCGGACCTTCCACCATCACCTGCACATCCTTTGCCCAAGCCCGTTCGGTCAATGCGCCAAGCTCGATCAATTCGGAAATCTGTCCGGCATCGGTCGCATCATCAATGCAGCCCGGACGCAGAGCGTCCCCCAGACTGATGGTGACATCGTATTTGCGGAGAATCTCCAGCACGTCATCGTAATACTCATAGAACGGATTCTCGTTGCCGGTCATCATCATCCATGCAAACAGCAGCGAACCGCCGCGGGATACGATATTCATCTTCCGAGGGTCACGGCGGAATGCTTCCACCGCACGGCGGTTGATACCGGCATGGATCGTCATGAAGTCCACACCCTCTTGGGCATGTGCCTCGACCACACGCAGGAAATCCTGTGCGGTAATCTCAAGCAAATCCTTGTCCAGATAGCCAATCGCATCGTACATCGGCACCGTACCGATCATCGCCGGGGACTTCTCAATCAGTGCCTGACGGAAATGATTGGTTTTGCCGTAGTTGCTCAAGTCCATGATGGCTTCCGCACCAAATTTCAATGCCATATCAACCTTCTGCATTTCGAGGTCATAGTTATTGGCATCGCCGGAAATACCGAGGTTGACATTGATTTTGGTACGCAGACCGCTGCCGATGCCCTCGGGCGAGATGGACTTGTGGTTGATGTTGCAGGGAATGGCAACCTCGCCGATTGCGACCTTTGCACGCAGCGTTTCGGGATCCATATACTCTTTCTCGGCAACAATTTGCATTTCAGGCGTCACGATGCCTTTCTTTGCGGCTTCCATTTGGGTTTGATAGCTTCTCATATTATCGGATTCCTTTCCTATTATAATAATCGTGGAAATGATTGACCGGTCCATGTCCATGCCCGACCGGGAATGCGGTTTCAATGGCTTTGGAGATATACTGCTTTGCCGTTTCGACTGCCGTGAGCAGGTCTGCACCCTGCGCGAGTACTGCGGTAATGGCAGAGGAGAGCGTACAGCCCGTACCATGGGTGCTCTGCGAATTGATGCGTTTTGCGGTCAATGCGGTACGGGTATATCCGATTTCCGCATCGAATTTGCGACAGTACAGCACATCCACGCAATCCCCGTCGGCATGACCGCCCTTCAGCAAAACCGCCTTGACGCCCATATCCAAAATCACAGCAGCAGCTTTGTCGAAATCGTCAATGCTGTGAATGGCGATACCGGAAATGGTTTCCGCTTCCGGGATATTGGGCGTGAGCAAATCGACCATCGGGAACAGCATCTCCCGCATGGCATCGACCGTACCGCCGCAGAGCGTATCGCCGCTGGTTGCCACCAATACCGGGTCACAGACAAGAACCGGCGGCTTGTAGGCTTTGAGCTTCTCGGCAACGGTGCAGATGATGTCTGCCGAGGGCAGCATACCAAGCTTCACACCGTCCACACGGATATCCTCGAATACGGCATCAATTTGCAAAGCAACCTCGTTTGCCGACATATCATAGACCGACAGCACCCGGCAGGTATTCTCCGCAACGACCGAGGTGATCACGCTCATACCAAAGCAGCCGCAAGCAGAAAAGGTCTTGAGGTCTGCCTGAATGCCGGCACCGCCGCTGCAATCCGAACCGGCAATCGTCAAACAATGCTTCATGTGCACTCCTTTCCAAGTATCACAAAAGGCTTCCCACATAGGGAAGCCTTGTTTCGGCAATTCGCTTCCCTACGATGGTGTTAACCAACAGGTTCAAAGGGTCAGGTTTTACCTTCTCAACGCCTAGCGTTCCCCCAGCAATTGATATTCATGCAATTGTAGCAGCTTACCGCTGTATCAACAGTATATCACAGTCTGCGATATTTGTCAAGGCAAACTCCGCAATCCTTTCAAGAATTCTTCTGCACATCCTGCCAATTGGCATTGTGCAGAATCTCGGCATCTGCCCCGAGAAACACCTGCCCTGCGGTTTCATCGCCTTGCAGATGATAGAGAAACCATGCGGTCATATAGCCGTCGGCATAAGCGAGCATTTCGCCATGGTCGACATTGATTCTGCGGGCATAGAGCTTCGGCACATCATCCGAAATGGCTTGATAGTTCTCCTCCAGCGACCACAGCGGACAGATTCCGGCATCCTTTGCATTGCCAGCATCGGCCTGCTTTGTGCCTGCGGTCAGAAAGCAGGGAATCGTAATTTTGCTTGCATCATAGGACCATTGCAATGCCTCTGCCAACGCCAAATGCGTAGTGCTTGCCGCATACATGGCGGTATAGCGATTGCCGTTTTCCTGTTCGGTCACGGCATTGATCGCACCCACACCGCCTTGTGAATGCCCGGCGATACCGATATGCTGCGTATCGACCCGCCTGTAGAACGGACTTGCCGCATCCGTGTGCAGTGTCAGCATAAAATCAAGGCTTGCCGCAGACGATGCGCCATCCCAGGCATTGGCATCCTCATTGCCGATGACGATAAATCCCCACGATGCCAAATGTCGGAAAACAGCTTCATATTTCGAGGACGGCACACCCGTGCCATTCACCATCACAACCACAGGATAGACCCGATTGCTTTGCATCAGCTCTGCCGGATACCAAATCCGAAAGGCTTTGGATTGCTCATTGTCTGCGGCATATTCCGCAAAGGCGGTTTCGTAGCTGCCCATTTGGATATACTGCTGTTCCAATGGTTCTTCGGATGTGACTTTGGTATGGTAATCTTCCTTGACCGCCGGCTGCTTGGAGAGCCATACGAGCAGCAACATAAGTCCCAATATCAGCAGCAGTGCAATCGCCAAAATCACAAGCAGTACCTTCCCTATCGTTTTCATATCCAACAACCTTTCCGCTGTACTGCCCTCAGCATACCATACAAAAAGGTCTGCTGTCAACGGATTTGCCCGTTTGAGAAACAAAACGGCGGATTTGTATCAGATGCTGCCATGCCACTCGCATTCCGGCGTATGACCATTGACCACGCCGACCGCCTGCAGACACGAATACACAATGGTTGTCCCGACAAAGGTCATGCCCCGGGCTTTGAGGTCTGCAGAAATCGCATCGGAGAGCGGGCTGTGCGTATATGCGGCGCAGGATTCCTGCACGGTTTTACCGTCTGTGAAATGCCACAGATAGCGGTCAAAGCTCTGCCATTCGCTTTGTATCGCAAGGTATACACGGCTGTTCGCAATGGCAGCTGCAATCTTACGCCGATTGCGGACAATGGCAGGATTCCGCATCAAGCGTTCGATGTCCGATTCGCCATAGGCTGCAACTGCCCTTGCCTCAAAGCCCGAAAAGGCTTCCCGAAATGCTTCTCGCTTATTGAGGATACATTCCCAAGAAAGCCCTGCCTGAAAACTCTCCAGCAACAGCAGTTCATAGAGCTTTGCATCGTCATGGCAGGGTTTGCCCCATTCGGTATCGTGATACTGTACATACACGGGATTGCGCAGATTGACCCAAAAACAGCGGCTTGGTTTGCGGGTATGGTTCATGCGATGGGATGCTCGGCGATATAGCGGTCGAGGATCTCCGCTGCCGTTTCGACAAAGCGAACACAGGGACGCACCTTGTAGTATTCAGCGGTTCTCGGAGACGGTGCAGCATCTTTGGTCACACTCAAATGCTGCAACAGCTCGCTGCAACGAATGGTCGTATGCTGTTCCCGAAATGCGGCTGCCATATCCTGAATACGTTGGTAATGCGCCTTTTTCCGCGTATCGTCCAGCTCGTCATAGCCATAGAGCAGCCCTGCCACCATGAACATCCCCGAGCACGCACCGCAGACCTCTCGCAGCCGTCCCATACCGCCGCCAAAGGACGAGGAAATCCGCAAGGCGGTTTTCTCATCCAAACCGGTGACATCGCAGAACGCCAGTACCACTGCCTGCGCACAGTTATAGCCCTCCACAAAATATTTCGCTGCCAATTTTGCATGGTCAATCATGAAACCCATCCTTTCTATTTTCAATGCCTATGAATCGCTGCCGCATCCATCGATTTAACCCGTTTGCGCAGCCATGTTGCACCGGGCAGATACAGCAGATAGACCGGAATCGCAGCAAACAAGGTCAGTAATGCAGACGGCAGCAAAACCGTATTCCAAAGTACGCTCTGCCCCTCCACTTGAAACAACACCGCCGTAAACAGATAGGAGCAAACCGCCCGTCCGAAGGTGCAGAGCATCACCATCCAAAAAAAGTTGAGGAATGTCCGGCGCAATACCTGCGCATAGAGCGTTGCCGCACCCGTACAAAAGCATACCATAAAAATGGCATTTGCGCCCAAATGACTGCTGCATGCCAAATCAATCAGCAGTCCTGCCAACACGCCTGCCGCCATCGAAAATCCGCACGGCTCATACATCGCAATGCAAATCGCTGCCGGGATCACCCACAGAGCCTGCACCCCGCCGCCGAACATCGGTACGGCACAGAGCAGCAGCAGCAGCAAACTAATCGTCCGTCTTGCGGTGTGCATGATACGCAGGCGTTTTTCCGCCGTTGTCTTGCTGCGGTGTTTAATCTTCATGGAATGCAACACCCTTTCCCTCGAAATCGAGCAGCACACTGACCGATTCGAGTGCCTCCAAATCCACGCTCGGCTCAAGGATGGCATAGGCGGTCAAGCCGGTTTCCTCCATGCCCGTCTCCACAATATTTCCAATCGGAATGCCATAGGGAAACAGCCCCGTCGTACCTGCCGTCATAACCAAATCGCCGGCATGAAGCGTAGCCGCTTCGTCCACATAGATGAGCTTGGTTTTGCCGTCCGCAGCCTGTGTCAGCGTGCCCTCGACAATACCGCTGTCACCGGTTTGGAGTACGACGGCGCCCACCGACAGCTCCGGCGATAGAATCGTGGTGACGGTTGCAAAATGTTCGCTCACTTCTGTGACAACGCCAATCAGCCCCTGCGAACAAATCACCGGTGCATTAACGGTAATGCCGTCTGCCGTCCCCTGCTGAATGACAAAGCCACCTGCAATATCATTGGTAATCGGCATCAGCAGCGTACAAGGCTCGCTGAGCGTATAGTTGGGGTTATCCTCCTTGATACCAAGCTGATCACGTAAGGCTTCCAGCTCCGCCATCGCATCGTCATAGCCAATCAGCTGCTCGTTGAGCGTCGCAATCTGCTCTCGGAGCAGGGCATTTTCATCCTGATACGCCTTCGACAGAAAATAGGTGTCGAGCGTTTCGCTGACGGAACGGGAAATGCCGGCAGAAAAAGACCGCACCGGCGCAGTCAGGGATTGCAGCACTTTTGTAATGCCATCGGTATGCGTTCCCTGTTTGACGGAATAGAGCATCATACCGGTCAGCACTGCCACAATACAAAGCAGAACACGAAATCGTGTGCTGCGGAAAAAATCTCTCACATTCATGCAATTCTGCTCCTTGCTTGGGATAACATTATTATAACACAGAATTACCCCAATGTCCAGATATTTTCCGAGATTATGCAAATCCAATATTGCCGAACTTCCATAAATAGTACGTACTCAATCACTGCCCGAAGGGGCAGTGATTGGCTGAAAATCCTGTTTTACAGGCTTTTCAGCGGCACAAATCAAAGATTTGTGCCGTACTCCCTGATGAGCGTCTGCCTTTGCCG
>CALXHI010000032.1 GCA_944388075.1 uncultured Clostridia bacterium | reverse complement strand
CTTGTGCTTTTTCCGCCATATTTCACAAAAATGCTCGGAAATACACAGAGTATTTCCTGCGCTTTTTGTTTCATCTGACGAAAAAATCGACGGCGCATCTGACGCACAATCTTTGTGCGGTGTCGCCTTAATACAAAAAAGCCTGTCGGCATTGTCCTGACATCGGACGCCGACAGGCTTTTGTTATGCTGTGGAATCAGCTGCGGGGTTTGATCACATCGCAGCCCATGAACGGACGCAGCACCTCAGGCACAAGCACTGTGCCATCCGGCTGCTGATAGGTTTCGAGAATGGCGGCGACCACACGAGGTGTTGCCATGCCGGAGCCGTTGAGCGTGTAAGCTACCTGCTTTTTGCCGTTCTCGTCCTTGTAGCAGATCTTTGCACGACGAGCCTGATAGTCACCGAAATGACCGACAGACGAAACCTCAAGCCAACGACCGGCACCCGGTGCCCAAACCTCAATGTCATAGCAGCGACCGTACTTGTCGCCCATATCGCCGGTGCAGAGGTCAATGATACGCCATTGCAGCTTCAGATCCTGAATGATGCGGAGACAGTCTGCGAGCAGATCGTCCAGTTCTGCCTTACAATTCTGCGGTTCGACAACCTTGACCAGTTCGACCTTGTGGAACTCATGGACTCTCTGCAAGCCGCGGGTATCCTTGCCGGCACTGCCTGCCTCACGGCGGAAGCAAACCGTATAACCGCAACGATACTGCGGCAGCTGACCCTGCTCAAATGTAGTTTCGGCAAATGCACCGGTCAGCGGTACTTCTGCGGTCGGAATCAGCCACAGATCATCCTGCGAGCACTTATACTGTTCATCCGCAAACTTCGGCAGATGACCGGTAAAGGTCAGTGTTTTCGAGGATACCATGTGGGGCGGAATGATTTCGAGATACTTTTCGCCGTGCAATGCCAGTGCATAGGTCACCAATGCACGCAGCAGCTTTGCACCGGCACCCTTGTACATCGCAAACATCGAGCCGGAAACCTTGCTTGCCAGCTCATTGTCGAGAATATCGAGATTCTTGCCGACTTCCCAGTGCGGACGGAATTGCTCGATCGGTGCGTGATAGTAATCCTCACACTCTCTCACGACAACATTGTCGTTCTCGTCCTTGCCATCAATCGCATCGACATCGGGCAGGTTCGGGATATCCAAATGGATTTCTTTAATCTGTGCCTCCAGCTCGGCGAGTGCAGCTTCATCGGCAGCAATTTCGTCACGCAATGCACGCTTGCTCTCAACCGAAATGCTCTGATCCTTCTTCCAAGCATTGCGCTTGGCACGCAGCGCATCGAGTGCCTGCTGCTTACCCTTCTTCTGCTGAAGCAGTGCGGCCAAATCATCAAGTTTGGACACATCATAGCCCTTTCTGCCGATTTGCGTCTTGAGCATTTCCAAGTCGGTCAAAACGAGATTCAGATTGATCATTTGAAATCCTCTCCTTTACACAGATGATATTATGCGGTCGCTTCCAGTGCGGCCAATTTAACACAGATACAGAACAGTTTCATCGAGAGCTTTAGTTCGTCTACCTCCGGATAGGACGGAGCCAAACGAATATTGCTGTCATCGGGATCGATGCCATAGGGGAAAGTTGCACCGGCTCCCGTCAGCGTAACACCGGCTTCCTTGCAAAGCGACACAATGCGCTTGGCACAGCCCTTCGGTGCATTGAACGAGACGAAATAGCCGCCCTCGGGCTTTGACCAGGTTGCGAGTTCCAATGCGCCGAGTTCTTGCTCGAGAATTTCCTGCACGGCATCGAATTTCGGTTTGAGAATCTGCCGATGCAGTTCCATATGGCTGCGCACGCCATCTGCATTCTTGAAGAATACCACATGGCGCAGCTGGTTGATTTTATCAAACCCAATGGTCTGGATACCAAGTGCCTTGGAAATCTCTGCAAGATTCAATTCCGAGGTATGGAGAGCGGAAACACCGGCACCGGCAAAGGTCACCTTGGAGGTTGATGCAAATTCATAGTACAAATCAAGATTACCCGATTCCCTGCATGCTGCACCGATGGTCAGCGGTTGCTTCGGGGTATCGATCAGGTGGTGGAGAAAGTAGGCATTGTCCCAGAAAATACGGAAATCCTTTGCGGCAGGCTTTAGTGCGGCAAAGCGGCGAACCGTTTCATCGCTGTAAACCACGCCGCCGGGATTGGAATAGACCGGTACACACCAAATGCCCTTGACCATCGGGTCGGACTCCACATAATTTTGCACGATATCCATATCCGGGCCAAATTCCAACATCGGAACCGAAATCATCTTCACACCGAAATATTCGGTGACGCCAAAGTGACGGTCATAGCCCGGTACAGGACAGAGAAACTTCACTTCGTCACAGGTATGCCATGCAGGACAGCCTGCAATGCCCTTCGTGAACGCAATCTGCACACAGGCAAACATCAGTTCAAGGCTCGAGTTGCCGCCGACAAACAATTTCGATGCCGGTGCGCCCATCAAATCTCCAAACAAAGCCTTGATTTCCGGAATGCCGGACAGAGCCTCGTAATTTCGGCAGTCCACGCCGTTTTCTGCAATCATGGACATTTCTGCGGTCAGGGCATTGAGCATCGGCATAGACAAATCAAGCTGTTCCGGAGCGGGTTTGCCTCTTGCCATATTGAGCTGCAAGTGCTTGGCTTGAAATGCTGCATAAGCCTCTTTGGTTTCTTGCAGCAATGCTGTACGCTCCTGTACCGTGTACTGTGACAATGGCTTTTTGATCATGAAAAAATGCCATCCTTTCGTGATAAGATCATAAGTTATACTACAACACCTTATTGTATCACATTTTCGAGAAAAATGCAATCCCGTTTTGCAAAAAACTATGCTTTGGCAGGAAAAAATTTTCTTTTACCCCCTTTTCATTTTCGGAGAAATGTGATATAATATAGATGTTGTATGATGCAGTACTGTCGCATCATATGTTTGATCAACAGAAAGAGGTGCGGTTTTCTATGAAACGTTTGACTCGTATTATGCTTTTGACAGCGATTATTTTGTGTGCCGCTGTTTCGATCAGCTATGCCGTTTCGCTCTATCGAAACAAGTACGCACCAAGGTATTTGAAAGGCAACATCTGCTGATTTTGGCAGACGTATACAAACTCTAAGCAATTCCAAGAAAAGAGGTAATTCACAATGGACATTCGTTTTGAAAAAGCGGCAGTTCTGAAGGACAAGCCCGCAGATGAAACAAAACTCGGTTTCGGTCACATCTTCACGGACTATATGTTCATCATGGACTATACCGAGGGCCGTGGCTGGCATGATGCCCGTATCGTCCCTTACGGTAATCTGTCCCTCAGCCCGGCAGCACTCTGCCTGCACTACGGTCAGGAGGTATTTGAGGGCATGAAGGCCTATCGCCGTGCCGATGGCGGTGTGCAGCTGTTCCGTCCGCTGGAGAATTTCAAGCGTCTGAACAGCTCGAATCAGCGTCTGGTCATTCCGGAGCTGCCCGAGGAGATGGCAATGGAAGGCCTGATGGAGCTGCTGAAGGTTGAGAAGGATTGGGTACCGTCTGCCGATGGCGCATCGCTCTATATCCGTCCGTTTATCATCGCCGTTGACCCGTTCCTCGGCGTGCGTCCGGGTGAGCAATATATGTTCATCATCATTCTGTCGCCGTCCGGTGCTTACTACGCATCCGGTCTGGACCCGGTGAAGATTTATGTAGAGTCCAAGTATGTGCGTGCGGTCCGCGGCGGTATGGGTTATACCAAGACCGGCGGTAACTATGCTGCATCGCTGATTGGTCAGGATGAGGCACATAAGGAGGGCTACTCGCAGGTGCTGTGGCTTGACGGCGTGGAGCAGAAATACATCGAGGAAGTCGGTGCAATGAATATCATGTTTGTCATTGACGGCGAAATCGTCACACCGGAGCTGCAAGGCTCAATTCTGCCCGGTATTACCAGAAAGTCTGTACTGGAGCTGTGCAAGAGCTGGGGCATGAAGGTCAGCGAACGCAGAATCTCCATTGACGAGCTGGCACAGGCGTATGATGAAGGCAAGTTGCAAGAGGTTTTCGGTACCGGTACGGCAGCCGTTATTTCGCCGGTTGGTCACCTGAAGTACGGCGATAAGGTTATGACGATCAATGACAACAAGATCGGTCCGATCGCCCAGAAGATCTACGATACCATGACCGGTATTCAGTGGGGCAAGCTGGACGATCCGTTCGGCTGGGTTATTCCGGTGGAGTAAGCCGGCGTATACCCGAACGATACATGTAATGATGCGCAAAAACCTTCCGTCGGAAGGTTTTTGCAGATTTATGGCGACACCGCACAAAGATTGTGCGTCAGATGCGCCGTCGATTTTTTCGTCAGATGAAACAAAAAGCGCAGGAAATACTCTGTGTATTTCCGAGCATTTTTGTGAAATATGGCGGAAAAAGCACAAG
>CALXHI010000031.1 GCA_944388075.1 uncultured Clostridia bacterium | reverse complement strand
GACATCCTCCGAAGTGCAAGCTTTTTTCTCGTTTTTAACACTTTTCCTTGCACTTCTATTATATCACATTAGGACGTTTTTGTCGATATTTCTGTCAATATTTATGGTTTGAGGATACACTAAATATACATTGATGCCGGTAAGTACAATCAAAAGCACCCAAAATACTATTTGATTGCGCTCCGAAAGAAAATAAGAAATTGTTGCAAGAATTGCTGCCCATATGGGAGACATAATAACAGCAAATATCCAAAAGCCCACGTGCGTTTTCTGTACCAAGTGACATATCAGATATACGCCTATGCCTATCAGTATGTACACGAAAGGATTCAATGTAACCGTATAAGGCGTTTCTTCCATTTTTCCAAACAACAGAATTACTGTGATAAGAACAGAAAAAAAGATGCCATTCAAAATTGTAATCCGCATAAGGAATAATTTGAGCAACCCTGTAAAACCAGCAACAGCAAACAGTAAAGCCAATGCAACCGCACAAATTCCCAAATCTATTGCTAAACTGCTAAACCAATCATAGGCATATGCCTCCACAATAAAAATACCACCGCTTTGCAAGGGTGGCAACAAGAATAAATTCCCAAAAAGTCATTGACAAGTAACACAAAGTGTGCTATAATGAAACACGGATGATAAAGCATCCCACGGAGTATATCAGAATTGGCGTTCCGATATACCCCATCATCAACCAGATGTAGCAAGCATCTGCTGATTTAGTGAGACGGCTGTTATCGTTGCTTAATGCACCCCTGTATTATAGCACGATTTCATGTTTCTGTCAAGCCTTTCAGCCTAGTGTGCTCAAGCATCAGGTTGGAGGGCTTGACTTTTTATCCAGACGCCTTAGAATCATGGAATCCCGGCGTCCCCGGCATCTTGACAACTGAATAGCTTTTGATTGACAGATCTTCCTTCATAACAGCGCGTCCGAGCATCCGCCAAGACAACCTGTTCAGCCTTGCTGAATCAACCATCCATGTCTTTTTTTCAGATAAGAATAGGATAAGGTATCGAGCGATCAGATGTGACGGAACGGCGGTAATGTGAAAACCGCCTCGCCATGACAATGAAGTAGGAGATGTGGCTGCTGGTGATGAAATGATACACAGCCATCTGTTTCACAAACGCACTGGCAATCAAAACACAAGAGTATGCAATTACGCGTGAGGTGGTTGCTGTGCAGCCGCCTTGCGCTTGTATATGCTGTTTTGCGCAGGACAGTATCTTACTGCTCTGCGCAAAGCAACATAATTGGTGGAGCATACGGGATTCGAACCCGTGACCCCCACATTGCCAGTGTGATGCGCTCCCAGCTGCGCTAATGCCCCAAATATGGCGGAGATGGTGGGATTCGAACCCACGGAGCGTGTTACCGCTCAAACGATTTCGAGTCGTTCTCGTTATGACCTCTTCGATACATCTCCGTGATTCGTCGAGCGTTCTGCCATGCGACTCCCGTTCTCCTCAACGTGTTATAGTATACCATATGTTTCATCGGTTTGTCAAGCCCTTTGCATTATTTTTTTCATTTACCTTACATATCTCATTCCGATTTCGTTTGATTTCTGATTTTTTGCACACTTTCCTCTTGTATTTTCACGCATTCTATGCTATACTATATTATAGGATAGCACCGCACAAAGACCGCCTGACGGCTTTGCCCACCATCTGCTTGTGCGTTTTCCGCCATATTTCACAAAAATGCTTAGGGATACACAGAGCATTCCCTGCGCTTTTTGTTTCATTTGACGCAAAAATCAACTGCGCATCTGACGCGCAAACTTTGTGCGGTGTCGCCCGAATGCCACGGGGATTTGGCAGACCATATCCACATATATATCTATCAGGAGGGATTTTCATGCGGTTTTCCATCAACTGTACCAAACGGAGCTTTGCGTCTGTCCTCGCCACGCTGACGGCGGTCACGGCGATTCCGTTTGCCGCACCCGCCGCCTCTGCTCTCGTCACCGACGAGCCGGGCGACTACACCAATTTCGCCAAGGCACTGCAATATTCGCTGTATTTCTATGACGGCAATATGTGCGGTACCGATGTCAGCGAAAACAACCGCTACGCATGGCGTGGCGACTGCCATACCTATGACAGTGCCGTTCCGCTTCAGCCGATGGGCAGCGATAAAATCGGCACGAACCTCTCGCAGGACTTCATCGACACTTACTACGATATCCTCAATACTGGCACGGAAGAGGGTACGGTCAATGTTGCCGGCGGCTTCCACGATGCCGGCGACCATGTCAAATTCGGCTTGCCCGAAGCCTATGCCGGTACGACCGTTTCGTGGGGCTACTACGAATTCCGTCAGGCATACGTGGAAACCGAACAGGCAGACCATGTGGAAACGATTATCCGCTATTTCTGCGACTACTTCATGCGCTGTACCTTCCGAGACGCATCGGGTGATGTGGTGGCATTCTGCTATCAGGTCGGCGATGGCGATATCGACCATGCCTACTGGAATCTGCCTGAAGTCGATACGATGGCACGTCCGGCATGGTTCGCAACACCCGATAACCCAACCACCTGTAATGTTTCCAATACCGCCGCCTGCCTTGCCATCAACTACCTGAATTTCAAGGACACCGACCCCGACTATGCTGCACAGTGTCTCGACTACGCAAAGGCACTCTATGACTTCGCAACCGAAAATGACAAAGCCATTGCCGATACCGCACAGGGTCCGGCATCGTTCTATACCTCGTCCAAATGGGAGGATGACTACTGCTTTGCGTCCTGCTGGCTCTACTTGATTACGCAGGACAAGACCTATCTCGACAATGCTCTGCCGCTGGTGGATTTCTATGCACCGCCGACTTATGTCTACTGCTGGAACGATATGTGGAACGGCGTAGCACTGCTGATGGGCATCATCTCCGATACCTATCAATCTGACACGACCTATACCGATGCGCAAAACCCCAACGGCTTGACGGATTTGGCGATGGACTATATCACGGTCAACGGCAAAAGCCCCTATGAAGACATTGACTTCTGGGCGTGCTGTGCGAAAGCCATCAATACCTATATGACCGGCGGTATCGGTACGATTACGCCGCAAGGCTATTTCTGGCTCAATACTTGGGGTTCGGCACGCTATAACACTGCGGCACAGTTCTGTGCGCTCGTCTATGACAAGTACAACAACGGCAAGGACAAGTACAATACCTCCAATCCCGACTATGCCCTCTCCGAATGGGCAAAGGAGCAGATGATGTACCTGCTCGGCAACAATACCACAACCTATCTCGAGGGCGATGGCGGTTCAGGTCCTCGCAGCTACTTGGTCGGCTATGACGAGAGCTCCGCCCAATATCCCCACCACCGTGCCGCATCGGGTCTGTCGAAATGTGAAGATACCGACCGGCATCTGCATGTGCTGTTCGGCGCATTGGTCGGCGGTCCGGATGCTGACGATGCCCACAACGATGTGACCAAAGACTGGATTTACAACGAGGTCACGATTGACTATAATGCCGCCTGTCCGGGTGCGGCTGCCGGTCTGTACCTGCGCTACAAGGACGAGTACCCGCAGGCGATTACCCCCGATTTTCCGCCGCTCAACGATGGCGGCAGAGCCGATGCGGCCGGTAGTGAAGGCGGCAACGAAACATGGGTTGAGGCACAGGCTACCTCCATCGTGCAGGAGGACGGCAACAAGGTCGAGGAGGTCACGCTCTTCGTCAAGACCAACGCCACCACTCCGATGACCAATGTGTCCGTGCGCTACTACTTCACGAGCAACGGCATTGACCTTGCGGCAATGGAACTGCGGGAGCTGTATGACCAGTGCTCGACCGAAACCGAATTTGACGGCATTCTCTCCGGTCCGACCGCCTATGACGCCGCCAACGATATCTACTATGTTGAAATTTCTTGGCCCGACTTCCCCGTTGCCAACTCCGGCAAGAAATATCAGTTTGCGGTAGGTACCTATAACTGGGGCGACAGCTGGAATCCGTCCGATGACTGGAGCTATCAGGATCTCCATATCGTCGATACCAACTGGGCAGAGGAAACCCAGCGCACCGATTATATCTGTGTCTACAATGACGACGTGTTGGTCGGCGGCATCGAGCCGGACGGCACGACCCCCGAAACCGGCACAACACCGGACGATACCACCGGTTTGCTCGGCGATGTCAACTGTGACGGTTCGGTTGCAATTGCCGATGCCGTTCTGCTTAATCGCTATCTGGCAGAGGATTCTGCGATTGCCATCACCGAACAGGGACAGCGCAATGCCGACTGCAATGCGGATACTATGCTCAATCCGCAGGATGTGCAGATGATCATGCAGCATATCGCCAATCTCATTGACCTACACGCATCCTAATTCGCATCTCTGAAACACATCGGGCTGTCGGATATCGCATCGCATTTCGCCTTGCGGATCCGGCTTGCCTGTATCTGCAACAGGAGGCCGTTCAGTATGATTTACGAAAAGCTGCACGCATTGCTGACACATTATCTCGCCAAGGAAAACACAACCGATGAACTCCTTGCCTTTCAAACACAATTTACCGTGTTGTTCGATTTCTTTCGAGCAGAGCTGAAAGACGAAGTCGGTCTGCAAGCCTTGGAACTGCTCGATGAAATGTATATGGCATTGGACGCATATGAGCCGAATGCGGAGATCCGAGCCTGTGAACGCTATTGCATAGATGCACCCACGTTGATGCACAAGCTGCAAACCGTTGCACGGAAACTCCCCCGACCTGCACGAGAACCAATTCCATAAGTGATGTTTTTCCCATTCACCGGGTATCAAAATTGGGGTTGAAAATCGTCCGCATATTGCGATATCCGGAGTGACTTCTTGGTGCATTGACCGAGAAAAAAGCATTGCTCACGGGACCGGAGATGTCGTGCTGATGAACATCGCATTCATGAAGATACGATTACAGCAGATCCATTCGCATCATGAGGGATATTCCGTAGTTTGATTGTAAAAAAAATGAATTAAGGCGACACCGCACAAAGATTGTGCGTCAGATGCGCCTTCGATGTTTTCGTCAGATGAAACAAAAAGCGCAGCGAATACTCTGTGTATTCCCGAACGTTTTTGTGAAATATGACGAAAAAGTGCAAGCAGATGGCGTACAAAACCGTCAGGCGGTCTTTGGGCGGTGCTGCCTTAAAACTTGCACATACAAACGGAGCGTTTGAACATCATTCGGTCGTGTTGACATGATCCCATACCACCCACATCGGGTATTCTATCATACGGAGGTTTCCATGGCACTGGACGGCGCATTTCTTCATCGAATCCGCACAGAGCTGCTGCAGCTGATCGGCAGCCGTATCGACAAAATCTATCAGCCCACACGGGACGAATTGATTCTCTCGTTTCGGGGCAAGGGCAGTGTGGCGAAGGTACTCCTTTCCGCCTCTGCCGATTCCGCACGGGTGCATATCACGCAGACGGCAGTCGAAAATCCGGCTCAGCCGCCGATGTTCTGCATGCTCCTGCGCAAGCACTTGCTCGGCGGCAAGCTCGAGGACGTGCAGCAGGACGGGCTCGAACGCATTCTGCGCCTGCAAATCCGCTGCACCAACGAACTCGGCGACTCCGTCACCTACGCCCTCGTCTGCGAAATCATGGGGCGATGCTCGAATGTCATCCTCGTCAACGAAACCGGCCGCATTCTCGACAGCCTGCGTCGTGTGGATGCGGAAATTTCCCGTGTGCGCATTGTTCTGCCCGGCACGGAGTATACCGCACCCCCACGCGAAGACCGCTGCTGTCTGCTCACGGCATCGGATACAGCACTCGAAGCTGCCATCGCCGCACTGCCGGCGCTACCGCTTGCAAAGGCGTTGATTCGGAAATTCGAGGGCATTTCGCCGATTGTCGCACGGGAATGGGAATATTTTGCCGGCCGTGGCGAACCGCTCACCCTGCCGCTCTCCCCGACCCATACCGAACGGCTGCTGTTTGCGCTCAAAGAATCCCGTCGGCAGCTGACCGATGGCACTTGCCACTACTGCACTCTGCGTACCAAAGAGGGACAGCTGAAGGATTTCTCATTCCTGCGCATTGAGCAGTACGGCAGCTGTATGCTCCGCACACCCTACGCAACCGCAAGCGAAACGCTCGATGCCTTTTTCGCACAGCGTGACCATATCGCCCGCATGCGACAGCGTTCCAACGATTTGCTCCGATTCCTCGTCAACACGACCGAGCGCATTTCCAAGCGTTTGGCGGTACAGCAGGAGGAATTGCGTGCCTGCGAGGAGATGGAAGCCTATCGGCGGCAGGGCGATTTGCTCTCGGCGAATCTCTATCGCATCCAGCGTGGGGATTCGGCTGCGGTGGTCGAGGATTTCTATCAGAGCGATATGCCGCAGGTGACGATTCCGCTCGATGTGCGCCTGACGCCGCCGCAGAATGCGCAGATGTACTATAAAAAATACCAAAAGGCTTGCTCGGCACGAAAAAAGCTGACCGAACTGATTGCGAACGGTCAGCAGGAGCTTGCCTATATCGAGAGCGTATTCGAGGCATTGACCCGTGCGGAATGCGAATCGGACCTCGAGCAGATTCGACTGGAGCTTGTAGAACAGGGCTATTTGCGCCTCAGCCGCAAGACCACCAAACCGCCGAAGGCATTGCCGCCGATTGCGTTTCGCTCCGACGATGGCTATCGTATTTTGGTTGGTCGCAACAACCGCCAAAATGACCAATTGACCCTGAAAACCGCCGCAAAGCTCGACTGGTGGTTTCATACACAGCTTGTGCATGGGGCGCATGTCATCGTCGAAACGGACGGCGAAACACCACCCGACCGCGCCCTCGAGCAGGCTGCCATGCTTGCCGCCTACTTCAGCAAGGGTCGAGATTCGGCGCAGGTCAAGGTCGACTACTGCCTTGTGAAATATGTCAAAAAGCCGGCAGGTGCTCGGCCCGGCATGGTCATCTACACCAACTACCAAACCGCTTTCGTCACGCCCGATGCCGCCCTTGTCGAGCGGCTGCGGGAATCCTAAACAAAAAGGCTGCGGACAAAATTCCGTAGCCTTTGCTGTTTATGGTAGAGCCAAAAATTCCTCCAAGCACAGACCACTTTCCATGATGGCAGCGGCATCCTCGCCCACATAGCGAAAATGCCATGGCTCATAGGCAATGCCGGTCAGGTCTGTTTTGTCTGCCGGATAGCGCAAGATAAAACCAAAATCGCTGCAATTTGCCGCAAGCCAATCCCATACCTCCTGTGCTGACATTGCATTCCAATCGGCAGTCGACAGGTCAACCGCAAGTCCAAGCTGATGCTCACTCGTACCGGGCAGCGCAACGGTCTCCTCCGCAAGCTGTTCCGCCTCGTCTGACCCATAGCCCTGTGCGAGATATTCGGCAATCTTCTCGTCCATCATTTGCTGCTGGTCTGCATCCGTGCGATATGCCGATGTTACCCGAATCGGTATGCCGTCCGACTCCGCTTTTTCTAGCATCTGCTGCAAATATGGCAGGATACGGGCATCAACCTGATGCACGCCATCCACATCGGCAAGGCTCGGCTGATACCCTTCAGGCATCGGATGCGAACGATTGACCAGCATCAGCCGCCAGTTTTCGGTTTGTACCGGCGTTGCGGTGGACGTGGTGGTTGTCGTAGTGCCGACGGATTCCGTATCGGTGTGTGAAGATAGATGCGAGGTACGAACGGTGGGTGCGGTAATCGGCTGTTCCCACTGCCAGCCCCCGCCCTGCCATATCCAACATACTGCGATTACGATTAACATCAAGCCAATTGACAGGATTCGAATTTTGTTTCGATTACGCTGCTTCATGCGATCGCCTCCTTGCACCTCTATTGTAGCACGATGCGATCGCAATTGCAAGATTCTTCCAAAAATCCTCAGAACTCTTCAGGAAACCCTCATGAACTTTCAGAATTTCTTCATGTTCCCTGCCCTTACAAGGTCGTACAAATCGGTTCGGCAACTTCCGGCATCGGTACGGAGGATTCGGCGGTGACGGCTTCGAGCATACCGGGAACCTTGAGGTCAAAGCCGTTGACCTCGATGTTGACATCATCCAGCTCGATGACCAGCTGATGACCGCCGTGGTCGGATTGGAGATGCACCCGATCCTTCGCCTCCTGCTTGACCTGTACCACGATATCGGCGGTTTTGATGACGGTTTTCTGCGAAACCAAACGTTCGGGCTTCAGCGTAGACTCCACATAGTCGGAGAAGATTTCTTCCGTGTTTACGAGCTTTTCCTCGGGCACCCCTGCCTCCGACAGCATCCGATGAAGCATATGCCCGGTCAACTCGGTCGGGGCTTCCTCGGTTTTGTTTTTCGCAGCAATCTCGAGCAGCTGTGTGTTGACGGCAGTCACGGTTTCATAGGTCAAATCATCGCCGAGCACATGCTCAAGCACGGTTTTCATGCTTTCCTTATCGTCCTCGATTGACGTTTCGAGGTCGCATTCGAGAAATTCCTCGACCAACTTGGCATTCGGCTCGTTCGGCGTTTTCGTGTAGTACAGCACATGATGTACGTCCGGCACACGATCGGTGAACACGGGATAGAGGAAGCCCTCTGCCGGCAGCTTGCTCAGCGCAACCGACTCGTTGACCTCCTGTGCAATGGCATCACCCTCTCGATTATAGACGAGTTTACTCTCTGCCGGCTTGGTCGGCACGAATGCTACCACAAGATACCGGTACAGTCCATCGGATTCTGCCTCGTCATCGATTTCGTCCATTTTGTTCTTGCGGGGCGTATCGTAAAGGCAATAGGCGGCGAACACGGCATAGGGGCTTTCGGAATCGAGCGTTTCCGCAAGCCGATTGAGGAAATCCTGCACAACCTCGTCATTGCGCAGTTCCGATGCCAGCACCGATGCCAGATAGGTTTGTGCGCCATCTTCGCTATATGCGTGGTTGCGGAACGGCAGCTCGTTACTCTGCTTGCCGAGATTGCAATTCAGCACCTTACGCATCGTATCAAACAGCAACGTGCTTTCGGCATCTTGAACGGAAGATCCGTTCCGCACGCTCACGCCACGCACATTCCGCTGTGCATCGACAAAAGCAGTCAGCACACGTTCGAGCGTGAAATATTTCGCTTCGGGCTTGAAATGACTGCGGATTTCAGACAGTTCTTTGCGGTTCATGGTATCTCCTTTCAACAGAAAAACTGCTGCGCAGCACGCAGCAGCTTTTGCTTATTTGTTCATGTGGGCGTTCAGCTTTTCTACGAGCTGATTGACATCGACACCATGCACACTGCAAGCATCTGCCAGCGACTCACCTCTTGCGGAAGGGCAGCCCAGGCAGTGCATGCCCATTTCGAGGAAATAGGGTGCAGTAGTCTGATCGGCATCGAGAATATCGCCAATAATGGTATCCTTCGTGATTTCCATTGGGGTATCCTTTCTGGGGCAGGGAATTGCAGATTTGCGCAGATTACTGCTCTTCCTTCATCTTTGCGTAGCACTCGCTGCAGTAGACAGCACGATCCTCCTTCGGACGGAAGGGCACACGAGCCTCTCGACCGCAAGCTGCACAGGTCGCAGTGAAGGTCTCACGCTCGGTACGACCGGCATTCTTTCTGGCATCACGGCACGCCTTGCACTTCTTCGGATCGTTGGCAAAGCCCTTTTCGGCATAGAACTCCTGTTCGCCAGCGGTGAATGTGAACTCCTGTCCGCACTCATTGCATACTAAGGTTCTGTCTTCGTACATGTGAAATATCCTCGCTTCTTTGATTTTGGACCTCGGAGGGATTTTCGCCTAACTGCTGAAAAAACAGCGATGCCTGCGAACCATGGAAAAGCCCCATTGGGCGTGCAGACAGCGTGACAGCTGCCACGTCGGAAAGAAATGCTTCCGGGTCTGATGATTACAGCCAACCGGACTGTGTCGGTCACATTCCATGGTGTTCTGCCCATAGTCCATGATGCGCAACGTCAATCTGAGGGAGTTCCCTCGCTCCGGACGGCACGGAGCTTGCGCCGACTGCGTTGTACCGCATTATCGACCGCTTTTGTGGTCAGACCCATGGCCTCAGCAATTTCGTCATAGGACATACCGCTCAAATATCTGCGCCAACATTCAAGCTCCAATCCGGACAATGTTTGCTCGAAAATTCGCTCAAGTGCATCTGCACACGCCTTCTCATCGAAGATTCGGTCGGGTACATTCTGTGCATCGACCAACGCATCTTCCAACGCCAATGACGCATCGTCAATCGATAACGCCTCCGGGCTCAAGCGCTGGGATACCGAACGATTTCCGGCCGCACGCAAATTCCGCATTCGATTGCGAATACAGGTGGCAGCAAAGGTCCGAAAACTCGCATGACGCTCCGGCGAATAGGCGGAAATCGCAGACAGCAGTCCCAAAAAGCCCTCCTGCGTATAATCGTCCTTGTCGGCAGACGTATCGGCAAAGCGATGTGCCAAATAGGATACAAAACGAACATAACGCCGAAGCAGCACCGGAACCACAGCGGAATTCTCCTCCGCCATCGCAACCAGCTGTTCATCGGTGAACTGATCGAAATTACAGGTCGGCTCGCTGTTTTGACCGATATCGGGCATCGAACAGCACCCTCCTTCCCGGGATCACACCGAACACATGGCACATGCGATTCACAATTGTCACGAATTCAGAACCATAGGTGACAAGCTTGTGACATGGTAACGCTGCAGCCATACAAAACACAGCTGCAAGGCAGTACTTAATATAATTATAACCAAAAAATGCACCGTTGTCAAGGCGTTTACGAAAAAAATTACAAGTTTTCACGCAAAACAGCACTTTGCACAACTTTCAACATCAATAATCGTGACTTCTCACGAACATCAACGGCGAAACAGATTGCCGCCAACCGAATCGATCGTGACGAGCAGCGGAAATTGGTCAAACGTCAAACGCTTCACCGATTCGCAACCCAGATCTTCATAGGCAATGACCTCGCATTCGGTGATATGCGCCGCCGCCAGTGCGCCCGCACCGCCAACTGCACAGAAATACACCGCCTTGTTTCGCACGATGGCATCGCAGACAGCCTGATTGCGTTCGCCTTTGCCAATCATGGCGATCAGACCCTGATCGAGGAGCATTGGCGCATACGGATCCATACGGCTCGAGGTGGTCGGGCCGCATGCACCGATGGGGCGTCCGGGTGGTGCGGCGGTCGGACCTGCATAGTAGACAACCGCATCTTGCAGCGGATAGGGCAGAGCTTCTCCTGCTGCCAACGCTGCTGCAATGCGCTTATGCGCCGCATCTCGGGACGTATAGACCGTACCGGAGAGGATCACACGATCCCCTGCCCGCAGCGTCTGCGCCTCCCGCACGATGGCAGGAAGCTCGGATGTATGGAGTTGATAGGTCATGGATTCAGTTCCAGCTTCCGGCTTCCGAAGATGCCTTGGCGATATCGTCAAACGTCACATCTTTTTTGTCACCGTGATCATCGCCGATCGAAGCCGTGGTATTCACCTTACCAAAACTCTTGGCAACCAGCTCATCAAAGCTCTCGAAGCTCGGCAGCTCCTCGTTTTCGGTGATGGTCGAACGAGCCTCGGAAATCACGCCCTTGGCTTCGGTCAGACGAGAACCTGTCTGCTCGGTCAGATTTTCAAGCACGAGCGTCAGCTCATTGAATTTCTTTGCAACATTGTCGATCTCACTGCGGAGCAACGCACGAACCGTACGTGCGGTATCGGTTGTGGTCTTGGTACGGCGTTCGGCATCGACCAAAGACTGCCGCACGGAATCCTCCGCATCTGCGACAATTTTGATGGCCTTCGCATCGGCATCGTTGAGCTTTTGCTCTGCCTCGGCATTGGCATTCGCAATCGTTGCCTCCGCCTGCGCATTGGCACCGGTGATGGTTGTTTCCGCCTGTGCGTTGGCGTTCGCAACAGTCTGCTCGGACTGTGCGGTTGCATTGGCAATCATCTCATCAGCCTTTGCAGTTGCTTCGGCGACGATAGCTTCTGCCTGCTCAGTGGCTTCCTTCACACGCTTTTCAGCATCCTTCTTCGCCTCTGCCTTCAGGCGGTTGGTCGTCTGCTGTGCCTCGAGGAAGAGGGCACTCATGCCCGAACCGATGTCGGTAGAATTTTCCTGCAGCTCGACGATTTGCTGTGCCTGCGCATCGATTTCCTGCTGTTTTTCGGCAAGCGAATGCTGGAGATCGGCAATCTGCGCCTCATACTCCGCCAAACGCTTCAAATCGGATTCATTCGAAAGGTTTGCCTGCTCGGCAAACATCGAATCCTTGGCTTCCAGCTCTGCTTTGAGCGATGCTGCTTCTTCGGCAGTATCGTTCAGTTTTGCTTGCAGTTCGGCATTCTTTTGCTGCAAATCAACCAGTTCCGCAGAAAGGGTTGCCTTTGCGTCGTCATCTGCGCCGCCCATCAGCGACTGTGCAACCGCCTGACTCAAATCCTGACGCAGCTGTTCGTTATCGGCATTAAGATCTTCGATTTTCTTTGCCTGCTCTGCCGCATTCTCCTGCGCCATTTCGATTTCGGCTTTGGCTGCATTGAGCTCCGCCTGTGTATCAGTCAATTCGGAAGACATGGACTCGATCTTGGTGCGTGCGTCCGCAAGCTCAGCCTGCACAGCTTCGAGTTCTTCGGCAGATGCGCCGCCCTCACCCGAACCATCGATCACCGGACGCTTTTTCAGTTCATCCTGTGCGGCACGCAGCTGATTCTTCGTTGTGCCGAGTTCGCCACGCAAACGTGCAAGCTCCTCTTCATACGAAGTCTTTTCCTTGTCGCTCATGCCGCCGGTTTCGAGTTTCTTTTGCAGTGCTGACTTTTCTTCCTCGAGTGCATAGATTTTGGAATTGAGTTCATCGACATACGCCAAGACATCTTCCTTGACGAAGCCACCCATTCTGGCGGTTCTCAACACGATTTGCTGTTCCAAGCCCATAAAAAACGCTCCTATCCTCCGCATCGGTAAAACTTGATTCGCTGTATACGCCCATCGGCTGTACCATAGGCATAGGAAGAGTTGCGGGCAATCCGATTCACGCTGCGGATTTCGCGCATCGACCGCCATCCCATGCAATCTCCACCAATGATCGTATACATTTTATCACATTTGATTTCGATTTTCAAGATACACATCGTACAATATTTTGTGATATTTTCGTGCATTTTGCCCATACGATATCTGCGGGCTACTGCTTTTCTCCATAGCACATATGCAAAAATCTCGCATCTGCAAAGAAAAAGCGAACCGCACTTGCACTGCGCAGTCCGCTTTGCCTGTTATAGTAGTATACAAATTATTTCCGATCAAGAATCTTGAAAATTTCTGTCAAATCGTCATCATCATCCAGTCTCGGAATCGCACCCCCCTTGGGCTGCGGTGCAGCAGGTCTGGGGTCAACCGGAACGAAATCATTCACCAGCGGATTCTGGATGGTAATCACTTCCTGCTGCATGGTCGAAGCCGTCTGCGGCTGTGCAGCCTCCGGAGCAGCCGGATCTTCGTAGCCGGCAGCGATCACCGTAATGGTCATTTCATCACTCATATCCTCACGGAAGGTTGTACCAACGATAACTTCCACGCCGGGTGCAGCGGTTTCGGTAATCATACGGTTGGCAGCATCGACTTCCTGTGCCAGCACATCTTCGCTCATGGCAACATTGATCAGCAAGCGCTTTGCGCCGGTGATCGAAGTTTCCAGCAGCGGGCTGGAGATGACAGCAGAGGCAGCCTCCTCGGCCTTGTTCTTGCCTGAGCCGTGCCCAATTGCCATATGGGCATAGCCGGCACCCTTCATGATGGTAGAGACATCGGCGAAGTCGAGGTTGATGTAGCCGTCCTCGACGATCAGGTCGGAGATGGACTTAACGCCGGTCTTGAGGATATCATCAGCCATGGCAAAGCTTTGACGCATGGTCAAAGGCTTATCCAAACCGACAAGCAGACGCTCGTTCGGAATGACAATCAGCGAGTCGACATATTGCTTCAGTGTTTCGATCCCGCGCTCTGCCTGTGCCATTTTCTGCTCACGCTCGAACGCAAACGGTTTCGTGACAACGGCAACTGTCAGGATACCAAGCTCCTGTGCAATCTGTGCGACTACGGGTGCTGCACCGGTACCGGTACCGCCACCCATACCGGCGGTGATAAAGATCATGTCTGCCCCCTTGAGTGCATTGCTGATCTCGTCACGGTTCTCCTCGGCAGACTGCCGTCCGACCTCAGGCTTATTGCCGGCACCACGACCACGGGTCAGCTTTGCGCCGATCTGGATACGGGTCGGGGCTTTGGAATTGAGCAGTGCCTTGGCATCGGTGTTCACTGCGATATATTCGATATTTTTGACATCGGCTGCGACCATGCAGTCGAGTGCGTTGCCGCCACCGCCACCGACACCGACAACCTTGATATTAACCTGCGGATCAAAGGAATCCTCATACACAAAATCGGTCATTTTCGTTCCTCCTACAGACGATAGATTGGAAACTGAATTGCTGCACTGCCGAACTGAATTCTCCTGCAGTCGCAATGTGCAGAGACAATACGCCCCATACACATAACATCTAGTCTATTGTATCACAATTTTGCGCTGATTGCAAGCGAAATTTCGACTTTTTTCATATTGAACAATATTGTTTTCTCGTTACACATTATTCTGTTGATATTGCCGCTGTTGTCGTAGTGGTGGTCGTCGTGGTTTCCACGGGCAAGGTTGTGGTCGTGGTGCCGGGTTCGGATGGCTCCATAGGCGTATCGAGCGTAATGACGGAAATCTGATTGCCGCCGATCATCGTCATGCGATACTGCTTGCCACCGGGCAGCTGCCCTGCAATTTCGAGGGCAAGCTTGAGCTTATAGGTTGCTTCGTCGCTGCTGCCCATCTCAAATGTGATGTTGTCACCAATTTGCACAACGATATTCATCAGCGATGACAGGTTGATCGAGCGCACCAAGCTGTTGCCGGCGGCGGCGACCGCAGCGGTGATGTTGCGGAGGTTGTCCTCCATGACAACGCTCTCGGAGTGCAGCGGCTGCCCGACCTTCGGTTCGGCAAGGTTGAAGCCGGTGACGAGGAGCAGGTTCGGGTCGGGCGCATCGTTGAACTCGAGGATTTTTCCGGTTGCGCTGACGATCAGATAGCCGTAGCTGCAAGAAATGCTGGCGACCGGCTCCTCGGTCGTCACGGTAATGATCACGGTCGAGGGAAATTTTTTCTTGACCTCGCAGGTGCGAGCATACACAAGATTCTCCAGAATACGGTTTTCAGCCGCTTTCGCATCAAGCCGCACCAGATTGTCCTGCGGATGAATGCCGCTGAGGTCAGCAATTTCCTGCTGCATGTCCTCAAGCACAGTGCCTTGCTCGGTGATGACCTCCACCGATTCGATGTTAAAGAAAAGCGTAGCGCTCAAGGTCAGCCCCAGCCCGAAGATCAGCAGAACGACCAGCAGCGCATACAGCATATGGTTGCGGTTGCGCCGGTGCTGGCGTTTGCTGCTTTGTTGTCGTTTTACGGTCGTTTTTGTGATATCACGCATGAATGATAAGCTCCTTCCGCCGTTCACGGTCCTGCCGCAAGATATTCCCGAAGGCATTGTGGAAAACTATAGGGAAAATCCGCCGATTTCCCACAATTTCAACCGATTTTTCAACAGCCGAGATGCGAATCCACGCTGTTTTTGAGGATTTTCCCATCGGTTTTCAAAGTTTTCAACTTATTCCACATAGTTTTCAACATTTCACAGGTGGAAATTGCAGGTTTTCCCATGTATATCCGAGGAAAACAGGCTGTGTAAAGTTGCAGCCGAGGGTATGTTGAAAGCGTCCGCAACATATTTCCATGTGTTTCCTCGGCAAACGCACGGTCGAAACAACTCGCAAAAGCTGTTTGCAGTTCTCTGCTTTTTCACAGAATAAAACCGCATTTGCGTACATTTCGTTGTCCACGCATTCATGGATCTGCCCGAATATCTCTGTCAGCTCAGGCACTGCCGCCTGTAAACATGTTCCAAGAACAGCCCTGCTCTTCCTGTGCAAAAGTATGTTGATACTGTTGAAAGCATATGGCAAAGTTACGCACATGACCCCATTCGTACCACATCGCCACCGAGTACCCGCAGGCACTCCGCCATGCCGGCATAGCCTCGGTCGAGATGAGTAAGCCCGGTCAAACGGCTTTCACCCTTCGCAGCCACTGCCGCAATCGCCAATGCCGCACCGCCACGCAAATCCATCGCCTCCACATCCGCTCCATGCAGTTCTGCAACGCCATTGACCACGGCTATGCGTCCGGATACCCGAATGTCCGCACCCATCCGCAGCAGCTCTCCCACATGCTTATAGCGGCTGTCAAAGACTGTTTCCTCAAACACGCTCGTGCCCGCCGCTCTGCAGAGTACCGCCATCATCAACGCCTGCGCATCGGTCGGGAAGCCCGGATAGGGCATCGTGCGGAGATAGCGCACCGCATGCAGCCTCCTGCCGGCATCGAGATAAATGCGGTCCGCCGTACTTGCAATGCGGCAGCCTGCTGTTTGCAGGGCGTTTAAGGCTGCGTCCAAATCAGCCGGAACGACGTCCTTCACGCAGACCGTACCGCCCGTCACAGCTCCTGCACAGAGCCATGTCATTGCCACAATACGGTCGGCCATGACGGTATACACCGTGCCATGCAGCTGCGAAACACCCTCAATGCGAATTGTGCTTTCGCCTGCACCGAAAATCTTGGCGCCGCATTGATTCAAATATTGTGCTAAATCAGCAATTTCAGGTTCTCTGGCCGCATTGGTCAAAACAGTTTCCCCTTCTGCCAACACCGCCGCCATGATCACATTTTCCGTCACGCCGACAGAGGGAAACGGCAATGCGATATGTGTCCCCTGTAACCGCTCGGCACGGCAAATGATAGCCCCGTGTTCTTCGGTAATGACCGCACCCATACGGCGCATCGCTTCGAGATGATAGTCGATCGGTCTTGGCCCGAGTTCACAGCCGCCCGGCAGCGTCAATTCGCAAGCGTGCATCCGTCCGAGAATCGGTCCGAGAAACATGATGGACGAGCGCATCCGCCGCATATCGGCATCGGGAATTGCTGTGCCCGTCAAGCCGTCATTGCGGATGGTCACGCCGTCCCCATCGGGCAGACAGGTGACGCCAAGCCGATTGAGAATCCGACTTGCCGCCCACACATCACTCAATGCCGGCACATGCGACAAATGTGTTTCGCCATCACAGAGCAGCGTTGCAGCCATCAATGGCAGTGCCGCATTTTTCGCACCCTGTGTCTTGATTTCTCCTTGCAGGGGCTTGCCACCCCGTATCCGCAACCATTCCTCCGCCATTTGCAGCACCTCCCAAAGCATCGGCATTGCGCCGTATCTGCTTTATGGTATGCCAATGGCGAAAATGTGTGCGGATTACGTGCAAAGCGGCTCGAGTACCTGCCAGATGCGGTCATTCGTGTCGGCGGCATAAAGCGCACCAGCTCGTTGCCCCATCGCTTGCAGCTTCGCCGGATTGGCGTACAGCTCCGCAATCACTTCTCGCAGGCGTTGCTGCGTTAAATCCTTTTGCGCAATGACCACTGCCGCACCGGCCTTGCCCAGCACCATCGCATTGTGATACTGGTGATTTTCGGCTGCATTCGGATAGGGAATCAGGACAGATGCTCGTCCGACCGCTTCGAGTTCGCTGATGGTCGAAGCACCAGCTCGGCTGATGACAAGATCTGCCGCAGCCAAACAGGTCGGCATATCGTGGATATATTCGGAGACGCGCAATCGCTCCGACTGCATGTCCACACCTACGGCTTGCAACGCCGGCAGGAATGAATCCCTGCCATGCTTGCCATAGGCGTGAATGTGGTGAATCTGCATATCCGATGCCAAATGCCATGCCATCAAATCGGGCATCTGATCATTCAGGCACTTCGCACCCTGACTGCCGCCAAAGCTCAAAATGGTCATCGGCGTATGAATGCCCAATGCCATCCGTGCCTGTTCCCGATTGGGCTTCATCATGCCGCCCCGTACCGGCAAGCCCGTCAGGACGGTGTTCGTACCGGCAGGAAACAGTTCCTTCGCCGCCGCAAAGGTCAGCATGACCGCCTTTGCTTTCGGCGCAAGCAGCTTGTTCGTCACACCCGGATAGGCGTTCTGCTCGTGAATGACGGTCGGAATATCCATTTGCTGTGCCGCCCGAATCACCGGTCCGGAAACATAGCCGCCCGTGCCGATCGCCAAATCAGGCTTGAAATCCTTTAGGATTTTCTTACAGATACTGCCGGCTGTCATCAGATAGCCGACTGCCTTGAGATTGCGCTTGAGGTTATGTAGGTTCATGCTGCGCTGAAAGCCTGCGACCTGCACATGTGCCATCGGATAGCCCGCCTTCGGCACGAGTTCGGACTCCATGCCGCTTGGCGTACCGACAAATAGAAATTCGATATCCGGACAATGAGCTTGCAGGATACCGGCTATGGCAAGTCCGGGGTTGACATGGCCGCCCGTACCGCCGCATGCAACTAAGACACGCATGCCCCATCCCCCTTTGCATCGGAATCGAACACATCGCTGTAAATACGCTGATACCGTGAAATCAGAAAACGGCTGCCTGCCGATAGCTGCATCATGCGCAGAAACCGGTTCGGTTTCACAAAAATGGCATCTACGGTTTCTCCATCTGCCAGACGAATTTCCCGAATCGACACATCCCGACGCAACAGATAGTAATCGAAAAAGCGAGAATCTCTGCATACCGTTCCGACAAGGGTCAAATCACCAGGCTGTGTACGGATACCGGTTTCCTCGAACAGCTCCCGCATGGCAGCCGCCTCACTGCTTTCTCCTGCCTTGACCGCACCGGCGGTGATCTCCCAGTCATTGCCGTTGCGCTTTTGCGGCGCGCGACGAGTGAGCAGGATTTCACCATTTGCATTGACCGTCATTATGCTGACGATGATACGGTAACAGCCATGGGGCGTCGGTTCGGTCCGCAGATGCTTTCGATGCAAATCCTGCCGCTCACAATCATATAAATCAATCAGCTCTTCCATATGTCACCTCACTCCAGCTTTGCCTGACGGGAAATATTCAGTACGATGCCCATCTCGGCAAGCTGCATCATCAATGCCGTACCGCCATAGGAGAAAAACGGCAGGCTGATACCGGTATTCGGAATCGTGTTGCTGACCACGCCGATATTGAGCAGAGCCTGCAACCCAATATGCATCGTCAGGCCCGTTGCAACCAGCATGCCAAAGCGATCCTTTGCCTTAGCGGCGATATAGAAGCCGCGGAAAAACAGCAGCCCGAACAGCAAAATCACCGTCACTGCTCCGACAAATCCCAATTCCTCACAGACGATCGCAAACACAAAGTCGTTCTGGGCTTCCGGGAGATAGCCGTACTTCTGACGGGAAGAGCCGAGTCCCAGACCAAAGAGTCCGCCCGATCCAATCGCAATCAGCGACTGACAGGTCTGCCAGGTAATGCTTTGGCTGTAATCCTCATTGAACGGATCGAGCCAGGAGATGAAACGGTTTTTGAAATAGCCTACGCCCTCAACCTCGATCAGCAGGAATACGATACAGCCGATCGCCGCAATGCCCAGCAGCAGCAGTGCGCCGAAATGCTTGAGCTTTGCGCCGCCGATAAACACAAGCGTCATGCCGATCGTGCAGATAATCAGCGTGCCGGACAAATGCGGCTCTAACATCATCAGTACTGCCACAATGCCAAGACAGAGCAGAAACGGGAAAATGCCGTGCTTCCAAGTCTGCATTTGTTCCCGGCTGCGGTTGCTGATCAGCATCGAGAAAAACAGTACGATTGCGATTTTCATGATTTCCGAAGGCTGAAACGTAAGACCGCCCATCTGCGATTCGGAAGCGGCAGAGCTGTTGAATTTCAGTGAGAGCCAACGGGTTGCGCCGTTGAACTCCGTGCCGATGAACAATACAGCCACCAACAACGCCACTGCCACAGCGAAAATCGATGCGGAAACCCATGTTTTCCGGAAAATATGGTAATCAATATAGGAGAGAACAAACATGGCGGCAAGTCCCAAGGCGGAAAAGATGAGTTGCCGGATGAGATAGTATGCGCCTTGACCCTGTTCGTCCAAGGCTGCCGGATAAGATGCGGAAAACATCATCACCAGCCCGATGGCAAGCAATGCCAGCACCGTACAGCAGAATATGCCATCGCTCTGCATGAAGAGATTGGACAAACGATCTCGCCATATATTCCGGTTTCGTGCCGGCGTTTCGGTTGTTGCAGCGGTTTGCATAAATGCCTCCAATCCTTTGTATTACAGCAGCTTGCAAATGATTGCCAAGACGCCAACCACCAAGCCGACACTCGAAAAAACCAACACGATTTTCTCTTCGCTCCATTGGCACATCTCAAAGTGATGGTGAATCGGACTCATCTTGAAAATGCGGCGGCCTGCGCCGTATTTTTTCTTTGTGTACTTGAAATAGCTGACCTGCACCACCACGCTCAACGCATCGAGCACAAACACAATGCCAATCAACACAAGCGTCAGATGCTGGTGCATGGCAATGCCGATGCCGGTGAATGCCGCACCGAGATACATCGAGCCGGTATCACCCATAAACACCTTTGCCGGATGGAAATTCCAGAACAGAAATCCCAAGCATGATGCCGCAATACAGAGCGCATACAGGGCAAAGCCTTCTCCGCCCTCGCCGGGCAGACGGTTGCAGAGAAACCATAGCAGACCCATGGCAACCACCATTGCGGAAGAACATAACCCGTCAACACCATCGGTCAGATTGACAGCATTGGTCAGGTAAATCATAAACACAATCATCAGCGGATAGTAGAAAATCCCCAAATCCAACTCTACAAACAACAAATCAAGCTTGGTGTTGTGGTCACCCATCCAATACAGAATGCCCAGATACAGGCTGCACAATACAACCTGAATGACGATTTTCTGCATCGGCCGCAAGCCGAGATTCTGTTTCTTGACCGCCTTAATATAGTCATCGAGGAAGCCGACTAGAAACGAGTACAGCATCGCAAAGGCCATCGCCGCAACCAGACGCTTCGTCATCAGTGATGTTGCACCGGGCGATACCGTTTCCGGTGCATAGGCAAAATACCAAACGAGATAGCCCGTCAGCGTACTGATCACGCTGCCGAACAGGAAGAGGAAACCGCCCATAATGGGTGTTCCCTGCTTGGACTTATGCCAAGCCGGCCCCTCTTCCAAAATCGTTTGACCGAAGTGGAGCTTCCGCAGAAACGGAATCATCCACAGACCGCTGAGCAGCGTAATGACGAATGCGAGCAGTCCCGCACCGACCGTAATGACAATTGGCATGATTTTCTCCTAACATTATGCGTTCAATATTCGTTGTTCGGCTTGCCGAACGAGTTCTCGTTCATCCATGTGAATCTTGACATTGCCGGCAAGGATTTGGTAATCCTCATGTCCCTTGCCTGCCAAAACAATCACATCACCGGGCTGTGCCTGCCGCATCAGCAGGTAAATCGCCTCGGCACGATCGGGTTCGGTCTGATAGGGCACAGTTGTGGTCGTGTCCGTTAAGCCTGTCAGAATATCCCGAATGATGGCATCGGGATCTTCATTCCGGGGATTATCCGATGTAATCATCAGGAAATCGGCATATTGGGCAGCCGCTCGTGCCATCTTCGGCCGCTTTGCTGCATCCCGATCGCCGCCGCAGCCAAACAGCGCAAGCAATCTGCCCTGGGTACATTCCCGCAATGCCTCAAGAATTTTTTCAAGGGCATCGGGCGTATGGGCATAGTCACAGATTACCGTAAACGGCAGCGAAATCGGAATCTGCTCGCAACGACCTCGTACGCCGCTGCAATGCCGCAAATGCTCTGCTGCTTCCGGCAATGCCATCCCGACTGCCCGACAGGCAAGTAACGCTGCCGTTGCATTTTCGAGATTGAAGCGACCGGTCAATACCGTTTCAATGGGATAAGCCGTACCGTTCTCCACAAGGGTAAAGTGGCTGTGTCCAGCGGCAAGCTCTGCGCCTTCGGCACGCACCTGCGCCGATTCCGTCATACCATAGGAAACGACGGGACAGGTGATTTCTCCGATCAGCCGTTTGCCGTAGGGGTCGTCGGCATTGACGATCGCCGTTTCGCAGCGGTCAAACAGCATACGCTTGGCAAGATAATACTGCTCCATATCGCCGTGAATATCGAGATGATCCTGCGTCAGATTCGTGAATACGGCAGTCTCAAACCATGCCGGTCCAATGCGATGCTGCACCAAGCCAAACGAGCTGACCTCCATCACTACATAATCACAGCCGGCATCTGCCATCTTCGCCAACAACTCGAAAAACGATGCCGTCAACGGTGTGGTATTCGGAGCAGGGAGAATTTCCGCCCCGATTTCATACTGTACCGTACCAATCAGCCCGACCCGATGCCCTGCCGCCTTGAGAATCGAGCGGATGAGCATGGCGGTTGTGGTTTTGCCGTTGGTGCCGGTCACACCGATGAGTTTCAGCTGCCGTTCGGGATGCCCATACCATGCGGCACAGAGATCGCCATAGGTCTTGCGGCTGTCCTCGACAAGAATCTGCTGCGCACCCAAGCCCATATCCCGTTCACAAATGACCGCAGCTGCGCCCTTTTCGAGCATCTCCGCAGCCACATCATGCCCATCGAAGCTGCCGCCCTTTACGCAGACAAACACCATGCCCTGCGTCACATATCCGGTATGATCGGTCACGCCCGTGATGTCACAATCGGACAGTGTTGTGGAAAGCCCTTCCAGCAGTTGATACAGTGTCATACCATCACCTCAAAATCCAATCAGTCACTTTCGGCACTCGTACCGAAATCCAATGTCACAACCGAATACCGCTCGACAACCGTACCCGGTTCCACACTCTGAAGCAGCACCTTGACGTCCTTGCGATCAGTCGATGCGCCCTTGGCAAGCCAGTTCAGCCCGGCTTCGGCGAATGCGGCATTCGCCTGCTCAAGGCTCAAGCCCACCACATTCGGCACGGTCACATATTGCTTTGCTTCCGTTCCGGTATAGAGCATAACCTTGCTGCCCTTGGAAACCGCCGAACCCGTAATCGGTGTCTGCATATTGACGGTCGTACCGTCACCGACCACCTCATAGGTCAAGCCCAGATCGGTCAATGTGGTCTGCACATCGTCAAGGGAACGGTCAATCAGCAGCGGAACCGTCACATCGAGTTTTGCCTGTTCTTCCTCGGTATATTCGGGGTAGAAGCCCAAATACGGCAAGGCCTTTTCCAGTACCGCACGGGCATATGGCACAACAACCGAAGAACCATAATAGTTAATGGAGGTATCCGGACGGTCTGCCATGATCAGCATGACGATTTCCGGATCATCTGCCGGTGCAAAGCAGCAATACGACGCAACATACTGCTGATCGTCTGCGGAAATATCGCCGCTGATGATCTGCGCCGTACCGGATTTACCGCCGATTTTGTAGCCCTTGATATAGGCATTGCCGCCGCCGTTGTTCTCGACGACCGCCTGCAACGCCTGTCGCATTTCGGCAGAGGTTTCGGAAGAGATCACCTGTCGGCGAACAGTTTTCTCCTGCGTCATAACGATATTGCCGTCGCTGTCCACAATCTTGCTGACCACATAAGGCTTGAGCAGATAGCCGCCGTTGACGACTGCCGCATAGCCCGTCACCATCTCGAGTGGCGAAATGGAGTTGGTCTGACCGAACGAGCACGATGCCAGCTCGACCTCGCCCATCGTTTCCAGCCGCTGATAGACAGATGCAGTTTCACCAGGCAGGTCAATGCCGGTTTTCTCGTTCAGACCGAATGCTTCAAAATACTGATAGAAACGGGATTTGCCCAGTGCCTGACCGATGGAGATGAAGGCGGGGTTGCAGGAATTGGTCAGCACCTGCTCAAAGGTCTGTGTGCCATGGCCGCCCACACGCCGCCAGCAGTGCATAAGCGTATCGGCAACCAGAATCGAGCCGGTACAGTTAAATGTGCTGTCATAGGAAATGACATCCTCTTCCAGTCCGGCAGAGGCGGTAAACACCTTGAACACCGAACCGGGGATATAGGTTTCGGTGATGCACTTATTGCGCCACTGCGTTTGCCGTGCCGCTTCAATTGCCTTGCTCTGCTCGGTTTCATCGGTAATCAGCTCGATTTCGGCAAGCACATCCGGATCATAGATCGTGTATGGGTCATTCGGGTCAAAGCCGGACACTGTCGCCATTGCCATCACCGCACCGGTTTTGGCATTGAGAATGATGCCGCAAGCACGATTGCCGACCTGAAAGCTCTCGACCATGTCGTTGATTGCATTTTCGAGATAGGTCTGCAAGGTCATGTCAATCGTGATATAGAGATCATCGCCATCCTGTGCCGGATAGGTTTTGGAATAGCGATAGGGCATTTCATTGCCGTTGGCATCGGTTGCGGTGATGGTCTTGCCATCGATGCCGGAAAGATATTCGTCATACTGCAATTCGAGTCCGAGCAAGCCCTCGCCATCGCTCTTGTTGAAGCCGATGACCGCAGCGGCAAGCTCATTCTGCGGATAGTATCTGCGGGTATCGGATTGACGACTGATACAGCTGAAGGAGATGGTTCGCTGACTGCCGGTCGGCTTGAAATTGCTGATGGCTTCGATGATCTCATCGGCAACGGTTTTCTCTACACGCCGCTTGATCACCTCGTAGCGGGTATTGGCATTGAACTGCTCCAGCACCTCGCTCTTTTCCACCTCAAGCTTTTCGGCGAGATATGCTGCGAGCTGATCCTTCAGCTGCTCGGTATTGACCAAATCGGGCACAGCATTGACACCGTCTGCCTTCTGCTCGGCAGCCTCCTGCAGCAGGGCTGCATTGCGCTTCTCGACAGATTCCAGATCATCCTTCAGCTGATTGGGATCAACGAAAATGCGGTACACGGTTGCACTCTGTGCCAACACGTTGCCATTCGCATCATAGATCGAACCACGGGCTGCCGGAATGGTAATGGTATCGAATTGACGGGAATTCGCCATATCGGCATAGGTATCGTGGTCAATCACCATCAGACGAAACAAATTCACGATCAACACAATGGCAAATAGAAAAAAGATCGTCTGAATCACGAGATTGGCACGAACTCGCATTGAGCCGGATACGGTTTGCTGATTCTCCTTACGAGCGCCTTTCACCCATTTGGTGCGATGAGAGGGCTTGGGGGTTCGAGGGTTCTTCTGCGGTACATCTGCCATATGGACTCCTTTCCGTATGTATGCCAAAAACAAAGCAGGCGGTGAGAGAATTATCCCGCCGCCATCCAAAATCATAAATCATAAACATTGGCGCATACGGCTGCTCCCATTTGAAGCCGTGCCGCTGCAGCCGTCTTTTGTTCTACAGAAAAGTTACCGGTTTCTCTTTGATTTCCGGTTGGTATCAACGCAGCGATTCGTATATTTTTATGTTATTCGCCACGCAAATATTCAAACAGCGATGTGAAATAGTTCCCCATGATCGACCAGAAATCCTCTTCCGGATCTGCGATGACGATTTCATCCTCCGTCTGAATGGTCACATAGGAGATCTGCGAGTCGTCCAAAGGCTTCAGCCCCAGCTCGTTCTCGGCATACTCCTCAATATTCTTCGCTGTCATCTTACCCTTGATGCTCGTTTCCAGACTCATGTTCTTTGCACACCAGTCATCGTATTCGGCTTCGAGGGCTGCGATTTCGGAATAGATTTGGTTCGTGCGCATCTTGCCATAGATAATATTGCCGATGAACAGCAGCGCCAGCACTGCCAACAGCGCACCGGCTATCGGCGAAACTCTGTGGCTGTTTCGATTGCGCAGAAATACACTCTGAAACCTGCTCGCTGCACTGTACAGCGTAAATCGCTGCCGATTCTGTGCCGGCATGCAGTCGTCTCCGAATTCAGCCGGATCCGGAATGGATACATCGGAATCGACATACGGCAGCTCGTAAGCCTCATCATACTCATCATGCACATCCGCTGCCACTGCGCTCGATCCGGCAACCATCGATATTGGCGATATCGACGGTATCGCACTGACATAGGGCATCTCTCTGCTGCCGGCAGCATAGCGATTGCGTTCCGATTCCTGCAATCTCCGCAGCCGTTCCCGGTCGAGCTGTTCCTGCTGCATCAGCGCAAGCTGCTCGGACGGTGTTTGCATCGATTGTTCCCGCATTGCCGCATGCTCGGCTCGGTTGCGTTCGGTCATCTGCCGACGCTCCTCTGCCGAAAGCAGTGAGTCCCGATCGACGCTTGTCGGTGTGTCGTCCATCATATAGTCAAGCATACGACACTCCTTTCTGTTGGGAAGGGCGACATAAAGCATCGCCACAGACGTTCCGGCAGACGGCAGGCATTGTCGAAAGGCTGCATTTTCCGTCCGCACACAGCGTACAATTCCACTCGTATGTGTTTTCTATTATTGTAATTAACAGAAAAATCCGTTATTGTTTTCTTTGTTCTAATCTTGTTATTTATCTAATCTTTTGAATGCTTCGCAGCCTTGCACTGTGGCTGCGAGCGTTCTCCTGCAATTCCGTTTCGGATGCGGTGACGGGCTTTCGATGGATGAGCTGTCCCCGGGGCTGTTTTCCGCAGACGCAAATCGGAAAGGAGGACGGGCAGGTGCAGCCGGTACAATACTCGGCAAACGCCTGCTTGACCATGCGATCCTCGAGACTGTGAAACGTCAGGATGACCAATCTGCCACCGACCTTCAGCATCTCAAAGGCATCTTGCAAGGCAATGCGCAAGCAATTCATCTCGTCATTGACTGCAATTCGCAGGGCCTGAAAGGTTTTCTTGCAAGGATTTTTATCTCTTCGCACCTTTGCGGGCACGCCTTGCTTGATGAGTTCTGCCAATTCCAATGTTGTCTCAATGGGCTTTTGTTCTCTTGCTGCAACGATACGATTGACGATCGTACGTGCATATTTCTCCTCACCGTAGCGAAAGAGAATGTCGACCAATGCGTCCGCAGAGAGCGTATTGACCAGATCGGCTGCCGACCTGCCTGTTTGGGACATTCGCATATCCAGCGGTGCGTCACGATGATACGAGAAACCTCGTGAGGTCTCGTCCAGTTCATGACTGCTGACGCCGAGATCGAGCAGAATGCCATCGGCTTTGGTGTTTTGTTGTTCGAGAATTTGACGCAGAGACGCAAAATTGCTGTGAATCAGCGTCACCGGCAGTCCTGCCAGACGACGTGCGGCAGCAGCAATCGCATCCGGATCCTGATCGAGCGCATAGAGATGTCCGCCGGCAGTCAGGCGTGTGGCAATCGCATGAGAATGCCCGCCGCCGCCCACGGTACCGTCGAGATAGATGCCATCCGGCTTGACTGCCAAATCCTGCATCACCGCATCAAGCATGATGGGGCGATGATAAGCGTAAGGGTCGTACTTCGTTTCCATCTGCATGACTCCTTACCGATCGTTCTGTCCATCCGCAGCATCGACTTCTTCCTGCATCCGCTGTGTTTTGACCGCTCTGTGCTTCGCCTTCAGGGCACGCTTCACGTCCTTTTCGGTGCGCTTCTCGTCATGGCGGCGACGCTGCACCTCTTCAAAGGTATCTGCATCCCAAAGCTCCACGCCGTTGCGCACACCGACAACCATAACCTTGCCGTTTGCGGAAAGCCCTGCATAGGTACGCAGGTGTTCCGGCAGCGTGATACGGCCGTTCTTGTCCACGCCGATATCCTCGCTCGAGCCGCAGTAGTCACGGATGGCGTCCTCGATATCTTCTTCCTCCATATCGGGATCGTCCTCCATGGCGGCATACAGGGCATCTACCATCTGTTCGCAGTAGGCGTTGTAGTCCTCGGTCGTTCGCACGACCAAATAGCCGCGTTGGTTGTTATCAGGGGAAACCGTCAGGATATCGCCCAGCTTCTTCTGAAAACAAGTCGGGAAACTGATGCGACCTCTGGCGTCCATCTGAACGACGTGTTTGCCTGCCAAGAACATTTGCGGCTTCCGGACAGGGGCATTTTCATTCTGCGCTGCATACATGAAAAAGCCCCCTTTCCACCGTCCCCTTGTACGCACAGTTGATCGGTGTTTGTTCTACATCTGAAATCAAACTATCGGGCAATTCTATTTTTATATGATGGATCGTGCAGATTCCACTTGATGTCCATTTCCGCCGTGTACTTGGGTAGAACTGTCCATAAGCTCCCTTTCCTGCCCATTTTTGCCCTACCCATATTATACCGCAAACCACTTTCAATTGTCAACCCGCATTTTAAAAAAAGAATCCCAAATTCTTTCTGCAGATTTGGTCGATATTCACAAATCGAGCCCGAAACATTGTTCGCCACTTTGTAAGATAGGAACAGACGTTCCGCCAATTTCTGCCCAAAACCGTCCAAACAGCATGATTTTGGGGCTGCTTTCCACCAAAAATGCACCGGGCAGTTTGACCCATTCGGAGAATTGCCGCCCGGCTTTACTCGAAGTTGACATTCTGCACAAAGCCTTTCATCGCCATTTCCGGTCGATGCCTTGCAATTTTACATGAATTTGACACCCTTCTTCTTGTCCATTTTACATTTGACGGGTATACTAATGACAGGTGGAAACGGCAAAGGGCAGTTTCCGAACAACCTTACTCAAATAAAGGAGTCGATTCAAATGAAAAAAACATTGGCAATGGCGGCAGCTTTGGTACTGTCCGCAATGACATTCACCGCATGCGGTGAAAAGCAGGGCGTCTCGACTGACGGTTCAACCTCGATGTCGAAGGTCATCGGTTCTCTGGGCGAGGCGTTCATGGAGCAGAACAGCGACATCACCTTCACCTATAACCCGACCGGTTCCGGCACGGGCATCACGGCAGTGCTTGAGGGGACTTGCGATATCGGTCTGTCGAGCCGCAGCCTCAAGGATGAGGAGAAGCAGAAGGGCTTGACCGAAACCGTTCTCGCCTATGACGGCATTGCGCTGATCGTCCACCCGGACAATGCGGTTTCCGACCTCGAACTGGAGACGGTTGCCAAAATCTACACCGGCGAAATCACGAACTGGAAAGAGATCGGCGGTGCGGATGGCGAAATCGTGCTGATTGGCCGTGAGGCAGGCAGCGGCACTCGTGACGGCTTCGAGTCCATCACCGATACCGAAGACAAATGCGCCTACCGACAGGAGCTGACCTCGACCGGTGACGTCATCACAACGGTTGCCGGCAACCCCAACGCCATCGGCTATGCCTCTTTGGCATCGGTCGAGGATACGGTCAAAGCACTCTCCGTCAACGGTGTTGCTCCGACCGAAGCGACCGTCAAGGACGGTAGCTATCCGATTCAGCGTCCGTTCATCCTCGTGACCAAGAAGGATACGGCACTCTCGGATTCCGCACAAAAATTCTTCGATTATGCGACATCCTCGGCGGCACATGATATCATCACCGGTGCCGGCGTTGTCCCCGCAAACTGATATGCGGAAGGCAGCTGCAAAAAACACAGCCGAAACCGTCATTCACGGCATTTTCCTCCTCCTTGGTCTGATTACGGTCGGCTGCGTTCTCCTCATCACCATCTACCTGATCATTGCAGGCCTCCCCGCCATCAAAGAGATCGGGTTGATCGACTTTCTCTTCAACGATACCTGGGAATCCACCTCCGACAACCCCTCCTATGGTATCCTTCCCTTCATCTTAACGAGTATCTACGGAACTGCCGGTGCGATTCTGCTCGGCGTTCCGGTCGGGTTCTTTACCGCTGTCTATCTGGCGAAATTTGCGCCGCCCACGGTCAAATCTCTGGTCGGCGCAGCCGTGAGCCTGTTAGCGGGCATTCCGTCCGTAGTCTATGGTCTGGTCGGCATGATCATGCTCGTACCGGCAGTGCGCAAGCTGTTCGGACTGGCAGACGGTGCAAGCCTATTTGCCGCCATCATCGTGTTGGCGATTATGATTCTGCCGTCTATTATAAAAGTATCGGTGACGGCACTCGAAGCCGTCCCGAAAGAATATGAGGATGCCTCCCTCGCCCTCGGCGCAACCCCTACCGAAACCTATTTCCGTGTCTCCGTACCGGCTGCGAAAAGCGGCATTGCGGCAGCGGTTGTACTCGGTGTCGGACGTGCGATCGGGGAAGCCATGGCGGTTATGATGGTATCGGGCAATGTTGCCAATATGCCTGAGCTGTTCGGCAGCGTGCGTTTCCTGACAACTGCTGTTGCAAGCGAAATGGCATATGCGTCCGGCTTGCAGCGGCAGGCACTGTTCTCGATTGCGTTGGTACTGTTCCTGTTCATTCTGCTGATCAACGCCACCCTCAATTTCTTCCTCAAACGTGGAAAGGAGCAAGGCTCATGACCGAACCTGTTTACGAATTGCCGACAGCGCACTACCAAACCCCTGCTGCACAGCAGCAAGCCGAGGGCAAGCGGTCGCTGCCGCCTCGGCGCACCTTCACAATTCGTCTGCTGCATGTGCTGATGGGCATATCGGTCTTGCTGACGGTATCACTGCTGCTATTCATGATTATCTATGTGCTGTACAAGGGTCTGCCGCACATCAGCTGGAAACTGCTCTCGACCGCACCGAGCTATCTGCGTAACACCATTGGTCTGCTGCCCGATATCCTCAACACCGTGTATATCGTCATTGTCACGCTGCTGATTGCGCTGCCCATCGGCGTGGGTGCTGCCATCTACCTGACCGAATATGCCCAAAACAAAAAGCTTGTCTCCGCCATTGAATATGCAGCGGAAACGCTCTCCGGCATTCCTTCGATCATCTATGGTTTGGTCGGTATGCTGTTTTTCTGCAATTTCCTTAACCTGCAAAAATCGCTGATTGCCGGTGCGCTGACCTTGGTCATCATGAACCTGCCGACCATCATGCGTACCACACAGGAAAGCCTCAAGACCGTTCCGCAAAGCTATCGGGAAGGCGCATTCGGTTTGGGTGCAGGCAAATGGCGTGTAATTCGCACGGTTGTACTCCCCTCCTGCGCAGATGGCGTCATTACCGGCTGCATTCTTTCGATTGGACGCATTCTCGGCGAATCGGCAGCACTGCTCTTCACCGCCGGCTTTGCCCATACCCTCAACGGTGTGTTCGAGGCTATAACCAGCTCCGGCGCAACGCTGACCGTTGCCCTTTATGTCTATGCGAAGGAGGAGGGCGAATTCGAGGTTGCCTTTGCAGCCGCTGCTATTTTGATGATTCTGACCATCCTACTCAATTTCGCCGCATCCTTTGTCGGACGGCAATATAAGAAAAGGAGTATGCTATGAGCGCATCACCCATCTTGACCGTCGAGAATCTCTGCCTTTGGTACGGCAAAACACAGGCATTGAAAGACATCAACATCGAAATCCAACCCCATACCATTACCGCACTGATTGGCCCGTCCGGTTGCGGCAAGTCGACCTTCCTCAAGACCATCAACCGCATGAATGACCTGATTCCCGGTGTGAAAATCACCGGCACTTTGCGCTATGGCGAAACCGATATCTTTGACCCTGCGACCGATGTCAACAACCTGCGCAAGGAGATTGGCATGGTATTCCAGAAGCCCAATCCCTTCCCGATGAGTGTCTTTGACAATGTCGCATACGGCCCTCGCACACACGGCATCCGCAATAAGGCAAAGCTGATGGAGATTGTCGAGCGTTCACTGCGGGGGGCTGCTATCTGGGATGAGCTGAAAGACCGGCTCGACAAATCCGCACTGGGGTTATCCGGCGGTCAACAGCAGCGGCTTTGTATCGCAAGAGCACTTGCCGTTGAACCCAAGGTTCTTCTGATGGACGAACCCACCTCTGCGCTCGACCCGATTTCCACTTCCAAAATCGAAGAGCTTGCAATGGAGCTGAAAAAGCAGTATACTATAGTTATCGTGACGCATAACATGCAGCAGGCGGTGCGTATCTCCGACCGAACGGCATTCTTCCTTCTGGGAGAACTGATCGAGGTTGGCGACACCGAACAGCTCTTTGCAAAGCCGAACGATCAGAGAACCGAGGACTATATCACGGGGAGGTTTGGATAATGAGAAGCCGTTTCGACGAACAACTTACGCTCTTGCAGCGGGAACTGACGCAAATGGGGTCGATGTGCGAGGAGGTCATTGCACTGGCGGCAAAAGCCCTCTTGCAGCGTGACAACCATTTGCTCGACAAAATCGATGCCCTCGAACAGGAGATCGACCGCATGGAGCGTACCATTGAAACGCTCTGTCTCAAGCTGATTCTACAGCAGCAGCCGGTTGCAAGCGATCTGCGCAAGATTTCTGCTGCGCATAAAATGATCACTGACATGGAGCGCATCGGCGATCAGGCATCGGATATTGCCGATATCGTGCGCTTTACCGGACCGTTGCAGGAAGACGGCATTCGGGCGGATATTCGGGATATTGCCGCTGCTGCCATCCATATTGTCACCGAAAGCATTGACGCCTATGCGCATGGGGATATCGCCCTTGCCGAGGCTGCCATCGCCCATGACGATGCCGTTGACGCCTGCTTTGCCAAGATTCGCAATACGCTGGCAGAACTGATTGCTGCGCATCCGGAAACAGCAAGCGACGCACTGGACTGGCTGATGGTTGCGAAATATTTCGAGCGCATCGGCGACCATGCGGTCAACATTGCCGAATGGGTGGTATTCTCGGTGACGGGCAAGCACAAGGGCATCGCATACGGAGGTGTGACGGGATGATCTGGTGTGTAGAGGACGACGAAAGCATTCGTGAGATCGAGCTGTATACCCTTCGCTCTACGGGATTCGAGGCGAGGGGCTTTGGTGATGGCATCAATATGCTCGAAGCACTGAAAGCCGAACAGCCCGAGCTGATTTTGCTCGATGTCATGCTGCCGGAGCTCGATGGCGTGGAGCTGCTCAAACGCCTGAAGGCACAGCCGGAAACCGCTGCCATTCCGGTCATCATGGCAACCGCAAAGGGCATGGAATATGACAAAATCCAGAGTCTGGATTTGGGCGCAGATGACTATCTCGTCAAACCGTTCGGCATGATGGAAATGGTTTCCCGTGTGAAAGCGGTCTTGCGGCGGGCAAAACCTGCGGCAGTGCAGCATCTGCTCCAAGCAAAGGGATTGCTGATGAATCTGGATGAACGTACGGTCACCGTGGACGGCAGCCGCATTGAGCTGACCTACAAGGAATTTGAAATTCTCAAGCTGTTCCTGTCGCATATCGGCATTGTATTCACACGAGAGAATCTGTTCTCGACTGTTTGGGGCGAGCCGTTTCTCGGCGAAACCCGTACCGTGGATATGCACATTCGTACACTCCGCCAAAAGCTCGGCACATACGGGGAAACCATCAAAACCGTTCGGAATGTCGGCTATCGCATGGAGGTGACTGCCGAATGACCAAACGCATTTTCTCCTCGTTTCTGATCGTGGTGCTGACCGTGCTGCTGGCGAGTTTTACCATCATTTTGGGCGTACTCTATAACCATTCGGCATCGCTCCAACGATCACAGCTGCTCATCGAATTGGATCTGGCGGCAAGCGGTGTGACAGCGGGCGGCGAACACTATCTTTCGACACTCTCGCCCGATGGCTACCGCCTGACTTGGATCGCAGCAGACGGCACGGTGCAATTCGACTCCAGCCAAGATGCCGACGATATGGAAAATCATGCCGAACGAGAAGAAATTCAGGAGGCCTTCGCAACCGGCTACGGCGAAAGCGCACGCTTTTCCTCGACCTTGACCGAGCAGACGCTCTATTTCGCCCGTAAGCTCACCGATGGCACGGTGCTGCGCATCTCCGTCGATCGGGATACGGCATTGACATTGCTGTTGGAAATGGTTCCCTCCCTGATTGTGATTCTGCTTGGGGCATTGCTGTTGTCGGGGATGCTGTCGTATCTGGTTTCCCGTAAGATTGTCGCACCGCTCAATGCGATCGACCTGGACAAGCCCCTTGAGGGCGATGCCTATGACGAGCTTGCACCTTTGCTCAACCACATCGCCAAGCAGCAACGCAAAATCCTCAGCCAGCGGCAGGAGCTTGACCGCCAAAAGGACGAGTTTTTCACGGTGATAGCCAATATGAACGAAGGCTTGGTCTTGCTCAGTGCGCAGATGAAAATCCTCAGCATCAATCCGGCTGCCGGTACGTTCTTCTCGACCGACCCTGAATGCGTCGGACGGGATTTCTATACCATCGAGCGCAGCCGGGACATGGACCGTGCCCTGCAAGCGACTATCGACACGGGCAGCCATGAGCTGCACATGAACCGCAACGGTCGGGAATATCAGCTGAACATCAGCCGCATTCATGCCGATGCCGAATCAGGCGGATTTGTCATCTTGATTTTCGATATCAGCGACAAATACTATGCCGAACAGAGCCGCCGTGAATTCACTGCTAACGTTTCCCACGAACTGAAAACACCGCTCCAATCTATCATGGGCAGTGCCGAATTGCTCGAAAACGGACTGGTCAAAGGCGAAGATGTTCCGCAATTTGTCCGCCGCATCCGTACCGAAGCCGCTCGCCTGCTCTCGCTGATCGAGGATACCATTCATCTTTCCCAACTCGATGAGCAGAGCGAATTGACGCTCGAACCGATTGAACTGTACGCACTCGTCTGCAAGGAAACCGAATTGCTCGCATCGGCTGCCCAAACCCGAAATGTCACGCTGACCACATCGGGCAAGCCGGTGACCATCACCGCCGCAGAGCCGCTGCTGCACGAGATCGTATACAACCTCTGCGACAATGCCATCAAATACAATCACTCGGACGGTACGGTGACGGTGACGGTTTCGGAAACGGATACCCATGCCATCTTGACCGTTGCGGATACCGGCATCGGCATTCCGCAGGCGCATCAACCCAGAGTGTTCGAGCGGTTTTACCGTGTTGACCGCAGCCGTTCCAAGGAAACCGGCGGCACGGGACTGGGACTGTCCATCGTCAAACACGCCGTGCAATATCTCGGCGGCACAATTACCCTCGAAAGTAAACCCGATCAAGGTACTGTTGTCACCGTTTTGCTGCCTAAGCAGCATTGATCACAATCAAAACCGCACCCGAACAGGGTGCGGTTTTTCGGTATCGCATTTACTTTTTGTTGAAATGCGTTGCTTTTTACAGAATGCTGTGATATAATAGAAAGAAAAGGCATTGCCGTACAAAACTTGTGTGCGGCGTGAATCATATGCGAAATCGCACCGAATAAGGAGTGGATAACCATGCTGACACCGTGCAGTCACAATACCCTTCCGGCAACCTTGCTGATCGTCGAGGACGATGAAATCAATCGGGAAATCTTAAAGAATATCTTCAGCCCCTACTACCAAATCGAGGAAGCGGAGGACGGGAGATCCGGCTTTGCACGTATCATGGCAAACCCCAAACGATACTGTGCGGTTTTTCTCGATCTGCTGATGCCGAATATGAGCGGCATTGAGGTGCTGCGTGCCCTCTATCAACATGCCGTCACGGGTCGTCTGCCGGTATTCGTCATCACCGCACACGCCGACAATGCTACTGTCAAGGAAGCCTATGAACTGGGCGTGATGGATGTCATCAGCAAGCCGGTCGTGCCGTATATCGTCCTCAGACGAGTGCAGTCGGTCGTTGAACTGTTCGAGGCGAGAAAAAGCCTCAGCAATCTCGTGGTCGAACAGCAGCAGGAGCTGCTCGATCGTGCTGAACAGATCATTGCGCTCAATCAGGGTATGCTCGAAGCCCTGTCTACCGCCATCGAGTTTCGAGATGGCGAAAGCGGTGCGCATATCCGGCGTATCTTCGTCATTACCGAATACCTGCTCCGGCATACACCATTCGGCAAAGGACTCTCCGACAACGAAATCTGGAATATCGCCATTGCGTCCGTCATGCACGATGTCGGGAAAATCGCCATTCCCGACGCCATTCTCAATAAGCCTGCCAGACTCACGCCGGAGGAATATGCCATCATGAAAACGCATACCGTCAAGGGTGCGGAGCTGCTTGCGAAAATTCCGCAGCTGCATGAGAATCAGGCATACCACTATGCGATCGATATCGCCCGTCACCACCACGAACGCTGGGACGGCAACGGCTATCCCGATGGACTCAAGGGAGATGAAAATACCATCTGGTCGCAGGTCGTGGCATTGGCTGATGTTTACGATGCACTGACCAGCAAGCGATGCTATAAAGACGCTTTCTCGTCCGAACAAGCGGTTCAAATGATCAAGAACGGCGAATGCGGCGTATTTAATCCGGAAATGCTGTCCTGCTTTTTCGCCGTCGAACCCGAAATCTCTGCGCTCTGCCGCAATTTGAAGGAGGAATCCTAATGTATACCACTTTGCGAGAGGCAGGCATTGATATTGATGCCCTGCTCGAACGTGTTTTGCACAAGGAAGCCCTGATTCGCCGTTTCATGCAGAAATATGTGGATGATACCAATTTCACAACGCTTCAGGAAAGCATTGCCGCCGACAATCGGGATGCGGCGCTGACTGCATCCCACAATCTCAAGGGCATGAGCGGCAATCTCTCCATCACCCTGCTGTACGAGCTGTTCGGCAAACAGGTGCAGCTGTTTCGAGACGGCGACTGGGAGCAGGCTTGCAGCCTGATGCACGATATCACCCTGCATTATGAACGCATCACAACTGCCATTCGGAAGTGGCTGGCGGAATAATCCCAATACAGAAAGGAGCTGCCCCGTGCACACCCTGCGGAATCTGTTCCGAAAGCTGCGGATCTATTTTGCACTGCTCCTCTGCCTCACGATCGTCGGTGTCGTCAGCTATCAGCTGCTGCGCATCGAGATTCTCAACAATATGCAGGATCTGGGCAACTCCGTCGCCCGCAGCTACAGCCTCGAAAAGAAAAATGACCTTTGGGTCTACAAAACACTCATCTCCTATACCGTCGCCATCATGGACGAACAAACCGAACAGCTGACCACAGAACCCATTCAGACCGATATTCAGCTGCTGCTCCGCCGAATGCAGTCTGTCCTTGAGGACAATACCATTGACCCTTATGTCGTCTATCACGGCGAGATCATCGGCGCAACCCCATGGGTCGGCGATCCCGACTATGACTATTCCAAAACGCAATGGTACCAAATGGCAATGGCGTCCGATGATGTCATCTTTACCGATGTCTATATTGATGCTGTATACAACATCCCCGTTGTGACTACTGCGCAAAAATGCAAAAACTCCGATACCGTCGTCGCATTCGATATCATACTCGGCAGTATGCTGCTCGATGAAAACAAAATCGATCTGCCCGAAGGCACTTCCTTCTTCCTCTGTGATACGCAGAATACCATCGTGTTCAGTCAGGCGAAAATCAACGAAACCCATTCTGCGGAAGAGGTGCAGGCGTACGTCGATGAGATCATGAAGAAGGTCGATGACGGCAGTCTGGACCGCTATGACGCCTATCTCTTTGACCCCGAACAGGAACGCCGTGGCGTGTACTACTTCGAGATGTATAACGGCTGGATCGGCATCGTAACCATCCCCTACAGCTCCGCCCTCAGCAGCCTGACCCGTTTCACATGGGTATTCCTGATTCTCATCGGTGTCTGTTTGGCAGCCGTGATTTGCATCGGTATCCTCAATTATCGCATAGATGCCAAAGCCGAACGCAGCAATGAGGTCGTCAAGGTGCTGGGCAATCTCTACTACGCCATCTATCGCATTAACTATGCTGCAGAAACCTATGAGATGATCAAAGGCTCAGGCTATATTCGGGACCATATCTCCGAAACCGGTACATTCGATGCGTTTATCCGTACCGCAAGCGAGGTCATTGATCCCCATGCAAAAGAGGATTTCATCCGGAGCTTTTCCTGCGAAAACATTCGCAACCTCGTTGCAACCAATATCCGTGACTTTGGCGGTGATTTTCGCCGTATGTTTGATGACGGAGAATATCGCTGGGTCAATGTGCGTGTTCTATTTGAGAAAACCCTTGCGCCCAATGAGGTCATCCTCTGCTTCAAGGAAATTGAGGACGACAAAATACGGGAATTCAAACAGCGTGAGCTGCTCGAAAATGCCCTCGAAAGCGCAAGAAAAAACGAAAAGGCAAAGCAGGCCTTCTTCAGCAGTATGTCGCACGATATGCGGACGCCGCTCAATGCCATCATCGGCTTCTCCAGCAATGCGCAGCACCATGTCAACGAACCCGATACCATCAAAGACTATCTCAACAAAATCGGCTATTCCGCCCAAACGCTCCTCAATCTCGTCAACGATATCCTCGAAATGTCCCGTCTGGAACAGGGCAAGCTCCGCCTTTCCAATACCGAAACCGATATTGTGAACTGTGTCACGGAATGTTGCTCTGCCTTCGCTCATCAGGCGGAACAGGAGCGCAAGCAATTCTCCCTCCACTTTGAAGTGAATCACAAGATCGTCCTCTGTGATCCGTTCCGCATCACACAAATCCTCAATAACCTGCTCTCCAATGCGCTGAAATATACCGCATCGGGCGACAGCATCTCCGTCACGGTCAAGCAGATGGAATTCCAAACACTCTCGAAATACCAGATCATTGTCAAGGATACCGGCATCGGTATGTCCGAAGAATTCCTGCCCACGCTCTTCGAGCCGTATACCCGTGAAACCAGATTCCACTCCCGTAAGGTCACCGGTACAGGATTGGGTATGCCGATCGTCAAGAGCATTGTAGTACAGATGAGCGGCGAAATCCATGTCGAGAGCGAACTCGGTCATGGCACGACCTTTTTCATCACGATTCCCTTCCTGACCGCCGAACAGAACGCACCGTCCACGCCCGAACAGCCGGTGACGGCAGCCGATTTCTCTTTGAAGGGCAGGAAAATTCTGCTTGCGGAGGACAATGAGCTGAACATGGAGGTCGCCTGTGAAATTCTCCAGATCAACGAAATGGAGGTCGTTTCCGCATGGAACGGTCTGGAGGCACTTCGACTATTCGAGCAGTCCAACCCCTACGAATTCGATGCCATTTTGATGGATATGCAGATGCCGGAAATGGATGGTTGTGAGGCGGCAAAATGTATTCGTATGCTGAATCGTCCCGATGCCGCTTCTATCCCGATTATCGCCGTGACCGCCAACGCATTTGCAGAAGATGTCGCCGCCACTTCCGCTGCCGGCATGAATGGGCATATTTCCAAACCCATCGATGTGCAAATGCTGTATCAGACGCTGGAAAAATATCTCCAGCAAAATCCGCAGTCCCCATCTTGAACCTGTATGCTCGCTCAAAAATGCAGCAGTCAATCATTTGCATATTTCTCCCGAAATATGCAAACACTACCGCTGTATCGGGTGACAATCGCCATCCGAATGCACAGAGAAAGGAGCATGTCATATGAAAGCGACAGGCATTGTTCGTAGAATCGATGATCTCGGACGTGTTGTCATACCAAAGGAAATCCGCCGTACCATGCGAATTCGGGAGGGCGACCCGCTCGAAATTTATACAGGTCCCGATGGCGAGGTCATTTTCCGCAAGTACTCCACACTGGGCGAAATCAGCGAGAACGCCTCACAGGTTGCGGATATCATGCAGAAATTGGCAGGCTGTGCGGTGCTGGTCTTTGACCGAGATCATGTGATTGCGGTCGCCGGCGCACCGAAAAAGGAATTCGCAGAACGCCGTCTTTCCCAAGCCTTGGAGGATATGATCGAGGCACGCCGTCCCTACTACGCCGGAAAGGAACCCGGTGAACGGCTGCGTCCGGTCGAAGGCATTCAGCGCACAGCCCTTTGCTGTATGCCGATTTTGACTGCCGGCGATGTGACGGGAGCGGTTGCATTCCTTGATCCGGTGGCGGGCGGCAACACCACCCCGACCGACCTGCAATGTTCCCTCATCAGTGCCGCCGCACAGTTTCTCGGCCGTCAGATGGAGGCATAACACAAACCCCGACCGCCTGCAAAGGTGATCGGGGTTTCCTTTATCGGAACCACGCACGATATTCCAGTACCGCTCCGGTTTCGGTATGCACCTTGACCTCGTACTCGTAGTCCTCCGTTTCAAACTCAATCTGATAGATATATGCCGCATGCTCCCGATCCATCTTTGCCTTCGTGAATGTCACCGGCTCGTTCGGGGCGATATCTGCCTGCGCCAATGCGATATCCTTCGCTTTCAGCATCCCGATAAATGCTGCGGTATTCGCCGAAACCGGTATCACATCGAGCGTATTCGCATTGCCGGTTTTGGCATTGATTTCGACCGTATACTGCGTGCCGTCCTCATGCGTGAACCCGATGAGATAGACCGTACCCTCGAGCTTGCCCTTCGTGAAAATCACCTGATTCTCGGGTATGCCGCCGGCACGAATCAAAGCGGTTTTCCGTGCCGCCTCAAGCGTTATCAGCTGTTCTGCCGGTACATCGGCAATCTCCTCCACCGAATATTTCAACAGCTCTCCGGTTTCCGCATGGAGATGCACCGTATACAAATGCCGATTGCCATCCTCAAATTCCAGCTTGTACACATAATATGCACCGGCGTCTGAGAGCTTCTCTTTCAAAAACAATGCATCGCTCAAGCCTGCCGCTTCCAATGCCAGTTTATGCGCCATACCGCTCGTGACAAGCAGTTCCCGATCGGGTGCCGCCTCTACCTGCATGCTGTCATAACGAATCAGCGCACCGCTCATGGCATGAATGATATACCGGTATTCCACATGATTATCGTCCAAAAACGCAATCTCATAGACCACCGGATTGGCATCAACCGCAAGCTTTGTTTTGAGGAATACCACCGCCGTTTCCTCAAAGCCGGCATAGTCGAGTGCCTTATCCCGTGCAGCTTCAAATGCCAGATAGGGCGTTTCCGGAACCGATGGCGCATCCTGTGCCGATTGTGCGGCATCGATACCCGATTGCCCGGTCTGCCCCTGCTCCGGTAATAGCGCGAAAATTGCGATCATCGCCACAATCAACAGCATTACCAGACCCGTAACGACAAGCGCCCAAATCGGTATCGTAACAGTCTTGGTATGCGGTCGTGACGGTCGGCGCACAGGCTCGATGCTGTCATTCTGAATGATTTGAATATGACTGCGGTCCCCATCGGGCTTGTGATGCTTATCATCCATACCAACACCTCCGTTCTTGCCATACTATCTATATTATAGCTATATTATACCCCGAACACAAGGCTTTGTCAATGGATGGCAAGCGCATTTTTCTTGTGCGATGTTTCTGAATAGGAAGTGTTGACAAATGCTTGAATCTATGGTAAACTTAGAGTATCCATACAAAGCTCGATGCCGCTTACTACACAATAGGAGGTACTCACCATGATGTCCGATATCGAAATTGCACAGTCCATCCCCATGCAGCCCATTGATGCCATCGCAGAAACTGCCGGTATCCCGGAGGATGCCCTCGAGCATTACGGTAAATACAAAGCAAAAATCGACTTGGCGCGCCTGCCCGATACCGGTCAGCGTGGCAAGCTCATTCTCGTAACCGCCATCAACCCCACCGCAGCTGGTGAGGGCAAAACCACAACCACCATCGGTCTTGCAGACGGTATGCGCCGGATCGGCAAGCGTGTAATGGTTGCCCTGCGTGAACCATCTCTTGGTCCGGTGTTCGGTATCAAGGGCGGTGCAGCAGGCGGCGGCTATGCACAGGTTGTCCCCATGGAAGATATCAACCTACATTTTACCGGTGACTTCCATGCCGTCGGTGCGGCAAATAACCTGCTTGCCGCTATGCTCGACAACCATATCTATCAGGGCAATGCCCTCAACATCGACCCTCGCCGCATTACATGGAAACGCTGTGTCGATATGAATGATCGGCAGCTGCGCTTCCTTACCGATGGTCTGGGCGGCCGCATCAACGGTGTTCCCCGTGAGGATGGCTATGACATTACCGTTGCGTCTGAGATTATGGCAGTATTCTGCCTTGCCGATTCCATTGCCGACCTGAAGGTCCGTCTGTCTCGCATTGTCGTAGCATACACCTATGACGAAAAGCCCGTCACAGCCGGTGATTTGAATGCCGTCGGCGCAATGGCAGCACTGCTGAAGGATGCACTGAACCCCAATCTCGTGCAGACCCTCGAGGGTACGCCGGCTTTGGTGCATGGCGGTCCATTCGCTAATATTGCACATGGCTGCAATACCGTTTTGGCGACTCGCACCGCCATGCAGCTGGGTGACTATGCGATTACCGAAGCCGGATTTGGTGCGGATTTGGGTGCAGAAAAATTCTTGGATATCAAGTGCCGCATGGCAAATCTCACGCCTTCTGCGGTTGTGATTGTTGCAACGGTGCGTGCACTGAAGCTGCACGGCGGTCTTGCGAAATCCGAACTGAATCAGGAAAACCTCGAAGCCCTTGAAGCCGGTATCCCGAATTTGCTGCGGCATGTATCCAATATTAAGGAGGTATACCGTCTGCCGTCGGTGGTAGCGATTAACCGCTTCCCGACCGATACCGATGCGGAAATTGCGCTGATTATGGAGCGTTGCCGTGCATTGGGTGTGAATGTTGTGCTGTCGAATGTTTGGGCAGAAGGCGGTAAGGGCGGCGAAGCGCTCGCACGAGAGGTTGTGCGGCTTTGCAAGGAAGAACAGGGCAATTTCACCTTTGCGTATGATACGGAGCTGTCGATTGTCGAGAAGATTCGTGCGATTGTGCAGAGGGTGTATCGTGGCGATGATGTGAATATCCTGCCGACGGCACAAAAGCAGATTGCACAGCTGACCGCATTGGGCTTTGACCGCTTGCCGATTTGCATGGCGAAAACGCAGTATAGCTTTTCGGATGACAAAGACCTTTTGGGCGCACCGGAGCATTTCACGGTGACGGTCAAGCAGGTGAAGGTTTCAGCAGGCGCAGGTTTTTTGGTCGTGCTGACGGGTGATATCATGACGATGCCCGGCTTGCCGAAAAAGCCTGCGGCAGAGGGCATTGACGTCGACGATGCCGGTGTCATTTCCGGGTTGTTCTGAGAATGCCACCCGACGCTGGGGATATGAACTGACCCCAAAAAGTCAGACAAAGATCGGATTAACAAGGTGTGCAAGGCGACTAAGAGAGATCTTGGTCGCTTTTGTTTTGCAACAAATCATCTGTATCGGACAGGAGATAAGCCGTCAAGCTTCCGCTTGATACGTTTGTGATTGTATCGCTCTGGGGATTCAGTCAGTTCAGAGATGAAGTGTTCGACAGATGAAAACTCTTGCAAATACAGCAATTCAGTTTTTTAGAGAGATAGATCGTCAAGTCAAATGCAGCAGAATTAAGAAAAGGATGGCATTATTATGCGTTGTCATCCTCTTATAGAGGCGTTAGGGCTTGTAAAAAATGAATTCTATACGATGATTGGCGGAAAAAGCATATCGATACCGGAACGAGCAGAAGAATTACTTGGATTCCCATTTTCGGTACAATATCGTACATTTTTGAAAAATGTCGGTTATTTGAGTTTTGGCGGCGTATAGATAGATGGAATCTGTAACGATGATTTTTCGGGGACTTATGTTGGGTGTGCTGTAGAAGCTGCTCTATCAGATAGAAAGAGTTACAATTTCCATTTAATGGCTTCTACTTTGCTTTTTGATGATGGTGCAATGGGTGCTATCATCAACGTAACAGAAGTGCTGAACCTCCGGTGAATAAAGCTCTGTATACAGGCAATCATTACGAAATCTTAGAAATAATAGCTGAAGATCTTTGGGTTTTTGCTCCGGTTTATTGAAGAACAAGCGTGATTGTTTTGATAAGTGATAATCCCTAAATAAACTTAAGTTTATAATGAAAATGGTTTTCTATACTGTTATGTGTTTCTAAATTCCTCTAATTCTGTTCTGTTATGTATGGCTTTTGAACTTTCACCCTAGCAGGAATTGAAATGCGCCCCTTTTGTTAGTCACTGTGGTATCATAGAAATATATCGCCAATTGAAACGAACGAAAGAGTGGCATTTCAAAAAGGCGGATGTCCTTATTGGAAAAATCATAACCGAATCGGATACAGATGCCCCACTGTGTAATGTACACAGTGGGGCTTTATGTTATACAGTGGAATTTTACGCACTCTCCACAATCAACCCATCGCTGATTTCAATGATGCGGTCACGTTGCTCCGCTACGCCCATATCGCGTGTTACAATAATGACCATCCTTCCTTGTGCGTTGAGTTCCTTGAACACCGCCATGATTTCCGCTGCGGTTTTGGTATCGAGTGCTCCGGTCGGCTCATCGGCAAGAATCACGCTTGGCTCATTGACAATGGCTCTTGCAATGGCAACTCGCTGCTTTTGTTCGCCCGAGAGCTTGTTCATCGGCTTCTTCGCCATACCGTCCATGCCAACGCCTTCATCGCTATCGCTTTGCGATTGGGCTTTTTCTTTTTGGCAAAATCCACCGGCAGCATGACATTCTCAATCGCAGAAAAATCATCGACCAATGCAAAATCTTGCATGACCATACCGTTTTTTCATTACGGATTTGTGCATACGCCGATCCGTTCACATTGTTTCCATGTCAGACCACAAGTACAGCACACCGCACAGCTACGCAACTGTCGCATGGCAGAAACACTGTTGACACCGACCATGCTGATGGCCAAAAGCACCAGCACACTACCGATACAAGTACCAGTGCGTAAACTTACTCCATGGTATAGCTGCAGCTGTTTTCCGGCTATCTAGGATATCGTTTGTAAAATGTGAAATCAACTCTTGGCTTGCACAAACATTCGCTCAAGGACTTATGCGTCTTATCGGTATTACGCCGATGAAGAGCGTGCGTTATTCACTTGATATCAGACAATATTGTTCGTGTGTGATGTCTTTATCGGAATAATTGTTATTAAAAGCAATCGTCAGCCACATTCCGTTCGAATTGAGAAAAGATTGATGTATGATGCCCTGCGCTTTTCCATTCGATGTGGATACACGATATATTTCGGCGGATTCCGTCTTAAAATTGATCTTGATTGCGCCGCTGATCACGCCCTCATACTTCAGTATATTGATGAATTCGCCGTTATGAGCATAGTCAATCATATAGCCCAAAGCGTCGTTCCCCAGTGCGACGGGAATAAAGGTATCTCCTTCACGGCGGTAAACTGCGGTTCGCAGATTTGTTGTCTTCTTTGCCGAAAAGATATAATAATCACCGATCACTTGTGCCCCCGCCATGTGATAATTCCCTCCGCCGAAGGCTTTATGCAATGGGATACATTCTGCTTTCAAAAGCGTACCATCCGGTTTCATCCACTGCATAATGGTTACCGGCAGAGTTTCTGTCTGATACTGAATGAACAGTATGATATTGGTTCCGTCGCTGGCGATTGCCGTCGGGGAAGTTGTGGCATTTTTATTCATATTGGTATGGCGGTAAATCTCTTTGGCGGTCTTTGTTTCCATGTCATAATACCGCACGATCCAATCTTGCGTATCGTATTCATAATACTGATATGCCAACGCATGTTCACCGACAGGTGTGATCGTTTGATGTATGTTATGCGTCAAAAAGCTGTCGGCGAGAAAAATCTCATCGGTTTGCAGATCCACAATGGTCAGCTCGCTCTGCCACCCATCTTCTGCGGGGAATAGCTTCAGATATACAAAGTAACGATCCTGCACAATAAAGTTGCTGATGGCATTGGCAATGTTCATAGGGATTGTGCCAATGGGTGTATAAGTATCCGTGATGCAATCATACCAGCCAAGCTCTTCTACATGATTTCCCCCGTCAGGCCACAAGCCAACAAGCATCCGATTCCGGTATGCACTGTATACATTTAGGATACCGGGCGTGGTAATTTGAATCGATTTGTAATCCTCCGGATTGATTTCTTTCTGTACGACAGTAAGATTTTTCAGAAAACGCTCATCTTCATCCTTTGCGATGGTGCAGCGGTTTTCCACTTTCGTATAATCAATGGTGTAAATGCTTTCCGGTGTATTGTCTGCTTTCGATTCTGCGGCAGACGATGCAGTGGTTGTTGTGGTGGTGGCAGCTGTTGTGCTGCTTTCCGTCCATAATTCCGACTCCTGTGACGATTGCGTGCAGCCGGTCGAACTCAAAGAGAGTACAACCGCCGCAAGCAATGCGCATACCTTGCCCTTCTTCATGATGAGAACCGATCGGTGGCTGCGTAAACTGCTTCTTTGATGACGCCATATCTGCCTGAAGAATAACCATGACCATCAAAGTTCGGGTCAGTAATCAGAACCATATCGACCCCTGTTGAAACCGCTTCTACATAGCCGCGGAAATTGAGATAATGTCCGCCTGTAGTGTAATTCCACTCAGAATCTGCTTCCAACTTCGCAGAAATAATCACATGTGCAATGGAAGGTTTATTGTTGTTGATATCGGTTTTGATAAGGTTAAACATCTGTGTTGCATTTGTGTATGCACCGTTTCTCCAAAGCATAGAATAGCTGATGGAAGGAAACGAACTATTGAGATATGTTTCAATATTATTCTGATCCGTTCCATCTTCCGTGGTATCAAGTATATAGCGCAGATTCGATTGCGGAGGAGAATATGTCGATCCATTTAAAAATTCGTTCAGAAAAGAATATGTCTGCTTTACTGTTGCAGGACCACAATAATAGCTTTCTTCCTGTTCAAAATACGGCACATCCAACGTTTTACCAGTGGTGGAACGAGGTTCTGCTGTCGTATCAGCGTTCAAAACGGCTTCTACTTCAGCGAGAGTTGCCTGAAAGTCAGCAATCCCTTCCGGCGTAGCGTAATCAGAGTTTTTATATTCTACATACTGCTGACGCAGGGTTTTGTATTCTGTTGCATTCCGACCAACCGTTCCCTCAAAATCAATCAGGTCAGAAGGCAGTCTGGTTTCAGCATCGTTTCCTACAGTAGTCTCTACTTCATACAGCGTCTCCTGCATGGAAGCAATACCGGCAGGTGTAGCATATTCGGAATTTACATACTCAAGGTACTGCTGGCTGAGCGTTTTATATTCTGTTGCGTCATAGCTAGTTGTTTTCTGTGGTGCGGCAAAAGCAGTTGTTCCGAAAACAAATGAAAATGAGAAAACAGCAAGAATTGTCGTTGTAAACAAATGGCGATGTTTCATAGTTGTAACCTCCTTAAAATCATGTATTTTTTCGAGAAGCCCGCTCATGTCGTACATATGGCACTGGAAACGCTTGTGATACGCTTTATCTATGCAGTGGACTCACCTCCTATCCGATTTCACGCATCAGCCGATCCAGACAGCGGTGGAATAAGTCGTAATGCTTTGGCTGTCCGGGAAGAACCAACCCTGCTCCTTAGCGTAGTGCGTGACCTTAACACGGTAGTAGTAGCCGCTGATAACCGGCACACCATAGTCGCTCACCGAAAAGCTGTAGGCATTTTCGTTGATCATGTCGGCAACATCAACCTCATCGCTCCATGTGGCTTTGTCGGAGCTGTGCTGCACCACAATGTCAATGATGCCAATCTTAGCCATCTGGTCAGAACCGATGGTAGACGCACTAATGACCAGCGTATTGTAGCCATACACACCGCTTACACTGTGAGAGTCAATAAGACCTTCCGACAGCGGCATAATCTCCTCGTCGATTGTGTCTACTGCAAATGCACTCATATTCATAGTAGAGCAGCATAGTACAGCAGAAGCGATTGCCCAAATTCGTTGTTTCATGTTCATATATTGATACCTCTCTTTTTATTTCGGAAGAACAACTTGATTCTTCCTATCCATTCATGGTTTGAAAAGCCTCAGTTTTTCGCTTTTATCACAAAATACAAAAACTTTGTATGATTGCACATAAATAATAAAATGTTTTCGTGCAACATTACTATACAATTGAAACCAACGATGCAGTAATCTTACGGCATTCCTCTCCGCTTATCCCATGACCAGAAATCAGATATACTGTGTTTTCATACAAGAACGTAATTTGAACTTGGTCATCTTCTTCTAAAGTCCAAATCGTGGCATTACCCATAATTTCTTCTTTCGGTTCTGTGTTATCGGATGATAAACCGATGGGTTGCACATCTTCCGCACTGTTGTAGTGATAAAAATGTACATTCAACCGTACCTGTTCGGCATCCTTTTTTTTGATTGTATAATAAAAAATCAATTTAGAACATTGCGCATCGGTGATGACCTCAGTATGCTTCAGAACTAATCCTTCCGGCAAATAAGTAGGAGTCAATGGTGTAAAGCCATATTTTTCGCATTCGGCTTTCATGCCGTAAAGGTCATCTTCATCGGCAGGCGCAATTGATTGTTCAGGGTCGGGCATGGTAATATTAAAACCGCCTTGAAACCATTGTACCGTTGCGGTAAAAATATTATGTTCCAACGCTGCCACCGACCAGATGTTTGCTCCAATGATAATTGCCGCACAGGCACAGGCGGAAATCCAACAACGCTTGCGCAAAGGATTTCGATGCTGTGTAATGTTTGACCGCCGATTCTGCTGCTGCAACTGCAAAATTGCTTCTGATGAATGTTCTTGTATCATCGACTCCATGCCTTCCATAGTTGTAATGGCTTCTGTGCATTCCTCAATCAAATCGAAGTCGCGTTCCTCAAACGGCTTTTGCAATTCAACATCCAATCTTTCGTGCAATTCCTGTAAAAACGCACGGTCGGCATTATCGTTTTGAAATGCACTGTACAACGCATCGTATTTCATTGTTGTTCACTCCTCTCATTATTTCATGGTTTTAGAGGCTTAGTTTTTTCTTCCTGAAGAAAAAATCGGGGATTTAGCCAAAAGAACGATGCGTTGCCCAGCGTTCTTTTGGCTATTTTTTACTTTTCGTCAAATGCGCTGGATCTTTTTGTACAGCTGTGCGGGAGTCATTCCGTATTGTTGGACCAACATAATTCGTGTGCCGTAATCTCTGCACCGCAATACACCTGCAACAATTCATGCTCGGAATCCTCTATATATTCCAAAGGTTGTATGTTTCATTTCCGCTTCATCCCATAAAAGCACTCGATTCTGCTTTTTTGTGAATCCGGTTTGACAACAGCACTTTCCCCTTGATAAAGATGCTGTTATGTTATCCAAATCCAAGATTAAAGCATCATTCAGTCTGAGCAGATGGCAGTGCAAGCTACATCTGATTCGGCAGCTTCCACAATAAAAACGATAAACGATAGAAAAGCGGATCAGCTCGAACAGGCTGATCCGTTTTTAGTATATCACGGCTATTGTATTTTGTCAAGACACTATCGCAAGTTATTTGGATGGAATGGAGCGAAGCGGAATGAAATCCGGATAACGTTTTCTTTGTGGATGCGACTTTCTTTCGATAGCACAAACGCACAA
>CALXHI010000030.1 GCA_944388075.1 uncultured Clostridia bacterium | reverse complement strand
TTAATGGTGTATAATATGTGTTATAGCTATGTCGCAACCGTGACATTATCATATTTTTGAAATTGCACACTGCAATTTTGATGGATATTGGAATGAAATGAGAGATTGAATACAACAACTTAATTTTTAATACGGCAGTTTATCAACCATTATAAATACATTGAGGTGATTTGATTTGAAACATTTGCGAAAACTTCTTTCAAATATAATGATGGGGGTGATGCTTCTGGGGCTTTTTTGTTTTACAGGTTGCTCCTTTTTTAAAAGCACAAACGAATCTCAAGGTTTTTCTCCAATACGGCTTGAAAAGCTTGAAGATACTGTAGACACGGTAGTTGAAGAATATTTCATGGAGAAATATGGTGTTGAAGCTACTGTTACATACAAAAATGTTGCCGGCAACGTTTTTTTAGGTCCCGACCCTTCATCAGTACAATATTATAATGTGACAGTAAATATTGCAGACGGTGATATTGATAACGAATATAATGTAGAGGTGCACGGGAGAGAAACAGAAGGAACAGACGAACTGTATGTGAAATGCGAATCGTATTATGGGCAAATTATAAAAAGAAGAATGGAAGAATGGCTTAATGATTATGTGATGCAAACTGTTTTTACGGATTATTTAATCGACTTTACTGGTGCAACACAACGATTTCCAGCTGAATGCAAAATAGAATTGACTGCTGAAGAAATAATTAGCATTACTTCAAATAGTGAAAGTGCAACGGTAGCGTCGTCAATCTATTTTATTTTAACTTTGCCAAAATCTGAATACGAAAAATCCAAAGATATTTCTAACGAGCTTGAAAAGTTAGCATTTTATTTAGAAGAGAATGATTATACTATAACAGTAAAATTATATGTTTATGATGATGATGATTATAAACAGATAAAAGCGGGTTCAAATTCACACTTTGAGCTAATTGAGTCGATAGAACTCATTGCTTATAAAGGTTAAGGCACTTATGAAAGGACGGAAATTATTATGAATAATAACGAACTGATTTTATTGGATAATATTGCTTATTTTGCAGAACTATCCGACCAATTTGCAAAAGACCCAAAGGGATTTAAAGTTAGTACAATTGTACAAGGATATAAAAATGGGGTCTACTCAACCCCTATTGATATTGTGGCAAGCGATGATTTTGATAAAATCATTTCATATGTTGAAGCCAATCCTTCTCTTATGGAATTAGAAGTCATTAACGTTTCGAAAACTAACTCCGGAACACATGGCTTCTGTGTTAAAGATTCGGACAATAATGTTACAGTTATATATTCCGGCGATTATTCATATAGTGAATCGTGGGTCGATAATTTTGTTGGAGCTATTCAGGAAGATAGTACAGAACAAGAAAACGCTCTTGCATTTTTCGAAGAGTCTATGAAAATAGCAGAAAGTATGGGTGAGGTTGGTAATGTGACTGTAAGCGGTCATTCAAAGGGTGGAAATCTTGCTCAGTATGTAACTATACGTTCAGATGATGTTGACTATTGTCTTTCCTATGATGGACAAGGTTTTTCAGATGTTTTCATGGAAGAATACGAAACCGAAATAGCCGCAAATGGTAGCAAAATTACCAGCATATCTGCAAATTATGATTTTGTGCATTGTGTATTAAACCCGATTCCTAATGCTCAGCATTATTATGTGGATGTAGAGATGATTCCGGATGAACTATCTGCTCGTTCATTGGCGTGGTTTCATATGCCAATTTTAATATTAGGGCACACCGCACAATTGACAAATTAAGAAAAATATGGCATAATATAATTGGTACAGTGTACCGCAAAAAGGGAGGGATTTTATGTTAAACCGAAAGCGTCTCACAGCACTGCTCACCGCCGCAGGTATGACGGCAGTGTCCATACCGGCTGCTACATTGCCCACTGCCGCTGCCGATATCAACTATGCCTCGGCACTGCAAATGTCGCTGTTCTTCTACGAATGTCAGCAGGCAGGCGAGCTGCCGGACTGGAACCGTGTGGAATGGCGTGGCGATGCGACAGTCGATGATGACGTGAACGGCGGTTGGTACGATGCTGGTGACCACGTCAAATTCAATCTGCCAATGGCATATTCCGCCGCCATGCTCGCATGGGGACTCTATGCCTATCCGGATGGTGTCGAGGCGGTCGGCGAAATGACCAACTATGTCAATAACCTCAAATGGACGCTCGATTACCTCGCCGCCTGCGATTTAGGCGACAGCGTCATCTATCAGGTCGGCAACGGTCAGCACGACCATAGCTGGTGGGGCTGTGCAGAACTGGTCGAATACGGCATGGCTGATCAGGGCGTGAGCGAACCCCGTGGACATCTCGAAGGCAGAAATTGCTCTGCGGTCACAGCTGAAATGGGTGCGGCACTCGCCGCCGGCTACTGCGCCTTGCAGGGCAAGGTCGATGCCGCCGTGCTGGATGACTATCTCACCCATGCCGTCAACTACTTCGAGATGGCAGACGCTGACCGCAGTGATGCAACCTATCTAAACTCCGATGCGGCAAATTTCTACCGCTCCAGTCATTTCTATGACGAACTGTTCTGGTGTGCAAACTGGCTGTATATGGCAACCGGCGACGAGGCATATCTCACCAAAGCCGCATCCTATGAACCGAATCTCGGTCAGGAGCTCGGTACAAATGAGCTGAAATATTCTTGGGCGCAGTGCTGGGACGATGTCCAGCAGGGCGCAACCTTGCTCTATGCCATCAACACCGGCGATGCCAAATGGGTGGCACAGGCGAAAAAGCATCTCGACTACTGGCTCAATTCCACCAACAAGCTCGATGGCGGTGCGGTCTATGTCGATACTTGGGGCTGTTTGCGCTATGCCTGCTCGGTCGGATTCCTGACCGCAGTCGCAACGGACAATCTCTTTGCCGATGACAGCAAAGCCGCCGACTATAAAGCACTTTATGAGGCGCAGATCAACTACTGTCTCGGCGATAATCCCGACAATCAAGCATATGTGGTCGGCTATAACGAAACTGCACCGCGCAATCCCCATCACCGCACATCCCATGCCTCTTGGAAGAACAGCACCGAAGATCCCGAAGGCAACCGCCATATCCTCTACGGTGCTTTGGTTGGCGGACCGGATTCCTCCGGCAACTACGAGGATAACCGCAATAACTACATCAACAACGAGGTCGCAACCGACTATAACGCCGGCTATACCGCATTGCTCTGCAAGATGGTCGATGCCTACGGCGGTGAAACCGATCCGGCATTCCCACCGGCTGAGGTGCGTGACGATGAGATTTACGTTGCAGCGAAAGTCTCCCATACCGCTTCCGGCTCGACCGTCAGCCTGAAGCTGACCAACCATACCGCATGGCCGGCTCGCATTGTGGATAACCTCTCGATGCGCTACTATTTCGATGCAAGCGAACTCGAAGCGGCAGGCTACTCCGGTTCGGATATCACGATTCGCTGCGACCGTGATCAATCGGCAATGTACAGCGGCTACGCCAATGCGATTATCTCCGAACCCATACAGTATGACGGTTCGATTTACTATGTCGAGGTCACACTGCCCGATGGCAGAGTCGCATTGCCCATCTCGGAGGGTCAGCATCAGTGCGAAATCCTGCTGGCACTCGTCTACCCGAACTACGGCAGCGGTTGGGATGGCACGAATGACTACTCTGCACAGGGCGCAAGCACCGAGGAGAACATCAAATCACAGTACATCACCGTATACGAAAACGGTACGCTAATTTACGGCACAGAACCGGACGGCACAACCGGTACCGGCTCGATCAGTGCCAATCCGCCTGCCGGTTCCAGTCAGACCACTCCCCCCACTTCCACCACAGAGCCGGACAGCACGCTCTATGGCGATGTCGATGTGAACGGTACGATCAACATCTCCGATGTGGTGCTGCTCAATCGCTACATTTCGGAAGATACCGCTATTACGATCTCGGTACAGGGGCTGAAAAATGCCGATTGCATCAAAGACAATGCCATTCACCCGACTGATGCCGCAGCCATTTTGCAGTATCTCGCAGGCATAAAGGCATCGGAAGATTTGGGCACATAACCTCTAGTCAGCAAAGGGAACGGCAGCTGCCGCTCCCTTTGTTTTGTATGAACAAAATGCTGATGCAAATTATTTGAAATTTCGGCGTTTCGCCGTGTGTCTGATTCCTTGCAAAGACGGGCAAAATATGATATAATAGTAAGGCACTTCACACGAATGTCCGCAGCTGCATCGGTTCATCTGTTTCATGCAGATGACTGCGGCTTCTCCTTGCGGCATTCGGAGGTCAAACCAAATTTTTATTTTCAGGAGGAAACTCAAATGGGCGTTGTATCTATGAAACAGCTCCTCGAAGCTGGTGTCCACTTCGGTCACCAGACCCGCCGTTGGAACCCGAAAATGGCTCCCTATATCTTCACGGAGCGCAACGGCATCTACATCATCGACCTGCAGAAAACCGTTCGCAAACTGGAGGAAGCATATGCTTTCGTACGTGACCTGGCCGCTGAAGGCAAGTCCGTTCTGTTTGTCGGTACCAAGAAGCAGGCTGCCGATTCCATCCGTGAGGAGGCTCTCCGCTCCGGTTCCTACTACGTCAATGCACGTTGGCTGGGCGGTATGATGACCAACTATAAGACCATCCGTCAGAGAATCAAGCGTCTCGAGCAGCTCCATGCTATGGAGACTGACGGTACATTCAACCTGCTCCCGAAGAAGGAAGTCAGCAAGCTGACCCTCGAGATCGAAAAGCTTGAGAAATTCCTCGGCGGTATCAAAGGCATGACTGAGCTCCCCGGTGCGCTGTTCATCGTTGACCCCCGCAAGGAGAAGATTGCCGTTTCCGAGGCAAAGAAGCTCTGCATTCCGATCGTTGCTATCGTGGATACCAACTGCGATCCGGACGATGTTGACTATGTCATTCCCGGCAACGATGATGCCATTCGTGCAGTCAAGCTGATTGCCGGCACCATCGCAAATGCCGTCATTGAGGGACGTCAGGGTGCCGATGCTGCTGCCGCAGAGGAAGCGTCGGCTGCCGAAGCTGCTGATGCAGAATAATCAATAGGAGGACACCTATTATGGCGAATTTTACCGCAAAAGACGTAAACGATCTGCGTAAGTCCACCGGCGTTGGTTTGATGGACTGCAAGAAGGCTCTTACCGAAGCAGACGGCGATGTCGAGAAGGCAATCGTCATCCTGCGTGAAAAGGGTCTTGCCAATCAGGCAAAGAAAGCTGACCGTATCGCTGCCGAGGGTGCAGTACTTGCGCTGACCAATGACGACAACACCGTTGGTGCTATCGTTGAGGTTAACTCCGAAACTGACTTCGTAGCTCAGAACGAGGAGTTTGTTGCTTTCGTCGAGGGCGTTGCAAAGACCATTCTGGCTGTGAACCCTGCTGACCTCGATGCACTGAACGCCGCTCCGTTCAACGGCACGGATATGACCGTTGAGCAGGCATTGCAGGAGATCTTCCTCAAGTTCCGTGAGAACCTGAAAATCCGCCGCTTTGCTCGTGTTGAGGGCTGCGTGAAGGAGTATGTCCACTTCGACAAGAAGAGTGCCGTTCTGGTTGTTGCTGACTGCGCTGCCGGTGCAACCGATGCCGTGAAGGATTGCCTGAACGATGTTGCACTTCAGGTTGCCGCTATGAAGCCCACCTATCTGGCAAAGGCTGATGTTCCTGCCGAAACCATCGAGCAGGAGAAGAAAATCGTCATGGCACAGATGGCAGAAGATCCCAAGATGGCTAATAAGCCTGAGGCTGTTCTCACAAAGATCGCAGAGGGCAAGCTCGGTGTCTACTACGCCGACAACTGCCTGCTCTGTCAGGAGTTCGTGAAGGAGAACGGCATGACCATCGAGCAGTATGTTGCAAATTGCAGCAAGACTGCCGGTTCGGCTATAACCCTCAAGTCTTTCGTCCGCTTCGGCTGCGGCGAGGGCATCGAGAAGCGTGTGGACGATTTCGCAGGCGAGATCGCAAGCATGCTGAAGTAATTGCATAAAGTCTTTGTACTTTAAAAAATCCGACGCTTAATAGCGTCGGATTTTTCAATGACATGGGCTTCGCCCATACCCATCGGAGAACGCTGTCCTCCGGTTTCCTGCCGAAGAGACATTGTCCCTTTGGAAACCCATTTGGGCGGACTCTTGTTCCGATTCGTACCATCGTCCTCCGGAAGATTTTTTCTAAAAAATGAAATTTTCTCGTTTTCCTCTTTACAGAATGCCAAAAATCGTGTATAATAATAGTACTATACCCGACATATGGAGGCTATGGAACATGGAACCGAAATATCACAGAATACTCTTGAAGGTCAGCGGCGAAGCCCTCGCAGGCTCAAAGAAAACCGGTCTGGACTACGAAATCATTACCCCCATCTGCGAAAGCATTCAGCGTTGTACCGATGCCGGTGTGCAGGTCGGTATCGTTGTCGGCGGCGGTAACTTCTGGCGTGGCCGTTCGTCCGGTGCGATGGACAGAACCCGTGCCGATCACATGGGTATGCTCGCAACAGCCATGAATGCACTTGCACTCGCCGATGTGCTCGAATCGCTCGGCTGCAATGTCCGTGTGCAGACCGCTATCAGCATGACACAAATCGCCGAACCCTATATCCGCAATCGTGCCGTGCGTCACCTCGAAAAAGGCCGTGTCGTCATCTTCGGCTGCGGTACGGGTAACCCGTTCTTCTCGACCGATTCTGCTGCCGCTCTGCGTGCAAACGAAATCGAAGCCGATATCTTGCTTAAGGCTACCATGGTCGACGGCGTTTACGACAAAGACCCGAAAAAATATCCCGATGCCGTCAAGTATGATACCCTCACGCTCAGCGAGGTCGTCAACAAGCAGCTCGGCGTCATGGACAGCACCGCTGCAACCCTCTGCCGGGAAAACGGTATGCCCATGCTGGTCTTTGATATGGGCACGCCGGAGAACATCTACAATGTCTGCATGGGCGCAAATCTCGGTACGCTCATCATTCCGGATACCACCGCATGAGAGCGGTCATAGAAACATATACTATAATACTTTGGGAGCGTGAATATTATGATCGAAGCGATGCAAACCAAATTTGACCACTGCGAAACTCGTATGAAGAAGGTCATTGAACGCCTGACGGGCGAATTTTCAACGATTCGTGCAGGCCGTGCCAACCCCTCCGTGCTTGACAAGATTCCCGTGGACTACTACGGCACACCGACTCCGATCAATCAGGTAGCAGCCGTTTCCGTACCGGAGGCTCGTATGCTGATGATTACCCCGTGGGATGCCACCATGATTCGCCCGATTACCAAGGCGATTCTGGCATCCGATCTGGGTATTACCCCGACCGATGACGGAAAAGCCATTCGTCTGGTCTTTCCGCAGCCGACCGAGGAACGCCGTAAGGAGCTTGCAAAAACCGTCAAGAAGTACGGCGACGAGGCAAAGGTTGCCATTCGCAATGAACGGCGTGACCTCATGGAAAAGTTCAAAGCCATGAAGAAGAATTCCGAAATCACCGAGGATGATATGAAGGCTGCCGAAAAGAAGGTGCAGACCCTCACCGACAAGTATATCGCTGAGGTTGATTCGCTCGTTGCTGCGAAGGAAAAGGATATCATGAACCTCTAATGGCTTTCCCCTCATAACGCCTGTAAGCCGACAGGGTGGGACATGCCGATGCGCCGTTCCACCCTGTTCTCATCTCCATTCAGAAAGGACTGCTTTGCGATGGCAAAAAAGCCCATATCTCCGATTCCCGTCGAACAGCTCCCTCGCCATGTCGCCATCATCATGGACGGCAACGGGCGTTGGGCGAAAAAGCGTGCGCTTCCCCGTACTGCCGGCCATTTCGAGGGTGCCAACAATTTCCGCAAAATCATTCGCCATACCCGTGACATCGGCATTCCGTATATCTCGTTCTATGCGTTCTCGACCGAAAACTGGAAACGTCCCGACGACGAAGTGCATGCAATCATGGATCTCATGCGGAAATATCTCGTCGAGGCATACGAATTCTTTGACCTCAATGTGCGCTTTGTGCTGCTCGGCGACCGCAACGGCTTTGACGCCGATCTGCAGGAGAAATATGACAACCTCGAACGGGATACCCACGATTTCCATGCCATGACCACCGGGATCGCTGCCAATTACGGCTCTCGCTATGAGATTACCGCTGCGGTCAAGGAGATTGCCGCTTTGGTCAAGGAGGGTCTGCTCCAGCCGGAGGATATCACCGAAGAAATCATCTCGCAGCATCTCTATACCAAGGAGATGCCCGATGTTGACCTCGTCATCCGCACAAGCGGCGAATATCGCATCTCCAACTTTTTGCTCTGGCAGAGTGCCTATGCGGAATTCTATTTCACTGATACGCTCTGGCCGGATTTTTCGCCCAAAGAATTTGACAAAGCTTTGGTCGATTATGCAAGCCGCAACCGCAGATTCGGCGGCGTGTAACCTATTGGAAAGGAGTACGGATCTGCCCGTAAATTCCATATGAAAACTCGTATTTTTTCAGCGATTGGCGGTGTTGCGATCGCCTTGCTGGTGCTGTTTTTCCACAACACACTCTTACTGCCGATCGCCATTGCTGCCGTCACCTGCATCATGCTCTATGAATTTCTGCATGTGATGGATTTGCTTCCGTTCCGCCTCTCGTCCATCGCTGTCCTTCTCTATGGTCTGCTGCTGCCCTTCTGCACGGTCGGCGCATTCGGCAAATTCCGCCCAATGCTGCTGGTTACCTGCACCACCATCATCCTGCTGGACTTCGTTCGTCACAAAACCCATATGAGCAGCCGTTCCTTCTTTATCCTGCTCGGTGCGATGTACCTCATCCCCGGTGCGATGTGTACGGCAATTCTCCTCAACCACAGCCATGAACAGCACGGCGTCATCTATCTGGTGCTCGCATTGGCAGGCGCATGGCTCGCCGATTCCGGTGCCTATTTCGTCGGCTCTGCCATCGGCAAGCATAAGCTCTGCCCCGAAGTCAGCCCGAAGAAAACCATCGAAGGCTTCATCGGCGGCATTGTGGTCGATATCCTCTTTTTTGTGCTGTTCAGCCTGATCTACAGCAAGATTCTCGCACATAATGGTACGCCGATTGCGGTTCATTGGCTCTCCGTGGCCATCATCGGCGGTCTCTGCGGCGTCCTCGGTACGGTCGGTGACCTCACCGCATCCGTCATCAAGCGGCAGCAGAATATCAAGGATTTCGGCAAAATCATGCCCGGACACGGCGGTCTGCTCGATCGCTTTGACAGCGTCCTGCTCGTGATGCCGTTCTTCTACGCTTACATATCTGCCACCGGATTTTTCAGCATCTGATACCACAGGTTTTCCAAGAAAGGCAATGCTATGAAACAGATTGCGATTTTAGGTTCTACCGGCAGTATCGGCACGCAAGCCATTGAAGTGGCGCAGATGCACGGTCTGCGTGTCACCGCTCTGGCCGCCAATACCCGTGTGGATACCCTCGTGCAACAGGCAAGAGTCCTCCGTCCGGAGCTGCTCTGTGTCGCCGATGAATCCCATTATCCCGCACTTAAGGAAGCGGCAGCCGGTCTTGGTTGCCGCCTTTTGGCAGGCATGGAGGGGCTTTGCGAAATCGCTGCCCACAGCACTACCGAGCTGCTGCTCAACTCCGTGGTCGGCATGGTCGGTCTGCTCCCGACACTGACTGCCATCGCGGCACATAAGCCCATTGCCCTCGCCAACAAGGAAACCCTCGTTGCCGGCGGTGCGCTTGTCATGAATGCTGCTGCCAAAGCCGGTGTGCCGATTCTGCCCGTAGACAGCGAGCATTCGGCGATTTTCCAGTGCTTGCAGGGCAACAAACGAAACCAGCTCAAGAAGATTATCCTGACCGCATCGGGCGGCCCGTTCTTCGGGAAACCCAAGGCGGATTTGCAGAATGTCTCCGTTGCGCAGGCACTTAACCACCCGAACTGGAGCATGGGCAGCAAGATTACCATCGACTCTGCTACCCTCATGAACAAGGGACTTGAGTTCATCGAGGCTCGCTGGCTCTTTGACCTGACACCCGAACAAATCGAGATCGTGGTGCATCGGCAGAGCGTCCTGCATTCGGCAGTGGTCTATCAGGATGATTCGATGATCGGGCAGATGGGCGTACCGGATATGAAGATTCCGATTCAGTACGCCCTCCTCTATCCCGACCGACTCCCCTGCCCGACCAAGCCGCTTTCCCTGACTGATTACGGCACACTGACCTTTGCTAAGCCCGATTTTGAAACCTTCGACTGCCTGACCGCCTGCATTACGGCAAGTGCGATGGGCGGTTCGGCAGCATGTATCGCAAACGGTGCGAACGAAGCTGCGGTTGCCGCTTTCCTTGCAAAGAAAATCCCGTTCTTGCGCATCGGTGAATTGGTGACCCGATCCATCGAAACGCTGCCGATTACCGAATTGACCTGCTATGACGATGTGGTGAATGCCGATCGCATGGCAAGGGCATTCGTTGCCGAACAGCTGTAAACCATATCTCTGCTGCGGAAAAGGAGCATTCTGTCCTATGAATCTGATTACCATTCTCGTTGCGATCCTCTGCTTTGGCGTGATTATCTTCATTCATGAGCTTGGGCATTTTGCCGTTGCGAAAAAATGCGGCATTCGTGTGCTGGAGTTTTCCATCGGCATGGGGCCGAAGCTCCTGCAAAAACAAAGAGGCGAAACGCTCTATACCCTGCGATTACTCCCCATCGGCGGCTATTGTGCCATGGAGGGCGAGGACGAAAACAGCGATGACCCCCGCTCCTTTCGCAAACAGCCGGTCTGGAAACGTATGCTCGTGACGGTTGCCGGTGCGACCATGAATGTCATTTTGGGATTTTTCCTGATCATACTGGTCACCTGCATCGATACCGCCATCACTTCCACCACCGTTGCCGATTTTCACCGCAATGAAGCCGGTGAATCCATTGCAACATCGGATCAGTGGCTGCAAGTCGATGACCGCTTTGTCGAAATCAACGGCCTGCATATCTTCACCGCAACCGATATCTCCTATGCCCTGCAAAATGACGATTGTGATACCTTTACGGTCGTGGTCGAACGGGCAGGCGAAAAGGTCACGCTCGAGAATGTTAAGTTCTATGATGAGGAAACCACGGGTTTGCTGGATTTTTATGTGTACGGACAGGAGAAAACCTTCGGCTCCGTGCTGGCATACAGCTGTCGCAATACCATCTCGACCGCTCGTCTGATTTGGATTTCGCTTGTAGATTTGATATCCGGCAAGTACGGCTTCCATGACCTCTCCGGCGTGGTCGGCATTGTCGATACCACCGCAACGGTCGTCGAGCAAAGCAAAACATTCCGGGAAAAATGCCTGACGCTCTTTGACCTGATGGCATTCATCACCATCAACGTCGGTATTTTCAACCTGATTCCCTTCCCTGCCCTCGACGGCGGCCGCATGGTATTCCTCATCATCGAAGCCATCCGCCGCAAGCCCATTTCCGCAAAAGTCGAAGGCATGATCCACTTTGTCGGGCTTTCGCTGCTCATGCTGCTGATGATTGCCGTGACATTTCAGGATATTTTCCGTATCTTCCAACCGCCCACGCAGTAACATTCGGAGGTGTTCGCCATGAGAACCATTCATCCCGTTCGTGTCGGGAACTGCACCCTCGACGGACAGCATATCTATATCCAGTCCATGCTCAATACCCGCTCCGATGACATCGCCGGTTCGGTCGCACAGGCAAAAGCCCTCGAAGCTGCCGGCTGTGAGATTCTGCGTGCGGCGATTCCCGATATGGACGCCATTGCACTGATTCCTGCCATCAAGGAAGCGGTTTCGATTCCGCTGGTTGCCGATATCCATTTCGACTACCGCCTTGCGCTAGCGGCTGCTGATGCCGGTATCGACAAGATTCGTATCAACCCCGGCAATATCGGTGCGCTTGACCGTGTGAAGGCAGTCGCAGACCGCTGCCGCCAAAAGCATATCCCGATTCGCATCGGTGTCAATTCGGGTTCGCTCGAAAAGAATCTGCTCGCCAAATATGGTACACCAACACCCGAAGCCTTGGTGGAGAGTGCCATGCAGCACGCCGCCGTGCTCGAACAGTTCGACTTCGAGGATATCGTCATCTCCATCAAATCCTCCGATGTGCGCAACATGATTGCCTGCTATCGCCTTGCCGCCGAACGCACGCACTATCCGCTCCACCTCGGTGTCACCGAAGCCGGTACGGCTCGCATGGGGCTGATCAAATCCGCCGCCGGTATCGGTTCGCTGCTCTGTGACGGCATTGGCGAAACCATTCGGGTTTCTCTGACCGCCGATCCGGTCGAGGAAATTGCCGCTGCCATCGACATTCTCAAGGCAGTTGGCAAACGGGAGGGCGTTACGCTCGTGTCCTGCCCGACCTGCGGCAGAACCCGTATCGACCTGATTTCCGCGGCGAATGCCGTCGAACAGGCATTGCGCAGCTGCAAGAAAAATATCAAGGTTGCCGTCATGGGCTGTGTGGTCAATGGTCCCGGTGAGGCACGAGAAGCCGATATCGGCATTGCCGGCGGTGACGGCTGTGCGGTCCTGTTCCGTGGGGAGGAAATTCTTCGGAAGGTACCTGAATCGGAAATGGTCGAAGCCTTGCTTGCCGAAATCGAAAAACTCTGATTCTACATCATTGGCAGTACCGCACAGATTTTGTGCGGTTTCGCCATAGGAAAGGATGTGCCATTTCATGCAGCAGACCCTGCGTAAATTTCTGCGGGACTTCGGGTTGAAGCTCCCGACATGCATACTGGACGGAACATTGCAGCGGGTGATGACGAACAAGGCGCACACCCGACTCTATTTTGTGGTGGCATTCGACACACCCATTCCCCATGAAACCCTCGCCAAAACCGAACAGGAGCTATCGACTCGCATAGACCGACAGACTCGAATTCTCTGCCGCTATCCTGCCGAAACTTTTTCAATCGATGTTCTGCCCGATTTGTTTTTGACGCTGAAGGGTGATTTTCCGATGATCAACGGCTTTCTCGATGATGCCGGTCTGACCTATGAAAACGGCGTGCTCTCGATTTTGCTCCGGCACGGCGGTGCGGATCTGCTCGACCAGACGCATTTTCGGGACGAGCTTGCCCGTGCGATCCATACGATTTTCGGTATTGTGCTGAAGGTGGAATATGGCGGTGATATCCATGCGTCCGAGGAAGCCCATGCCGCCATGCAGAACGAAGTGCTCGATTCGCTGCCGGAAGACCGCTTCTTTATCTCCGATGCCGAACCCGAACCGAAACCGACCTTCACTTCGATTACCCCCGATGCCGAGCCGCTTCAGCCTGAGCGTCCCGATAAGGAGAGCCTGAATGTGCTCTACGGTCGTCTGGTCAAAGAGCCGCCGAAACCGCTCTCCGAAATCATCTCTGCCCTGCCCTCGAACGGCAAGGTTGCGGCGGCTGTCGAGGTATTCCAGAAACCCGAAACCCGTCCGCTCAAGAACGGCAAAACCCTCGTGACCTTTGCCGTCACCGATTTTACCGGCAGTATCCTGATCAAGCTGTTCCTCGATGAACAGCAGCTTGCCGATTTTCCGTTCGACAAAATCAAGCCGAAGGCAACTGTGATGATTTACGGATCCGTAGCGTTTGACGACTATGACAACGATATCGTCATGAAACCCATCGCCATCAATACCTATACCAAGCAAATCCGTACCGACGATGCACCGCAAAAGCGTGTGGAGCTGCATCTGCATACGAATATGTCTGCGATGGACGGTGTCACTGCTGTCGAGGATTTGGTGCAGCGTGCCAGAGACTGGGGGCATCGTGCAATTGCGATTACCGACCACGGCGTGGTGCAGTCCTTCCCGCAGGCAATGAATCAGACCGCCAAGTGGAAGGATTTTCGTGTCATTTACGGCTGTGAAGCCTATGTCGTCAACGATTTGCAGAACGAGTGCATCATCGATACTGCCGACACTCGTTCCATTGAGGACGAGGTCATTCTCTTTGATGTGGAAACCACGGGTCTCTCCTCGCAAAATGACCGCTTAACCGAAATCGGTGCGGTCAAGGTCAAAGGTCTGCGCATCCTCGACAGCTTCCAGACCTTCGTCAATCCCGAACAGCCTATCCCCGGCAATATCACCGAATTGACCGGCATTACCAATGAAATGGTTGCCAATGCACCGAAAGAAGCCGATGCCCTGCGTCAGCTGATGGAATTTTGCGGCGATCACCCCGTGCTGATCGCACACAATGCGGCTTTCGATACGGCATTCATCCGTGCGGTCTGCGCCCGTCATGCCATTGACTTTCCCTTTGCCACGCTCGATACGCTGGTGCTATGCCGTGTGATGCTGCCGGAACTCGGCCACCATCGGCTCGACTATGTCGCAAAGTACTTAAAGCGCGGTAAGTTCGAGCATCATCGGGCATCCGATGATGCGTATATACTCGCAAAAATCTACATCGCCCTCATCGAGCGTGCCGTCAAGCAATATCAGGTCAAGACGCTCGCCGACCTCAATGCCGTGCTGCCGCCGATCGACCCGAAAAAACGCAAGTCCTTCCACCAGATCATCCTTGCCAAAAACCAGACCGGCATGAAAAATCTCTACCGTCTGGTCTCATACAGTCAACTCGACTATTTCTATAAGAAGCCGCTGATGCCGAAGTCGGTGCTGCAAAAGCATCGGGAAGGCTTGATTTTCGGCAGTGCCTGTGAAGCCGGAGAGCTGTTTACCGCCATTCTTGAGGGCAAATCCGATGCGGAACTCGATGAGATTGCCAAATTCTATGACTATCTCGAAATTCAGCCGATTGCCAACAATGCCTTCATGCTCCGCAGCGATAAATTCCCCCCCAAAACCGAAGAGGATTTGCGTGACCTCAATCGCAAGGTGCTTGCCATCGGTGACCGGCTCGGCATTCCGGTTGTCGCAACGGGTGATGTGCATTTTCTCGATGCCAAGGACAGCATCTACCGCCAGATTTTGCAGTACGGCAACGGCTTTGACGATGCGTCCGACCAGTCGCCGCTCTATTTCCGTACCACCGATGAAATGCTTGAGGAATTCGACTATCTCGGTGCGGATCGGGCATTCGAGGTCGTGGTGACGAATCCCAATCGCATTGCCGATAAAATTGACCGCTGCCATGCGATTCCGAAGGGAACATTTACGCCATCGCTGCCCGGTGCGGAGGAGGATTTGGTGCGGATCACCAATGAAACCGCCAAAAACATTTACGGCGATCCGTTGCCGGAGCTCGTGCGCAAACGGCTTGACCGAGAGCTGGATTCCATCATCCGACACGGTTTCTCCGTACTTTACATGATTGCACAGAAGCTCGTTGCCGAATCCGAACGCAATGGCTATCTGGTCGGCTCTCGTGGTTCGGTTGGCTCGTCGTTTGTGGCGAGTATGGCGGGCATCTCCGAGGTCAACCCCCTCGTACCCCACTATGTCTGCCCCAAGTGCAAGCACAGCGAATTCATTACCGATGGCAACGTCGGTTCGGGCTTTGATCTGCCGCCGAAAGACTGTCCGGAATGCCAAACCCCGATGAAACGGGATGGCCACGATATCCCCTTTGAAACCTTTCTGGGATTCGATGGCGACAAAGCCCCCGATATCGACCAGAACTTTTCCAACGAATACCACACCCGTTCGCACCGATATACCGAAACCCTATTCGGCAGAACGAATGTGTTCAAAGCCGGTACGATTTCTGCGGTCAAGGACAAAATCGCATACGGCTATGTCAAGCACTACCTCGATGACTGCGGCATCAGCGTCAACAATAGCGAGGTCAACCGTCTGGTCGCCGGCTGTGTCGGTGTCAAGAAAACCACCGGTCAGCACCCCGGCGGCATGGTCGTTGTGCCGGAGGACTTCGATATCTTCGATTTTACGCCCGTGCAGCAGCCCGGTGAACCGAGCGAAGACGAGGCGGACTCCATCACCACACACTTCGATTTCAACAGTCTGCACGATACCATTCTCAAGCTGGACGAGCTGGGGCATCTCGTGCCGACCCTCTACAAGCACCTTGAGGACAGCACCGGCATAAAGATTGCCGATGTCCCGACCACCGATCAAGACGTGTTCCGTATGTGTACCGACTGTACGGTGATGGGCGTCACGGAGGACGATATTTTCTGCAAAACCGGCAGTCTTGGTTTGCCGGAAATGGGCACAAACTTCACCATCGGTATGCTCATCAGCGCACAGCCCAAGCAGTTCTCGGACTTCTTGCAGATTTCCGGTCTAAGCCACGGGACGGATGTGTGGAAGGGCAATGCGGAGGATTTGATTGCGAACAATATCTGCACGATTTCCAATGTGATTGGTACTCGTGACTCCATCATGACCTATTTGCTCTATCACGGCGTGCCCTCGAAAGAAGCGTTCCAGATTATGGAGGATACCCGTAAGGGCAAAGCACCCAAAACCTTTACCCCCGAACGCATTCAAATGCTCAAGGACCATGATGTGCCGGATTGGTATATCGACAGCTGCTTGAAGATCAAATATATGTTCCCGAAGGCACACGCTGCCGCTTATGTTACCGCTGCCATGAAGCTGGCGTGGTTCAAGCTCTATAAGCCGCTCGATTTCTACGCCACCTACTTTTCCGTCCGCGGCAATGATTTTGATGCCAAGCTGGCTGTCGCCGGCAAGAATGCCGTCCGTGCAAAAATCATCGAGCTGAACGAAAAGGGCAAGGCTCGTTCCAAAAAGGAATCCGATCTGCTCGATATGCTCAAAATCGTCAATGAGATGCTCTGCCGTGGCTTTGCATTTCTGCCGGTCGATATTCGCCGCTCCCATGCCTCCAAATACCTCATCGAGGACGGCAAGCTGCGTATCCCCTTCTCCGCCATTCCCGGTATCGGTGCTGCCGCTGCCGAAAAGCTCTATACCACCGCACAGACTGCCGATTTTATGTGTGTCGACGAATTTCAGGCGGCAAGCGGTGCGTCAAAGACAACAATTGAAGTCCTCGAGCAAATGGGCGCTTTGGGCGATCTGCCGAAATCTAACCAGCTTTCCCTCTTTTGACTTGACTTTTCGATGTTATCATGGTATCATGTTACCATGCTACTACGCTAAAGTGAAACCAAACGGAAAGGATATTTCACCAGATGAAACGATATGACTTCGTCACACCGGAAGGAATGCGAGATGCGCTCTTTGCGGAATGTACGCTGCGCCGACAAGTCGAAACCCGTCTGCATGACCTGTTTACGGCAAGAGGCTACAGCGAATTGATTACCCCGACCCTCGAATTTTACGATGTCTTCGATCGGAAAACCGCCCCGTTTCCACAGGAGCGGATGTACAAGCTGACCGATGCGAAGGGCAGGCTGCTCGTGCTGCGTCCGGACAATACCGTGCCGATTGCAAGAGTCTGCGCCACCCGTCTGCGGGACGCTGCCCTGCCGCTGCGCCTTTGCTATAACCAGAATGTCCATGTCATCTCGCCGTCACTGAAAGGTCGTGACGACGAGATTGCACAGGCCGGTATCGAGCTGATCGGCTCATCCTCCCGTATGGCGGATATGGAGGTGCTGGCAGCGGCAGTGGATGTGCTGGTGTCCTGCGGCACGGAGTATACGCTCGAACTGGGCAATGCCGCATTCTTCCGGCAGCTGATGCAGGAGCTTTCGGTTTCCGAGGACACCAAGGAAACCATCCGTGACTACATCGAAACCAAAAATTTCCCGGCACTGAATGACCTGCTCGATACCCTGCCGCAAAGCTATGTGACGAAAGCCTTACGGATGCTGCCGAGATTGTTCGGCGGAGAGGCGGTCTTTGCACAGGCTGCGGCACTCTGTCCGGGTGAGGCATTCGCCGAGATTCTCGAGGAATTGCATTCGATATGGGAAGCCGTTACGCAGTTTGCCGACCCGGCGCATATTACCGTCGATTTGGGCATGGTACACCGTACGGATTACTATACCGGCATGATTGTCCGCGGCTATCTCTCCGGCTATGGGCAGGAGGTGCTTTCCGGCGGTCGCTATGACAATTTGCTTGCCGAATTCGGCTATGATGTTCCGGCAACCGGCTTTGGGGTGAACATCGATGCCATTGTCAAGATCCTCAGCAGACAGCAGACCGAACCGGCACAGCCCCAAAACAGCAATGTCCTCATCTGGGCAGCGACGGGCTGTGAGGCCGATGCGGTCAAGGCTGCGGCAACGCTGCGGAAAAAGGGACTGGTGGTCGAGCATTCGCTCTCCGAAACCCTCGAGCAGGCACATCAATATGCCAAACAGCACGGCATTGATAGTGTCTTGCCGATCGAATATGCAAAAGACGATGCGGCAGCCGCTGCATCCCAAGGATAAGGAGGACCGCTATGAGCAAGCCTTTGCGCATTGCCCTGACCAAGGGGCGACTGGAAAAGGATACCATTGGACTGCTCGAGCAGCTCGGCTATGACTGCACGGTGGTACGAGAAAAGGGCCGCCGCCTGATTCTGCCGGTCACGAACGGCGATTTGCAATTCGAGGTCGTGCTTGCCAAAGCAAACGATGTCATTACCTATGTCGAGCATGGCGTCTGCGATTTGGGCGTCGTCGGCAAGGATACCATCATGGAGATGGAGGGCACATTCTATGAGCTGCTCGACCTCGGCTTTGGTCGCTGCAAATTTGCCCTCGCCGGCAAAAAGGGTACGGATTTTTACAGCGGATTTGGCGTGAAAACCATTGCAACCAAATACCCGAATGTCACACGCAATTTCTTTGAAACCAAGGGCATGGATGTCGATATCGTCAAGATTGAAGGCTCGGTCGAATTGGCACCGCTGCTTGAATTGTCCAACGGCATCGTCGATATCGTCGAAACCGGTACGACCCTCAAGGAAAACGGTTTGGAGGTCTTTGAGGATGTGTGCGCCATTTCCGCCCGCATGATCTGCAATACCGTCAGTATGAAGCTCAGGCAGGCAGAGGTCGAAACGCTGATTTCCCAAATGGAGCAGCTGCTCTCCGACACTGCCGCACAATAAGATAGGAGGATACCCATGCAAGTCATTCGCTGCAATGGAATCGATGAACAGAATTTCTTTGCGGCACTCCGCAATCGGAGTACCGCTCCCGACCCTGCCATTGTGCAGACCGTTACCGACATTCTCGAGGATGTACGGCAGCATGGGGACAAGGCGGTTCGGATGTATACCGAACGCTTTGACGGTCGCTGCCCCGAAACCTTCGAGGTCGACTGCGATACCATTTCCGATGCCCTCGAGCAGGCTGACCCCGCATTCGTTGAGGCCCTGCTCTCCGCCATCGAGCAAATCTCCGATTTCCACAATCGGCAGAAGGAACAGGGCTTTGTCAATACCCGTGAGGACGGCGTCATTCTCGGACAGCGTCTGCGTGGTCTGGCACGTGTAGGTCTGTATGTTCCCGGCGGTACGGCGGCATATCCCTCCAGTGTGCTGATGAACGCCATTCCTGCCAAGATTGCCGGTGTCGGGGAGCTGATTATGGTCACACCGCCCGGTAAGGACGGCAAGCCCAATCTCGATATTCTCGTGGCAGCCGCACTCTGCGGTGTGGACAGAGTCTTCCTGATGGGCGGCGCACAAGCCGTTGCCGCACTCGCCTACGGTACGGATTCCATTCCCCGTGTGGACAAGATTGTCGGACCGGGCAATATCTTTGTCGCAACTGCAAAGCGTCTGCTCTACGGTGTGGTGGATATTGACATGGTGGCAGGTCCGAGCGAGATTCTCGTCATGGCAGATGATTCTGCCAATCCCAAGTATATCGCCGCCGATTTGATGTCACAGGCAGAACACGATGTCCTCGCCTCCTCGATTCTCGTCACGACCAGTGAGCGCATCGCCAACGAAACCCTCGCCGAAATCGAACGCCAGCTGCCGACGCTCTCCCGTCAGGATATCATTCGGCAGTCTCTCGAGCGGTTCGGTGCAATTCTCGTCTGTGACGGTTCTGCCGCTGCGGTTGCCATCGCCAATGAGATTGCCCCCGAACACTTGGAAGTCTTGATGGAAAATCCGCTCGAATACATCGGCAAGCTTGACAATGCCGGTTCGGTATTCCTGGGCGCTTATGCTTCCGAACCGCTCGGCGATTACTATGCCGGCCCGAACCACGTGTTGCCGACTTCCGGAACGGCACGTTTCTTCTCGCCGCTTTCGGTTTACAGCTTCGTCAAGCGTTCAAGCTATATCTATTACACCGAACAGGCTCTGCGGGATGCGAAGGACAAGATTCTCTGCATCGCTGAAAAAGAGGGCTTGACCGCACACGCCAATGCCATTGCCGTTCGGTTCGACTCAGTATGAAGCAAGGAGGAAACCCATGCAGCTGCCGGAAAAACTCACGGCTCTCAAGCCCTATGACCCGATTACCGGACAATTCGATATCCGGTTGGATGCCAATGAATCCTATTTCGATTTGCCTGCCGTGCTGAAAGAACGCATTGCCGCAAAGCTCGAACAGCTCGATTTCAACCGCTATCCCGACCCACTTGCGACCGATGCCATCAACGCCTTCGCCGCATACTATCAAATCCCTGCCGAATGCGTGACAGCCGGGAACGGCTCCGATGAGCTGATCTCCATCCTGACCAACTGCTTTCTCCAAGCCGGCAGCAAGCTGGTGACGGTATCGCATGACTTTTCAATGTACCGCTTCTATGCCGCACTCGCCGAAATGGAATCGGTTGTCGTACCGAAAACCGAGCAGCTGCAAATCGATGTCGATGCGCTGATTGCAGCCGCTCAGGATGCCGCAGCCGTCATCTTCTCCAATCCCTGCAACCCGACCTCGCTCGGTCTGCCTCGTGCGGAGATCATTCGCCTGATTGAGCGCATTCCCGGTCTGGTCATTGTCGATGAGGCGTATATGGACTTCTGGAATGAATCCGTGCTCGATTTGGTCAGCCAATACGAGAATCTCATCGTACTGCGCACCTGCTCGAAAGCCATCGGTTTGGCTGCCGTCCGTATGGGCTTTGCCGTCGCCAACCCAACCTTGACCGGCTATCTGCGTGCGGCGAAATCGCCCTATAACTGCGATGCCGTCAGCCAAACCATCGCCGCAGAGGTCTTGCAGGAACAGAGCCTTTTGCAATCCTGCCGCAATGAGATGATTGTGCAAACGCAAAAGCTCTACACGATGATGAATGAGCTTGCACGCAAATACCCCGACTATCTCGATACGGTCTACCCGACCCGCACGAACTTTGTCTTTGTCAAGACCGCTTATGCAAAGGAAATTCACGGTGCATTGGCGGCGAAAGGCATAGCCGTGCGCTGTTTCCCGGACGGTCTGCGCATTTGCTGCGGTTCTCGCCGAGAACAGACCTTGCTTCGCTATGCCTTTGAAGAGATTTTTCAGCCCGAATAAAGGAGAGAGATTCGATGCGTACTGCCGAAATTACCCGCAATACCCGTGAAACCCAAATCGTTCTGACGCTCCAAATGGACGGCAAGGGCGACAGCGTCATTGCTACCGGCATCGGGTTCTTTGACCATATGCTGACCGCACTGGCTCGTCACAGCGGCATCACTATGCGCATTGCCGTCAACGGCGATTTGCAGGTCGATGCCCACCACACGGTCGAGGATACCGGTATTGTACTGGGTCAAGCATTGGCACAGGCACTCGGCGATAAGTCCGGTATCGTAAGATACGGCAGTGCCTATATTCCGATGGATGAAGCACTCGCCTTCTGTTCGCTTGACCTGTCCAACCGACCGTTCTTGGTCTTTCAGGGGACATTCAACAATGCGATGATCGGCAGCTATGATGCCTGTCTGACCGAAGAATTTTTCCGTGCCGTTGCCGTCCATGCCGGTATCACGCTCCACCTCAATCTGTGTTACGGCAGCAATGACCACCACAAATGTGAAGCATTGTTCAAGGCATTCGCCCATGCGCTCAAAGCTGCCATTCGGGAAAATGCAGACGGTACGGTGCTCTCAACGAAAGGAGTACTCGCATGATTGCAGTCATTGATTACAGTGCCGGCAATCTGTTCAGCGTCAGCAATGCACTCAGCTATCTGGGCATCGAGCATTGCATGACGATGGATGCCGATGCCATTCGCAAGGCAGATGCGATGATTCTGCCGGGTGTGGGTGCATTCCCTACCGCAATGGAATCGCTGCATGGCACAGGACTCGTTTCCACCATCTGTGCCGAGGCAAAGAAAAAACCCCTGCTCGGCATTTGTCTGGGTATGCAGATGCTGTTTGAGGAGAGCGATGAGGTTACGCCCTGCAAGGGTCTGGGACTGATTCCCGGTTCGGTGCATCGCATTCCCTCACAGAAGGTCATCATTCCGCATATGGGCTGGAATGAACTGGAAATTCGGCAGGACAGCCCGCTCTTTGCCGGCATCGATCTGCCGATGTATGCCTACTTCGTCCACTCCTATCAGGCGTTCTGCGATAACCGCTATCTCCTCGCAACCGCCGACTATGACGGTCAAATCCCGGCGCTCGTCACCGATGGCGGCTATGTGTTCGGCGCACAGTTCCACCCGGAGAAATCCGACGAAAAGGGCTTGCAGATGCTGCGGAATTTTGCGGAGGTGACGAAATGATCCTATTACCGGCGATTGATATTCACGGCGGACAGTGCGTCCGTCTGACACAGGGCGATTATGCAACGGCAACCAAAGTTGCCGCCGATCCGGTCGAAACTGCAAAACGCTTTGAAGCCGATGGGGCGGCATGGCTGCATATGGTCGATTTGGACGGTGCGAAAGAGGGCAAGCCGGTCAATGCGGAGATTTACCGCAAGGTCGTATCCCAAACCGGACTGAAAGTCGAACTCGGCGGCGGCATTCGCAATCTCGAAACCATTCAAGCCTATCTCGATATGGGCATTTCCCGTGTGATTCTCGGCTCGGCTGCCCTCAAAAATCCGCAGCTTGTTGCCGATGCGATTGCCAAATTCGGCAGCGAAGCGGTTGTGGTCGGCATCGACGCCAAGCAAGAGATGGTTGCCACCGAGGGCTGGCTCGAAACCTCCGATGTGCATTACATCGATTTGGCAAAGCAAATGATTGGGGTCGGTGTGCGCTACTTCATCTTCACCGATATCTCCAAGGACGGTACGCTCTCCGGCGTCAATGCCGTGCAATTGCAGGCACTTGCCGATGCCACTGCCGGTCAGTGCCGCATCATCGCAAGCGGCGGTGTGCATACCATGGACGACATCATCCTCTGCAACGAAATGGGTCTGTACGGCACAATCTGCGGCAAGTCCATCTATCAGGGAACGCTCTCGCTGAAAGATGCACTCGCCTATCTCAAAGGAGGGAAAGCCTAATGCTCGCAAAACGAATCGTTCCCTGTCTGGATGTCCGCCATGGCAAGGTCGTCAAGGGCGTCAACTTTGAAGGCGTCAAGGATGTCGGCGATCCGGTCGCCTGCGCTGCGGAGTACAACCGGCAGGGCGCAGACGAAATCGTATTCTATGATATTGTCGCATCCCACGAGGGCAGAGGTACCTTCCTCGATGTGGTACGGGAAACCGCAAAGCAGGTCTTCGTTCCGCTGACGGTCGGCGGCGGCATCTCCACAGTTGACGATATGCGGCAGGCACTCCGTGCCGGTGCGGACAAAATCAGCATCAACTCCGCTGCCGTCAAGAATCCGAAGCTGATTGCCGAAGGCGCAGAGATTTTCGGTTCGCAGTGCATCGTCGTCGGCATCGATGCCAAGCGCAACGGCAAGGGCGGCTATTCGGTCTATGCCAACGGCGCACGCATTGATATGGGCATAGACCTGCTCGATTGGGTGGTCGAGGTCGAACGGCTCGGCGCAGGCGAAATCTGCCTGAATTCCATCGATACCGACGGTGTGCGTGGGGGCTTTGATATGGAGATGCTGCAGGCGGTCTGTGCCCGTGTGCGCATTCCGGTCATCGCAAGCGGCGGTGCCGGCAAGCTGTCCGATTTTGCCGATGTGTTCTTGCAGACCGATGCCACCGCTGCGTTGGCGGCGTCGCTGTTCCATTTCGGAGAGTTGACCATCGGTGAAGTCAAGGCGGATTGCCGCAGCAAGGGCATTGCCGTACGCTGATGCTGAATGTGGAGGAAATACCCATGATTAAAATCGATCTCAATACGCTCGACCGTTTCTTTGTCAAGAGCGATCTCATTCCCGCAATCTGCTATGATGTCGATACGAAAACCGTGCTGATGCTCGCCTATATGAATCGGGAGAGCCTCAAGCGCACGCTCGAAACCGGCTATACCTGGTTTTGGAGCCGCTCTCGTCAGGAATATTGGAACAAGGGCGCAACCTCCGGTCATGTACAGAAAGTCGTATCCATCTATGGCGACTGCGATGACGACACGCTGCTGCTCAACGTGCGTCAAACCGGTGCGGCATGCCATACCGGCTCGTACAGCTGCTTTTTCAATGAAATCTATCAGGAGGACGAATCATGAATCCGTATCAGGAAATGTTTGCCGTCATTCAGGCTCGCAAGGCCGCATTTGAAGCCGGTACTGCCGAAGATAATTCCTATACCGCCTACCTGTTCGGGCAGGGTGTGGACAAAATCTGCAAGAAGGTCGGCGAGGAAGCCACCGAAACCGTCATTGCCGCTAAGAACGGTAACAACGACGAACTGAAAAACGAAATCAATGACCTGCTCTATCATCTGATGGTACTCGCTGCCAATCAGGGTCTGGATTGGGCAGAGGTCGAAGCCCTCATCGAGGCACGCAATGCCAAAACCGGCAACCTCAAGCAATTTCATCAAGTTGATAAAAACACCTAAGGCGACACCGCACAAAGATTGTGCGTCAGATGCGCAGTCGATTTTTTGTGAAATATCACAGAAAAAGCGCAAGCAGATGGTGTGCAAAGCCGTCAGGCGGTCTTTGTGCGGTGTTGCCCTAATATTATGTACCACACACACCATCGCTGTGCGGTGCTATTGTAAGGAGGGTTTCCCATGAATCAAGCCGAAGCCGCCAAGCGCATTGCCGAATTGACCGCATTGCTGCTCGAATACGGTCGTGCCTACTACGATCTCGATGCGCCGATCGTGTCCGACTATGAGTATGACCAATATATGCAGGAGCTGCGGGCACTGGAAGCGGAATTTCCGGCACTGCTCTCCCCCGATTCGCCCTCGCAAAAAGTGCAGGGTCATGCCTCATCGAAATTCGAGAAGGTCACGCATACCGTGCAGATGGCAAGCTTGCAGGATGTGTTCTCCTTCGAGCAGGTCGATGCCTTTCTCGAACGCATTGCCAAGGAACTCCCGAACCCCTATTTCACCGTCGAACCGAAAATTGACGGTCTGTCGGTTTCGCTCGAATATGCAAATGGCGTATTGGTGCGTGGCTCGACCCGCGGCGATGGCTTTGTCGGCGAGAATGTCACCGAAAATCTCATGACAATCGCAAGCATTCCCCAAAAACTCTCCGGCACGAACCTGCCGCCCATGCTCGAAGTGCGCGGCGAGGTGTATATGTCACGGGAACAGTTCGCCTGTCTGACCGCACAGCAGGAGGCCGCCAGTGAACCCACCTTCCGGAATCCCCGAAATGCCGCTGCCGGGTCGCTGCGGCAAAAGGATGCTGCGGTGACGGCAAAACGAGGTCTGGATATTCTGGTCTTCAACCTGCAGCAGATCGAAGGCATGACTTTCACCACCCATGCGCAAACAATGGATACCCTTGCCGGATTCGGTCTGCCGATGGTGCCCTATAACCGATATCCTGCCGATGCGGCAGCCATCCATGCCGCCATCCTGCAGATTGGCGAGGAACGAGAAACCTATCCGTTTGACATTGACGGCGTGGTTATCAAGGTGGACGATTTGTCGCAGCGAGAACAGCTCGGCATGACCGCCAAATACCCCAAATGGGCGGTCGCCTATAAATTCCCACCCGAAGAAAAGGTCACAACCTTACAGGATATCGAGATCCAAGTCGGCAGAACCGGTGTGCTGACGCCGGTTGCGGTATTTGATCCGATTCGGCTTGCAGGTACGAGCGTATCCCGTGCCACGCTCCACAATCAGCAGTTTATCACCGAGAAGGATATCCGCATCGGCGACCGCATTCGGGTACGCAAGGCAGGCGAAATCATTCCCGAAGTTCTCGCATCGGAATCCCATGCGCCCGATGCTGTCCCCTATCGCATTCCCGAACGCTGTCCGGCTTGCGGTGCGCCGACCGAAAAGGACGCCGAATTTGCGGCGGTACGCTGTTTCAATCCGGCATGTCCGGCACAGGTGTTCCGTTCGATTGTGCATTTTGCATCAAAGGCAGGTATGCAGATTGACGGTCTCGGTCCGGCGATTGTACAGCAGCTGCTCGACAACAGGCTGATTGCATCTCCTGCCGACCTCTATACCCTCACGCAGGAACAGCTGCTCTCACTCGAAGGCTTTCAGGCGAAATCCGCTGCGAATCTCCTGCAAGCCATCGAACATTCCAAAGCACAGCCGCTTGACCGTGTGATTGCCGCTTTGGGCATTCGCAATATCGGGCAATCGGCGGCGGTTTTGCTCTGCGACCGATTCGGCAGCATGGATGCCATTCGCCATGCAACTGCCGAGGAAATGGAAACCATTGACGGATTCGGCAGCATTATGGCGCAGTCGGTTGTCAAAGCATTTGCATCGGATTCCTTTGCCACGCTGATTACCCGACTCGAAGCGCTGGGCGTACAGATGACATATAAGCAGAAAACTGCTGTAGATACGAGATTTTCGAATATGACATTTGTATTGACCGGCACGTTGCCGACCATGAAGCGGGACGATGCCAAGGCATTGATCGAATCGTTCGGCGGCAAGGTTTCAGGTTCTGTCTCGAAAAAGACATCGGTGGTGGTCGCCGGTGAGGAGGCAGGCAGCAAACTGACCCGAGCGGAATCACTCGGTATTCCGATTTGGGACGAGGCAGAATTGCTCCGTCAAACACAAGCCGATTCTTCCAACGCATGAAGCTGTCACAAAATATACCTCCATGGATTGAAAAAATTCACGCATTCCCTATTGACAAGCCGCTGTATCTGCGGTATAATAGATATAGTCCGTATGTGTATGTGGCACATCGGCGCAACAATCACCTTATCAAGAGCAGTGGAGGATCGGGACCTGCGAAGCTGCGGCAACCACGCATATGCGACGGTGCCAAATCCCTCGGCGGTTTGAACCGACCGAACGATGAGGAACGATGCAGTCAACCAACCAGCGGCATTCGTTTCCCGGCGAATGCCGCCTTTGTTTTGAATGGAGGTACATTTCATGAGACGCTTTTTCACGTCCGAATCCGTCACAGAAGGGCATCCGGATAAAATCTGCGACCAGATTTCCGATGCCGTCCTCGACGAAATTCTCGAGCAAGACCCGTATGCCCGTGTGGCTTGCGAAACCTGCTGCACCACCGGTATGGTGCTGTGCATGGGCGAAATCACTACAACTGCACAGGTCGATATTCCCCGTATCGCCCGTGAAGTCATTGTCGATATTGGCTATGACCGTGCGAAATACGGCTTCGATGGCTACACCTGCTCCGTGCTGACGACCATCGACAAGCAGTCCGGCGATATTGCACAGGGTGTCGATGCCGCCTATGATTGCACCGATGACAACGAGGATTCCTTTGCCTTGCAAGGTGCCGGCGATCAGGGCATGATGTTCGGCTATGCCTGCAACGAAACCCCAGAGCTGATGCCACTGCCGATTTCTCTGGCGCATAAGCTGGCACTCCGCCTGACCGCCCTACGCAAGGACGGTACGCTCCCCTACCTGCGCCCCGATGGCAAGGCACAGGTGACGGTGGAATATGAGGATGACAAACCTGTGCGTGTAGATACGATCGTGCTTTCGACCCAGCATTCCGCCTCCGTCGATCTCGACCAGATCCGCACCGACCTTGCTGAATTGGTCGTCACCCCCACCATTCCTGCTACGCTGATAGATGCCAATACCAAAATCCTCGTCAACCCCACCGGTCGTTTTGTCATCGGCGGACCGCAGGGTGACAGCGGTTTGACCGGCCGTAAGATTATCGTCGATACCTACGGCGGCTATGCCCGTCACGGCGGCGGTGCATTCTCCGGCAAAGATCCGAGTAAGGTTGACCGTTCCGCAGCCTACATGACACGCTATATCGCAAAGAATGTCGTTGCGGCAGGTCTGGCCAAGCGTTGCGAGGTACAGCTCGCCTATGCCATCGGTGTGGCAAAGCCGGTATCCGTCTTTGTCGAAACCTTCGGCACGGGCATTGTGAATGACGAAGCCCTCGCCAATGCTGTACAGCAGTGCTTTGACCTGCGTCCGGCTGCCATCATCGAGACGCTCGAACTGCGTAAGCCCCAGTACCGTAAACTCGCCGCCTACGGTCATATGGGGCGTGAAGACCTCAATCCGGCTTGGGAGCGCATCGATCGTGTGGATGCACTCCGTGCAGCGGTTGGTCAGTGAAACATAAGTGACTTATGGCAACACCGCACAAAGATTGTGCGTCAGATGCGCCGTCGATTTTTCGTCAGATGAAACAAAAAGCGCAGGGAATACTCTGTGGTATCTCTAAGCCTTTTTGTGAAATATGGCGGAAAAAGTGCGGTGTTGCCCTAAAATTCAGGAACATTCTGTCGTTGTTTGCAAAATGGTTTCTCATCAATCACTCGGTTCATTCGGATATGCTCAAATGCGTTTTCCCACCACTTGCAGTTTGATTGTTCAAAATATCGCCCGAATCCCTTGACAAATGCAGGATAATATGATATAATATGTGTAACGCAAGTGACAATCTTGCGAAAACAAGCGGCAAACAGCCAAAACGAAAGGACGGATACAAATGATCTGTAAACAATGCGGCACACCCAATGACGAAGGCACGAATTTCTGCATCTCCTGCGGGGCGGACCTGAGAGGCGAAGCAATTCCCCCCATGGGCAATCCCGGTTTCTCCAATTTCAGCACACCGGTTGTGAATGTCACTCTCGAACAGCGCAACATTGCTCTATGCATCATCTTGAGCTTTGTGACCTGCGGCATCTACACCCTCTACTGGTTCCTCAAGCTGACCGAGGATACCAACAAAATCAGCGGTGACCCGAATGCAACCTCGGGCGGCATGGCATTCCTGTTGTGCCTCGTCACCTGCGGTATCTACACCTACTATTGGATGTACAAGCGCGGCGATTACATTGACAGATATATGTCTCAGTGCGGTCAGCCCGGCGGCAGCAACGGCATCCTGTACCTGATCCTGACCGTCTTTGGCTTGGGTATCGTCAGCTATGGTCTCATGCAGAATGAGCTGAATAAAATTGCAACCAACCGTTTCTAAGCCCGAACACAACACAGCCCGCAAGCGTCTTCTGAAGCAAGCGGGCTTGGTTTTTCTGCTGTTACTTGGGTATTATCTGTTCGTGCGGCTGACAGGAATCGGGATCCCCTGCGTGTTCTATCAGGTCACGGGACTGCAATGCCCCGGCTGCGGCATCAGCCGAATGCTGCTCCATCTGCTGCACTTAGAATGGCAAGCCGCCTTGGACGCTAATCCGGTTCTGTTTTTCATGCTGCCGTTTTTTGGGGTGCTTTGGCTGATTCGGCTGATTTGGATGCCCCGATGGCTCGACAGGCACAGCAAATGCTCCAACGGCATTCTCTGGGGCTGTATCGTCATTCTGCTGCTATTCGGCGTTTTGCGAAACCTTTGACGGCACACAAGCCGCCTGCCTACTCCATACAAGAAAACGGAACGCTCTGTTGCAGGAGAGCGTTCCGTTTTTTTCGACTTGGATTAGAATTTAATATTAAAAATCTTAAATTGATGTAAATTTCGATTTTTTGATCGAAGCACGCTCCAAAACACATCCACCCAAAGCATTTGAAAACCCCTCGTTTTTCTCTTGCGAAATTTGGGAAATTGTGATATAATAGAATCAGTGGAATGCGAAACTTTTTACCGCACCGCCAACTTCCTTTGGAAAGGAGCCTGCCATGATTCATCCGATTGCCCATTTGCGCACCATCTGTCGACACCGCCATTGGGTATTCTATTACTGCTGCCGTGCCGGTATCCCCTTGCAGGGGCTGCTGCACGACCTCTCGAAATTCTCCCCGACCGAATTGCTCCCCGGTATCCGCTACTATCAGGGCAATCGCAGCCCCAACGAGCAGGAACGGGAATTGACCGGCTATTCCTCGGCATGGATGCACCATAAGGGCAGAAATAAGCATCACTTTGAGTATTGGTCCGATGTCAACCCCGAAACCCGCTGCTATGAGCCGGTGCAGATGCCGCAGCGGTATCTCATCGAGATGTTCTGCGACCGAGTAGCGGCTAGCCGTGTGTACCGTGGCAAAGCCTATACCAACGCCGACCCGCTCAACTATTTCCTCAAGGGCGACAAGCAGCACCGCCGGCCCATTCACCCCACCACCTCAAAGCAGCTGCATTACCTGCTCCGACTGCTCGCCGAAAAAGGCGAAGCTGCGACCTTCGCCTATATCCGTACCCTCAAACGATAAGGAGAAATATCAATGCCGATTTACTTCCATATTCCCGATTTTACCCGTCACTTTAACCTCAATTTTATGCTGTTGATGCTGATGAAAAAGTTCCCCGACTGCTTCCGTGACGGCGTGCAGATTGCCTCGATGTATGGCGAATTTCCGTCCTCTCAATGGAACGGCGGCCGCTGTATGGGCGGTATCTTTGAGAAAAAGCAGATCAAGCAAATCCTTCAAATGCTCAATCAGGAAGGCATTTCCCTGCGCTATACCTTCACCAATCCTCTCATCGAGGAACAGCATCTCGATGACCCCCACTGCAACGACTGCCTCAAAATGGCGGAAACACCCGACAAACGCAATGGCGTGATTCTGACCTCGCCCGTTCTCGAAGCATATATCCGCAGCCATTATCCCGGATTCCAAATCACCTCCTCCACCTGCAAGCAGATTACCGATCACGACAAGCTCGTGGAGGAACTGGACAAGGATTACGATTACGTTGTCCTCGACTATAACTTCAACAATCAGTGGGAAACACTCGAACAGCTCCCCCACAAAGAAAAGGTCGAGCTGCTCGTCAATGCGGTCTGTCCGCCGGCATGTCCTCGCCGCCATGAACATTACCAATACCTCGCCCGTACCCAGCTGCGCTACAGCGAACACCTCAAAACCAAAGGTCCGCAAGCCGCTTTCCATAATCCCGAACGCTTCACCTGCCCCCACAGCGAACGCCTCCTCTATGATACCACCGGATTCTCTACCCATATTACCCCCGATGATATCTATGAGAAGTATGTGCCGATGGGCTTCCGGAACTTCAAAATCGAAGGCAGATCGGGACTCTCCTTCAATGTCATGGAAACATACATCTATTATCTGGTCAAGCCCGAATATCGGGATAAAATCCGCTTGATGTATCTGCTGTCGCTGCAAAACAGTGAGGTTATCTCGTTCAACGGTTGATATCACCAAAATGCGCAGTCTCATGTTGCATATTTTTATCACAGGCATGAAATTCAATGGACTTGCTTGACAAACCCTGCTTGCTGTGGTATAATGTCAGTGTAAATTTGGAAAGAAAGGAACGATTCCCATGTACTTTGCTGCGTTTTCGGTATTGGCACTTGTAGTACGACTTATGGTCTTGCAACCGTAGGTCTTTCTCGTTGTGCACGAAAACAGGTAACGTATCGGTATAACCAACAGGGTATCGTACCAAATCTGCAACCAACGACCGGAGGACCTACGGGTGTTCCGGTCGTTTTTTACGCCCATAAAACCAATGTTGAGAATGGAGGACTGCTACTATGGAACAAATCAGTGAAATCACCGCTCGCATCCGAGAGCTGCGGGAAATCTGCGAGTATTCGCAGGAACAGCTCGCCGCCGAACTCGGCATCTCCGCAGAGGCATATGCCGGCTACGAGAAGAACGGCGACTTCCCCATCAGCGTCATTTACGAAATTGCCAACAAGTTCAATGTCGACTTCAACGAGTTGGTCACCGGTGAGCCGAGCCGCATCGATACCTATCAGGTCGTCCGTAAAGGTACCGGTAAGAGCATTCGCCGCTTCGAGGGCTACCACTTCCAAGACCTCGCTTTCCGCTATGCCGACAAGGTTATGCAGCCGCTGCTCGTCACGCTTGACCCCTCCGATGAGCCTGCCGCACTCGTATCCCATTCCGGACAGGAGTTTAACCTCGTGCTGAAGGGCAAGATGGCAGTGGTCTTCGACAAGACCGAAATCATTCTCGAGGCCGGTGACGCCATCTACTTCAATCCGACCTATCAGCATGGGCAACGCTGCGTCGGTGATACCGAGACGATGTTCCTGACCATGATTGCTGAATAAAAAAGGAGTAATATTATGCTACTGGATCGTTACCTACCCCGGATTGAATTTGATTCCTACGATGACTTCAAGCAAAACTACCGGGTCAACGTGCCGGAGGATTTCAACTTCGGCTTTGACATCGTGGACGAATGGGCAAAGCAAGAGCCGGACAAAAAGGCTCTGGTCTGGCTCTCGAGCGAAATGGAGGAACGCACCTTTACGTTTACCGATATCTCAAAGATGTCCAACAAGGCGTGCCACTACTTCCTCAGCATTGGCTTGAAAAAGGGCGATGTGGTGCTGCTGCTGCTCCGCCGCCGCTGGGAATACTGGGTGATTGCAACTGCTTTGCATAAGCTCGGCGTCATCGTCAACCCCGGCAACCTGCTCTTCACCAAAAAAGATATCGTCTACCGCGGCAACATGGCATCGATTTCTGCGATCATCTGCTGTGATGACGAGTATATCCGTGAGCAGGTCGATGCCGCCGCACCGGAAATCGATACGCTCCAACGTAAGATTACCGTTGCCACACCCCGTGAGGGCTGGGATTTCTTTGAGGATGCCATCGAGCCGTTCCCGGATACCTTCGAGCGTCCGACCGGTGATGCCGCTACCCATGCAAGCGATATCTTCCTCATCTACTTCACCTCCGGCTCGACCGGTATGCCGAAGATGGTCTGCCACAACCACGCACACCCCCTCGGTCATATCGTCACCGCAAAATATTGGCAGCAGGTGCAGGAGAATAAGCTTCATATGAGCATTTCCGATTCCGGCTGGGCGAAATTTGGCTGGGGCAAGATTTACGGTCAATGGATTTGCGGTGCAGTCATCTTCTGCTATGACTTCATCGGCAAATTCGATGCCAAGCACATTCTCGAAGTGATCAGCAAGTACAAGCTCACGACCTTCTGCGCACCGCCGACCATGTATCGCTTTATGCTGCAAGAGGATATGTCAAAGTACGACCTCTCCTCGATCCAGAACTTTTGCAATGCCGGTGAACCGCTCAATCCGGAGGTGTTCAACCGCATCTACGAGTTGACCGGCAAGAAGATGCGGGAAGGCTTCGGGCAATCCGAAGGCACGGTTCTGCTCGCAAACTTCCAGTGGGATGAGCCAAAAGCCGGTTCGACCGGCAAGCCCTCGCCGCTCTATGATCTCCACCTGATTCGTGGTGATGGACAGGAGACTGAGGACGGCGAAGAAGGTACGATCATGGTCTGCAACATCGACAAGAATTACCCGACCGGCTTATTCATCGGATACTATCAGAATCCTGAGATGACCCGTGAGGTGCTCGGCGGCGACAAGTACGACACCGGCGACGTGGCATGGCGTGATTCCAACGGCTATTACTGGTTCGTCGGCAGAAACGATGACGTGATCAAATGCTCCGGCTACCGCATCGGACCGTTCGAGGTTGAGAGTGCATTGCTGACCCATCCTGCCGTTGTTGAGTCTGCGATTACCGGTGCGCCCGACCCCGTGCGCGGTCAGGTCGTCAAGGCGACAGTCGTGCTGGCAAAGGGCTACACACCGTCTCCCGAATTGACCAAGGAACTGCAAAATCATGTGAAAAAGGCAACCGCCCCCTATAAATATCCCCGTATCATTGAGTATGTCGAGGAGCTGCCGAAAACCTTGGGCGGTAAAATCAAGCGTGCGGAAATCCGCAAAAATGATGAAAAGGCATAATGCAGCTCGGTATATGCCACATTTCTAACCGGAAAGGAATTTGTACTATATGAAAATCTGCTTCTCTACTTTGGGCTGCCCCGATTTTGAATGGTCGGATATCTACTCCATGGCAAAGGACCTGCACTTCGACGGCATTGAAATTCGTTCGCTCGGCATTCCTGCCGACCCGTTCCGCAGCAAACCCTTTACCGGCGCACAGCTGCCGAAAACCATCAAAAAGCTGCGTGACCTCAAGCTGGATATCCCCTGCATCAGCTCCAACTGCTGCCTCTCTAATAAGGCTGCAGAACAGCAGACCCGTCAGGAATTGCTCGGCTGCATGCAGCTGGCACAGTCGCTGGGCGCACCGTTCATTCGTGTCCTGGGCGATGCCAATCCGGCTCCGTCTGAGGAAGTCGATGATGCCTATGTTGCAGAGCTGCTCGCTTCGCTGATGGGAGAAGCAGAAGCCCATGATGTGACCCTGCTGGTCGAAACCAACGGTGTCTACTGCGATACCGCCCGTCTGAAGGCGATGCTCGACCGTGTGGAGCATCTGCGTGTCGGCGCACTCTGGGATATGCACCACCCCTATCGCTACGGCAGTGAGATGCCCGAAACCACCGTCGACAATCTCGGCAACTACATCAAATTCGTACACACCAAGGACAGTGCCATTGAAGACGGCAGGCTGGTCTATCGCATGATGGGTCAGGGTGATATGCCGCTCGAACAGATGATGGCAGCGCTGGAAAGCATTCACTATACCGGCTATGTTTCGCTCGAATGGGTCAAGCGTTGGATGCCGAGCCTGTCCGATGCCGGTATCGTGTTCCCGCAGTATGCTGACTACATGGCACGCTACCGCCACCACCACAAGCATGAGCTGCAATGGAATCACAGCCGCACCGGCAACTACATCTGGCCGAAGGAACGCCTGATTCCCTACACCTTCCCGGATGTGCTCGACCGTGTTTGCGAAGAATTTCCGAATCAGTACGCCTTCCGATTCACCGAATTGGACTACACCCGTACTTATCCGCAATTCCGTGACGATGTGGATACCTTTGCCCGTGCGCTGATTGCGATGGGCGTCAACAAGGGTGACCATGTTGCCATCTGGGCAACCAATGTTCCGGCATGGTATATCACCTTCTGGGCAACCACCAAAATCGGTGCGATCCTCGTCACTGTCAATACCGGTAACAAAATTCATGAAACCGAATACCTGCTCAAGCAATCCGATACCCACACGCTCGTCATGATCGACAGCTATAAGGGCACGGATTACAACGAGATCATGCAGACGCTCTGCCCCGAGCTGCAAACCTGTGCGCCGGGCAAGCTCGAATCCGAAAAGTTCCCGTACCTGAAGAATATCATCACGATCGAAAGCCGTCAACCCGGCTGCTACACTTGGGACGAGGCGGTTGCCATGTCTGCCAATGTACCGCTGACCGAGGTCGAAAAGCGCCGCCGCACCATCCACAAGGACGATGTTGCCAATATGCAGTACACCTCCGGCACGACCGGTTTCCCCAAAGGCGTTATGCTGACGCACTACAATGTGGTCAACAACGGTAAAGCCATCGGCGACTGCATGGATTTGTCCACCGCCGATCGCATGATGATTCAGGTGCCGATGTTCCACTGCTTCGGCATGGTGCTTGCCATGACCGCATCGGTCACCCACGGCACGACCATGTCGCCGATTACCGCCTTCTCGCCCCGCAAGGGTCTGGCGTGCATCACCAAGGAAAAGATCACCTGCTTCCACGGTGTGCCGACCATGTTCATTGCGATGCTCGGTCACGAAGACTTTGCAAAGACCGACTTCTCCCATATGCGCACCGGTATCATGGCGGGTTCGCCCTGCCCGATCAAGACGATGGAAGAGGTCATCGAGAAAATGCACATGCCCGAAATCTGCATCACCTATGGTCAGACTGAGGCTTCCCCTGCTACCACGATGAGCAAGACCACCGATTCCATCGAAACCCGTGTGAACACGGTCGGCAGTGCGATTTTCGGTGTGGAGTGTAAGATTGTCGACCCGGAAACCGGCGAGGAACTGCCGGACAATGTGGACGGCGAATTCTGCGCCCGTGGCTACAACATCATGAAGGGCTACTACAAGATGCCCGAAGCCACCGCTGCCGCCATTGATGCCGATGGTTGGCTGCATTCGGGTGACTTGGCACGCCGCCTGCCGGACGGTAACTTCAAGATTACCGGCCGTATCAAGGATATGATCATCCGCGGCGGTGAGAATGTCTACCCGAAGGAGATCGAGGACTTCCTCTACACCCATCCGGATGTCAAGGATGTTCAGGTTATCGGTGTGCCGGATGCTGACTACGGCGAGGAGATCATGGCTTGCGTCATTCTCAACGAGGGCGCAGTCTGCACCGAGGACGATATCAAAGAATTTGTTCGCACCCATATGGACAAGTGCAAAACACCTCGCTATGTGGTATTCGTCAACGAATTTCCGATGAACGCTGCCGGCAAGATTCTCAAGTACAAGATGCGAGAGCAGGCTGTTGATATGCTCAAGCTGCATCACGCAGACAGCATCGAAACCGCATAATACTCAGAAAGGACTGCTGCAGGATCGGCAGTCCTTATTTTCTAAGGCAACACCGCACAAATTCTGTGAGGAAACTGTCTATATGGACGAATGGTTTTATAGCATGGTTTTTCATTGACAAAATGATGCAGGAAACAGCAGTTTCCGACGGAAATCTGTTCACGAATCCAAAATTTGCACAAATCTCTTTACGCATCTGCAAAACCATGCTATACTAAATTGGTATCGTTTACGCAAGAAAAGGAGTGTTTCCCATGTCAAACCCAACGCTTGCCGTCGCCAAATCGGAAACGCAACACGCAAGCCCCCCTGCACCACCCAAGCCTCGCTTTGTCGGCATTGATCTCATCAAAACGCTGGCAGTATTTCTGGTGGTATGTATCCATGTATTTCTTTACACCGGCTTTTACGCTACGCCGATTACCGAGGACTTCGGCAAACCGCAGATTGCACTGCGCTGGATCAGCTATTGCTGTGTGCCATTGTTCATGATTACGACCGGCTATCTGATGAAAAACAAGACGCTCTCCAAACGCTACTATCTCGGTCTTGTGCGGATTCTCGTCATCTATGTTGTCATCAGCGTCATCTGCGTGATTTTCAACATACACCACTTCCACAAAGAATACACCGCCTGGTCCTTCCTGCGCGGTATGTTCAACTTCAACAATGCGCAATACGGCTGGTATGTGGAATATTACATCTCGATTTTTCTGCTGATCCCGTTTCTCAATCTCGCATACAACGGTCTCAAATCGCAGAAACAACGGCTTTGTCTGGTGCTGACCGTGTTCATGCTCAGCAGTCTTTCGATGAGCTTCCAGATCGGATTGGAACGCACTGAGGTGCTCGAGCCATTTCCCGGATATTTCACACGCTGCTATCCGTTTGCCTACTACTTCATCGGCGCATACTTGCGTGACTACCCGCCGAAACAGCGTCTGAAAGCAAAGCTGATTGCACTTGCGGTTTTTGCCGGCACGCTGCTGTTTACGACTTTGCTCACCTACTCTCAATCTCGCGGCAATACCGAAAATAAGTACGCCATGCTCTCTTGGAGCTTCAATGATTACGGTTCTTGGCCGATGGTTGTGATGAGCACCTGCATTTTCGTGCTGTTATTTGATATCACCTGCAAAGCAAAGCCGGTTTGCATGGTACTGAAGGTCATCGGCAATGCCACGCTTGGCACTTACCTCATCTCCTATGTCTTTGACTCGATTTTCCACGCCAAGCATTCGGCTACCTATCTCGATGTCCCAACACGATTGGCACATGCACCGGAGGTCATTGCAAAAGTCTTTTTCTGCTCGCTGATCTGCGGTCTGGCCATTCACGGGCTTTATGATCTCGGCGAATGGATCGTGCATCGCATTTTCACACCGCCTGCCGCATCAGAACCGCCTGCAACCACGCAGGACAAATCCCCCAACGCTTAACGCATATGTGCAGTGCTATGAACGCCCATGGCACTGCATTTTTCTGTATCAAGCAAAAAAAACCGTCCGCACACAGGGCGCAGACGGTTTTCATGGTTCTTACGCTTTTCATCCAATCAGAATGGATTGGAGTTCATGGAACGGAAAGCGCAGCATTCGCCGGGCGAACGAACCCATCTTGACGAATCAATACTTGCGCTTGCGAGCAGCTTCCGACTTCTTCTTACGCTTGACGGAAGGCTTCTCGTAGTGCTCTCTCTTGCGAACTTCAGCGATGACGCCGTCCTTCGCACAAGAACGCTTGAAACGCTTGAGCGCAGTATCCAAGGACTCGTTCTTTCCAACACGTACTTCTGCCACGAATTTTTCCCTCCCTTTGTCCAACGACAGAGGCTATCTATAATAAGCCGGTCACCGAAGCAAACCGCTCACTATAAGCACTTGAAATGGTATGAATATATTGTATCACATTCGGATAAGTTTGTCAAGGCATTTTTTTGATTCTGGCGATGTTCGTTAATTTGCGACAAAATTCACCAGTTTGTTTTGTATATATATCTGCTTACGCAGGGTCTTGCCGACAAGTGCCTCGGCGACCTTTGGGTCTTCTTTCGCCATCGGCAGCACGACATCTTCCGCTGCGTCATGCGGAATCATCAGCTTGACCTTGAGCTTGCCGTTGACCTGCACCACGATCTCGACCTCGTCCTCCTTACAAAGTGCCTCATCATAGGTCACCCATGCCTGCTCGTTGAGGATCCCGTAACCGAGCTGCTCGAACAGCTCCTCGGTCATATGCGGTGCAAAGGGGTTAAGCAGAATCAAGAGCGTGCGATACTCGCTGCGGCTTACGCTGCCCTTCGCATAGAGCGTATTGACCAGAGCCATCATCGCAGCGATTGCGGTATTGAACTTCAGCTGCTCAATATCCTGCGATACCTTGCGAATGGTTTTGTGCATTTCAGTCATCAATTCGTCCCGATAGCCGTCACCGTCCACGAGCAGATCCTGCATCGCCCAAACACGGTCGAGGAACCGCTTACAGCCCCGAATGCTTGACGGACTCCACGGTGCAGTCTTCTCAAAGTCACCGATGAACATCTCGTACAGACGGAGCGTATCCGCACCATACTGTGCGATCACCTCATCGGGGTTGATGACATTGCCACGGCTCTTGGACATCTTCTGGTTGTCCTCACCGAGAATCATGCCGTGCGAGGTTCTGCGCATATACGGCTCGACGCAGGGTACAGAGCCGATGTCATAGAGGAACTTATGCCAAAAGCGGCTGTACAGCAAGTGTAGCGTGGTATGCTCCATACCGCCATTGTACCAGTCAACCGGCATCCAATAGCGCAGAGCTTCCGGAGAGGCAAGGCATTCCTTATTGGTCGGGTCGCAGTAGCGCAGGAAATACCACGACGAGCCTGCCCATTGCGGCATGGTATCGGTTTCCCGCTTCGCAGGACTGCCGCAGTGCGGACAGGTGGTGTTGATAAAGCTTTCGAGTGTGGACAGCGGCGATTCGCCGTTATCGGTCGGCATATAGCTCTCCACATCGGGCAGACGCAGCGGCAGCTCCTCCTCCGGCAGCGGTACCCAACCGCATTTCTCGCAGTACACCATCGGAATCGGCTCGCCCCAGTAACGCTGACGGGAAAAGACCCAGTCACGGAGCTTGTAGTTATCCTTTTCATGGCCCTTGCCGTTTTCGGTCAGCCATGCCTTAATCTTGACCTTTGCCTCCTCGACGGACAGACCATCGAGAAAACCGCTGTTGACCATCACACCGGTTGCGCAATCGGTAAAGGCTTCCTTGGCGATATCGCCGCCCTTGACAACCTCGATAATCGGCAGGTCAAAGACCTTGGCGAAGTCATAGTCACGGGTATCATGTGCCGGAACTGCCATGATCGCACCCGTACCATAGCTCATCAGCACATAGTCGGAAATGAAAATCGGGATTTCCTTGCCGTTGACCGGATTGACCGCACGCACGCCCTTCAGGCATACGCCGGTCTTATCCTTTGCCATTTCGGTACGCTCAAAATCGGATTTATGCGCCGCCTTTTCCTGATAGGCACGAATCTCGTCCATATTCTCCAGACGCTCTTTCCACGTCTCAAGCATCGGATGCTCCGGCGAAATCACCATGTAGGTCGCACCAAAGAGCGTATCCGGGCGCGTGGTGTAAACGGTCAGCACATCCCCGGCAGTGGTTCGGAAATCGACCTCTGCACCGGTCGAATGACCAATCCAGTTCGTCTGTGTCACCTTGATTTTATCGAGATAGTTGACCTGTGCCAAATCGTCAAGCAGACGCTGTGCATACGCAGTAATCTTGAGCATCCACTGCGATTTGACCTTGCGGACAACCTCACCGCCACAGCGTTCACATACACCGCCGACCACTTCTTCATTCGCCAAAACGACCTTGCAGGAGGTACACCAGTTGACCGCCATTTCTTTTTTATAGGCAAGTCCTTTCTTGAACAGCTGAATGAAGATCCACTGTGTCCAATGGAAGTAATCCGGGTCGGTGGTATTGACTTCCCGCTGCCAGTCGAAGCTCAAACCCAATGCTTTGAGCTGCTCTTTGAAATGTGCGATATTCTGTTCTGTGACGATGGCAGGGTGGATATGATTCTTGATGGCATAGTTCTCGGTCGGCAGACCAAAGGCATCCCAGCCCATCGGGAACAGAACATTATAGCCCTCCATGCGCCGTTTTCTGGCAACGATATCCATGGCGGTATAGGGACGGGGGTGACCGATGTGCAGACCCTGACCGGACGGATAGGGGAATTCGACCAGTGCATAGAATTTCGGTTTGGTATAGTCATTTTCAGCGTGGAAGGTTTGGTGTTCTTCCCAATACGCCTGCCATTTTTTCTCGATTTCGGTGAAACGGTATTCGCTCATAAATATTCAGGACCTTCTCTCTATGATGTTATGAAATGTTATCGGCTCAGTTTGCAGTGCTGACGGATATCCGGATGGAACGCAAGCAGCACCGCCGCCAGCATATCAATGACACCCTCAATGGTATAGATGAGGTAAGCATTCAGTCCGATGTTGCGCAGATTGTCCGGCAGATGCGTGCAGGCTACCAGCATCAAAATCACTGCAACCACATAATTGGTATACTTCACACCGAACCACAGTACCGCCGCTGCGGCAATCGCAATGATCAGCGAATACAGATTCAAACTGCCGCCTGCCATAATCGCATTGAGAATTTCCTTCACAATCATGTATGCCCCGACAGCAACGCCAAGCATTTGACCCTTGTTTTGCATGAGAGAACTCCTTTCAGTCTGTCAACAGATGGGAGATATCGACCTGTTCGCCATCCGCCCACAGATGCTCCAGCTGATACTCCGCACGGGTATCAGGACAGAATACATGCACGATGATGTCGCCATAATCGAGTACAATCCAGTTGGCACTGCGATAGCCTTCCGTGCCACGGGGTTCTTCACCGAGCTGTCCAAGCTGAAAATCGACCTCATCGGCAAGTGCCTTGACCTGCGTGGTACTGGTACCGGTTGCGATGACGAAATAGTCTCCCAAAATCGTGAGGTTGGTAATTTTCAGCGCCTTGATATCGGCTGCTTTCTTCTTGTCCAAAACGGTAATGATTTTCTCGAGCTTTTCCTGTGTCGTCATGTAAAATCCCTCCTGATATCCTGCCTTGCGGCATTAATTTCCCATAAAGGTATCGCCTTCATTGATCTCCTCAAAGCTAACGGTTTCGTCGTCATAGATCGTATAGGCATAGTTTTCTTCTGTGACCAATTCCTCAATCGGCAATTCATAAATCGGCTCGTAATACGGCCGGAAATATTTGTTGAGCAAATTGACCGTCGGCTCATAGTGAATCGACCAGACCGAATAGTGGTCGTAATACTGCCAATTTTCGGGGTAATAGTTATACCCCTCACCCGGCAGCATGAACATCGTAATCTTGTCCATACCGACGGTCATGGCAAAATCGGACAGCTTGCTGATTTCATCCATCGAAAGATTCGAGAACAGCATCTCCTCCTCCACCATCGTATCGGCATAGCCCATCAATTCAATCGTACCGATATCGCAAACCTTCTCCATCAAGGCCGCCAAGAAGATCCGCTGTGCCTTCATGCGGCCGATATCGCCTTCGTTATAGCCGTAACGATAGCGCACCATCCATTCCGCCTGCTGACCGGTCAAGGTCTGCTGACCTTTATAAATGGTCTTGCCCGGCTCATATTTGATCGTGTAGGGCATATCGATCGGCACACCGCCGATTAAGTCAACAATATCTACAATATCCGAACAGCTGGTGATGATATAGCGGTCGATCGGGACATGGAAGAGCTCCTCGACACAGTCGACCACACGTTGGACATGGGATTCCTCCGAACTGCCCATCGAATACACGCTGTTGAGCTTACCGCCCTCAAAGGTCGTAAAATCGCCAACAAACGTATCTCTGGGAATTTGCAGAATATTGATGGTATTGGCGGCAATATCGAACATCGCAAGCATCATCACATCGGTGTTGGCACGCAATTCATCGAGTCCCAAAAACAAAATGGAGAACTGTCCTTCCTGAATCTGATTGAGATCCAAACCGTCATCAAATTTGGATTCGAGATTGCTTTGCAGATTGGGGTCTGCCTCGCTTTTCACCTGGAACGAATACTCCTTGGAATTGAGTTCTCCGCCCTCCGGCAAAAACGGCGTCCAGTTTCGGAATTTCTGCATCAGAGAAATGCGTGTGGTATGGGTGTGTCCGTTGTCATCGGTCACCTCATAGGGAAACAGCTTCATGTTCAGCACCATGACCACACAAAGGGCAACCGCCACAACCGATGTGCCGATGACCACGAGCTTTTCCTTGAGGCTCATCTTCCGACGCTTGCGTGTGTACTTTCGCTCCTCCGAATCGACAACAGGATCCGGAGCTGCATGCAAAGGCTGGTATTCCGAGTTCTGTCGTTTCCGCTTGCTGTTTGGATCCGATTCCTGTATCGGCTGAGGCTCAATGCGCTCGTTCATGATTGCGTTCTCCTTTGTTTCTCGGGCACTTCTGTGCGAAGTGACGATATACAGACATTATGGTGTTTTTTTCTGCTACATGAGCAGATATCGGTTATAGGCATCCACGGTCGATCGGGGCAGTGGTGTGCCCTTTTTGATGACGCTCTCAATGGCATATTGCAATGCGGCAAGCATCGCCTTATGGATATCGTGACGGGCGAGCTTGCGGAAACGTTCGACATCGTGGTAATTGCGGTCAGCGGAGATGAGATCGGCAAGATAGACGATCTCTTCCAGCAAGGTCATAGCTCCATGCCCGACCGTATGCCAACGGGCAGCGGAAAGCACCTGTGCATCCTCAATGCCAAGCTCGGCGTGCATATACGATGCCGCTGCAATCCCGTGGAGCACCGGCGGGCACATCCACTCCATCGGGCTTGGCTCAAACGGACCGGAACGAATCAGTTCCTCCTGCTCGGCAATCGGCAACTCCTTGCAGCAGTCATGCAGCAATCCGGCCAGATACGCCGCATCGGGATCTGCACCCCAAATATGCGCAAGCTCTCTTGCAGAATCGGCAACATTCATCGAATGCACAAAACGTTTTTTCGACAATCTTGCTTTCAGCAGAGCGGTAAAGCCCTGCAATTCCTCCTTGGAAGCAAGCTCTGCCACTGCGGTCACCTCCGTTTTCCGGTATAACCGATGTTCATCTATATATTGTAGCACTTTTGGCGGTAAAAAGCAAGCCATTTCTGCATTATTCTGCCAATTCTCCCGAATTTTCGTCGAAGAAATCGGGAATGCCTGTACAGTTAGCACTTGAATTTCTGCGCCCGGAACGGTTTCCCGCAGCGCTTCGGCATGGGCATATAATTTTTCATAATCTCCGGTTTCTCGTGAAACCACGCAGATATGCGCCATTTGCAAAATCTCCTGCCAGCAGTACCACTGTTCAAACGTCAAGAGCATATCGCTGCCGATGAGCAGTGTCCATGCAACATCGGGATACTGTTTCCGCAGCTGCCGCAGCGTTTTGACGGTATAGGACTTGCCCGGTCGGTTGATCTCCAGATCGGAAACCGTCATCCATGGCTTGTCTGCGATCGCCAAACGGCACATCTCCAGTCGATCGGCGGCAGAAGCGTAAGCGGAGGAATCCTTATGGGGTGCCTGTCCGGTCGGCATCAGTATGACTGCATCGAGATGGAGTGCATCGCGGGCGGCTTTCACCAGATACAGATGGCCCAGATGAATGGGGTTAAAGCTGCCGCCAAAGAGTCCGACTCGGCGCATCATTTCACCAGCTCGATGACAGGCTTTTTCGGATGTCTGCGGTAGAGCACAAAACGGCTGCCGATTACACAGACAACCTCTGATGCGGTTTCTGCGGCAAGCTGCTCTGCTGCCTCACGGGCGGTATACTCACAGGTTTCGAGCACCCGCATTTTGATGAGCTCTCTTGCGGCAAGTGCATCAGCGGTCTGCTGAATCAGCTGCGCACCAATGCCGTTTTTCCCCACCTGCAAGATGGTATCCAAATTCGTTGCTATGCTGCGCAATTGCGCCCGCTGTTTACTGGTCAGCATGGGAATCCTCCTTTCCGGTTTCCTGCAAATAAGTCATAACCTGCTGCAAAGCATTGTGCCGATGGCTGACGCAATGCTTTTCCGCAGAGGGCAAATCGGCAAAGCTGATGCCGTGATAGAGAAAGACGGGGTCATAGCCAAAGCCGTTTTCACCGGACATCGTATGCGCAATCACACCCTCGACTCTGCCCTCAAACCGCAAGCGTTCGCCGTTCGGGGTTATCAGGCACATCGCACAGACAAAGGCTGCACTTCGTTTGTCATCGGGTACATGCGCCATTTCATGCAGCAGCTTTTCACAAAGCTGACGTTCGCTTGCCCCCTCGCCTGCCCACCGTGCGGAATAGATACCCGGCGCGCCGTCAAGCGCATCGACCGTCAAGCCGCTGTCATCTGCCAGCGAATAGCAACGCTGTCCTGCTTTGGCTGCCATCTCCCAGAGAGCGGCGGCTTTCAGTTCGGCATTTTCCGCAAAGGTTTGACCGGTTTCCTCGACATCAAGAGCAAAGCCTGCCTCCCGCTGTCCGAGTACCGTAATCTGTGTATCTGTGAGCATTTCCCGAACCTCTCGAAGCTTGTTCGTATTATTCGTCGCTAGAATCAGCTGCATCGGCTGCCTCCTCTCCGCTTTGCTCTGTATCCCGTTCAAAAAGCGCATCTATGAAGTTTTTCGCACAAAACGGCTGCAAGTCATCAATCTTTTCGCCCACACCAATCCGCTTCACAGGGATATGCAACTCGTTGTGAATCGAAATGACGATACCGCCCTTCGCCGTGCCGTCCAATTTCGTCAGGACAATGCCGGTAATCGGTGCGACCTCCTGAAAAAGCCTTGCCTGATTGACGGCATTCTGACCGGTGGTCGCATCAAGCACCAGTAGGCATTCCTTTGCACAGCCCTCTGCCTCTCGATCGATGATGCGGTTGATTTTGGCAAGCTCCTGCATGAGATTTTTCTTGTTATGCAGTCTGCCGGCGGTATCGCAGATGACGACGTCCACACCTCTTGCTTTCGCAGCGACAATCGCATCATAGACCACCGCAGCCGGGTCGCTGCCCTCGTTATGGCGTACCAAATCCACGCCGGCTCGTTCCGTCCAGACCTGCAATTGCTCGATGGCAGCGGCACGGAAGGTATCCGCAGCAGCCACAAGTACCTGCTTGCCCTCGGATTTCAGCTGATGGCAGAGCTTGCCAATAGTGGTCGTCTTACCGGCACCGTTCACGCCGATGACCAGAATCACGGACGGCTTGGTCGACAAATCCAAATCCTGATCCGCTCCGAGCATATCAGTGATAATCTCTTGAATCAAGTCCATGATATCGGCAGGATTGGTGATGCCGCGCTCCTTGACCATCTTACGCAATTCCTCGCAAATGGCTTCGGCGGTCTCCACACCCATATCGCCCATAATCATGGTTTCCTCGAGCTGCTCGAACAGATCCTCATCAATCTTGGTAAACGAATTGAGCAGCTTTCGCAGACCCTTGATAACACTTTCACGGGTCTTGCGCAGACCCTCACGAATTTTTGAAAACAATCCCATTGGAATCTCCCCTTCCGGTAGGCATTATTCGATGCCGGATGCCATGCCGTTCTGATCCAGACGGAGCAATCGAGATACGCCGTCCTCCTGCATGGTCACGCCGTAGAGCACATTGGCTTCGTCCATGGCACTGCGCCGATGCGTAATCACCACGAACTGCGTTTTGCCGATAAAGCGGCTGAGATATTGTGCATATTTGCGAACATTGACCTCATCGAGGGCGGCATCGATCTCATCGAGAATGCAGAACGGTGCCGGTCGCAATTTCAAGATCGCAAAGTAAATGCAGATGGCAACGAACGACTGCTCGCCGCCGGAGAGAGCAATCAGGTTCTTGATCACCTTTCCGGGCGGTGCGACATGGATTTCGATGCCGGATTCGAGGACATTCTCCGGGTCGGTCAGCGTCAAGGATGCCGAACCGCCGCCGAACAATTCCGTGAAAATTTGTCCGAAATTGCGATTGATGATGGCAAAGCTTTCCGAGAAGATTGTACACATATCCTTGGTGAGCCGATCGATCAATTCGATCAATTCCGCCTTGGAATGCTGCACATCACGCATCTGTGCCGAGAGGAACGCATAGCGTTCGGATACCTCCCGATACTCATCAATCGCAGCGACATTGACATTGCCCAACGCACGAATCTTGCTCTTGAGCGTGGCAAGCTGTGTCTCTGCCTGCTTGCGATCCTCGATGGGCTGTGCGAATGTTTCCGCCTCCGAACGGGAAAGCTCATAGGCATCCTGCATACGGAAGATGATGTCGTCCATCTCCTTCTGCGTCGTCGCCGTTCGCTCCTCGACACGAGATCGTTCCGCATTCAGCTTTTCCCGTGCATCTCGCAAAGCGTCACTGCCCTGCTGCACCTCTCGGGCATAGCGTTCCTTCTGCTCATGGGTGCGGCGCAGCGTTTCAATTTTGGTCTGCATCTGTGCAATCTGCTCTCGCTGATTGACTTTGCCCGATTCAAGCTGTGCAATTTCCTTTTGTTTTTGTACAATATTGCTTTTCTCTTGGCGCAATTGTGCTTCCAGCGTGGCAATGCGTTCGCTGCCCTGATCGATATTCCTTGCAATTTGGATGCGGCGGCTGCGCTCGTTTTCCAAATCCTTGGCAAGTCCCACCTGCCGAATCCGAGTATCTGCCATGCGCTGACTGCACTCGGCATACAGCGTTTCCAGTCGATGCCCTTCGCTCTGTTCCTGTTCCCATTGCGTTTGCAGCTCAGCAATGACGGCATCGGTCTGTTCTGCCTGTGTTTGGATGGTGGACCTCTGCTCGGTCAGCGTTTGCAACTTAGATTCCAGACTACGCTTGCGGTCTGCACCGATCTGCTGCTTGTCCTGCTCCGCCTGCAAGAGCGTCTGCAAACGGGTGATTTCCTGTTCAAGCCGATAGCCCTCCGTACGGCATTGCGAGAGCGTTTCTTCTGCACCCTCGACATCAGTTTTCAGCTTATCCCATTCCGCCTTGCATTTGGCTGCCGCCTGCTTGCAAAGATTCTGCTCGTCCTCCAAGCGCTTGAGCGTTTCGGCGATTTCCTCCAGTTCATGGGTACGGGTAATCACACCGGCAGATCGTGCCGCCGAGCCGCCTGTAAACGAACCGCCCGAGTGAATGACCTGACCGTCCAACGTGACAATGCGGAAACGATATCGGAACTGCCGTGCGATACGGGTGGCCGCATCGATATCTTCGGCGACCACGATTCTGCCGAGCAGATTCTCCATCACCCCACGATAGCGGTCGTCAAAGCCGACCAAATCGCATGCCAATGCAACAAAACCATCCATGCCATCAAGCGTTTCCTGCAATCGGCCTCCCCGAATGGTGGTCAGTGGCAGAAAGGTTGCTCGACCGCCCTTTGCTTCCTTCAGGTAGCGAATGCAGCGTTTTGCCGCATCTTCATTTTCGACGATGATATTCTGCAGCGCACCGCCGAGTGCCGTTTCGATGGCAGTCCCATAAGCCGGCTGAACGGTGATACGCTGTGCAACCGTGCCATGCACACCGCCGAGTCTGCCGCTGCCTGCCACACGGAGTACCTGCCGCACGCTGCCGGCATAGCCCTCCATATTCTGCTCCAAATCCCGCAAAATACGCTGTTTCTGCTGCGCCTGCCGATATTCGTTGCTGCGCATGGTCAATTCCTCTGTCAGCTGTGCATATTTCTGTGCCTTGCCCTGCTCGAGCTGCTTGCATCCGTCCAGACGGTTCTGCGCTTTCACGGCTCTGTCGGCACAGTTCTTGGCTTGGGATTCGGCAGCAGCAAGCTGCTTGGCAATCGTATCGACCACATCGCCGGCATTGTCGCTGCTCGCTGTCATATCGGCAAGTGCCTGCTGGGTTTCGGCATGATCGGCATCGAGCGTTTGCAGGCGTACCCGCAATTCGCTCTGCTGCAAATACAGCTGCCGCAGCTTGGCGTCCTGTACCGCACAGGATTCTCCTTGTGCATTCTGCTCCGCTTCCAGTTTCTCGAGCATCGCCTGATCGGCTTGCAATGCTGCATCGAGCTGTGCCTGCCGCTCCTGCAATTCCGCAAGATAGGCATCCTGTTCTTTCAGTTTCCGTTCTCCATCAGCCATGCCGTCCTGCGATGCAGTCATCTGCGTCTGCAAGGCGGCGATCTGCGTTTCACTGTGCCGAATTTCGGTTTCGCAAACGGCAATGCCTGCCGCAATGCTCGTCTGTGCCTGTTCGGTCGCAACAATTTGGTTTTGCAGCCGCTCGATATCGACCGTTGCTTGCTGCATATCCTGATATGCCAGCTGCAATTTTTCCTCTTCCTTGCGAATATCGAGCTGCAAGCTCTCGTATTCGGCGGTTAAGCGTAATCCGGTATCCTGCATGGTCTGCATCTGTGCCGTCATCACTTTCAGCTGCTCGACCCAAACCGAAACCTCCAATTGCTTGCGTTCCTCTGCCAGCACTACATATTTCTCTGCCTTTTCTGCCTGCGATTTCAGCGGCCCGATGCGCTGTTCAAGTTCTGCGGTAATATCCGTCAGACGGACAAGATTCTCATCTGCCGCCTTGAGTCTGCGTTCTGCTTCGCTTTTTTTGTAGCGAAATTTGGACACACCGGCCGCTTCCTCAAAGATATCCCGCCGTTCGTTGGACTTTGCGCCGACAATCTCGGCAATCCGTCCCTGACCGATGATTGCATAGCCATCTCGACCAAGACCCGTATCCATGAACAGCTCGTTGATATCTTTCAACCGTACCTGTTTGCCGTTGATGAGATATTCGCTGTCGCCATTGCGGTACAACCTACGGGTGACAGCAACCTCGGGTTCGGAGTCTGCAAGGGCATGGTCGGCATTGTCAATGGTCAGCGTGACGGCGGCAAAGCCCATCGGTTTCCGGGTGCTCGTGCCGGAGAAAATGACATCCTCCATGCTCTTGCCCCGCAGCTCTTTCGTGGACTGCTCCCCCAATACCCATCGCACCGCATCGCCGATATTGCTTTTTCCACTGCCATTTGGCCCGACCACGGCGGTAAAGCCCTGATCAAAGGTCAAGCGAATTTTATCGGGAAAGGACTTGAATCCTTGTAATTCCAGTGATTTGAGATACATCCGGTTCTCCTAATGCTGTTACGGCTCTGCGCCCATCAATTCGAGGGCTTCCTTCGCCGCCATTTGCTCTGCGATTTTTTTGCTCTTGCCCGAACCTCGTCCGATAACATTGGAATTCAGGCGCACTTCCATATGGAAGGATTTTGCATGATCGGGACCTTCCTCGCCGACCAACACATATTCCAAATGCTCCTCGGGATTCTGTTGAATGACCTCCTGCAAAGCGGTTTTGTAGTCGTGAAACGCATTGGACGGACGGTCGAATTTTTCCGGCATGAACCCGAGAATGAATTTTCTTGCGGCATCCATGCCGCCATCGAGGAACAGTGCTGCGATGACGGCTTCAAACGCATCTGCCAGAATGGACGGACGCTCCCTGCCCCCCGACATGATTTCCCCATGTCCGAGCAGCAGATAGTCGCCCAGTCCGATTTGATTCGCCCAACCGTGCAGCGACCGCTCACAGACCAACGAGGCACGAATCTTCGTCAGCTCTCCTTCCGGCAGATGGGTACAGTGCGTGAACAAATGCTTGGACACAACAATCGAAAGCACGCTGTCGCCCAAAAACTCGAGCCGTTCATTGCAGTGCAAAGCCTTGCGCTGCTCGTTGGCATAAGACGAGTGGCAGAGCGCCTCTCGGAGCAATGCCGGATCTCGGAATTGATAGCCGATGCGCTGTTCCAGCCCGGATTGTGGTTTTGCTTGCATATTCGATACCTCCTGTTCGTTTGTATCCTGCATCATTTACGATGCTGATCCTGCCTTATCGACGGCTTTGCGAGCATCGAGCGATGCGGTAATCGTTTCGACGATCTTACCGTCCACGCAGATCTTCGCCTGACGAATGGCATGGAAAAATGCCGTTTCATCGGAGCTGCCATGTGCCTTGATGACGGGCTTCGAGATGCCGAGCAGCACCGCACCACCGACATTCTTATAATCGGTCGCTTCCTTGAAGGCCATCAGTTTATCCTTGATGATCAGCGCAGCCATTTTGCCGCTGCCTGAGAAGATATTCTTCAGCGCATGGGAGAAAAATTTCGCCATGCCTTCATAGAGCTTCAGCACGATATTGCCGGTAAAGCCATCGGTAATCAGCACCTGACAGCTGCCCATCGGCACATCTCTTGCTTCAATATTGCCGGCAAAATTCAGACCCGATGCCTGAAGCAGCGCATAGGTTTCCTGCTCAAGCTCACGACCCTTGCAAGGCTCTGTACCGTTGTTGATCAAGCCGACCGCCGGCTTTTCCTGCCCCATGACCTTCTCCATGTAAATACTGCCCATGACGGCGAACTGCTCGAGCATTTCCGGACGGCAATCCACATTCGCACCGGCATCCATCAGAATGGCATGCCCGGATTCTGTTGGCAAAATCGGTGCCATGGCTGCACGCTTGATGCCCTTGATGCGGCGTGGAATCATGGTTGCACCCACCAGCAGCGCACCCGAATTGCCTGCCGATACAAACGCATCGCCCTTACCGTCCTTGAGTGCGGTCAAGCCGACTGCCATCGAACAGCCGGATTTGGATTTCGTGATATCGGTCGGGGCATCCTCCATGGTAATCACATCATCGCTGTGTAAAATCTCGATGCCGTCCAAAGCAATATGATGCTCTGCCGCAAGCGCACGCAGCTGCTGCTCCTTACCGCAGAGTATCACCTCTACACCCAATTCCTTGATCGCCTTTGCCGCACCTTGCAGCGGTGCGAGCGGGGCATTGTCGCCGCCCATCGCATCCAAAATAATCCGCATAATGTTCCTCCGTTCTCCGCTTGCTCTGTGTGGCGCTCAGATACCGGCTGCCGCCAGAGCGGATTCCAAAGCCGAAAGCGCACGCTCTGCATACGCTTGATATTTCTCTTGTTTGTTCTTATAACGAATCGGTAGCATCGGCAAAATGCCCATGTTTGCGCCCATCGGCTGCAAATTCTCCTGCTCGGGATTGGTGATATACGCCGTCAATGCGCCGAGCATGGTTTCCGGCGGCAGAATGAGCGGCGATTGTCCCTGCAAGGCGCGCAGCGTATTCCAGCCTGCCAGCAGACCACTGCCTGCCGATTCCATATAGCCCTCGACACCGGTCATCTGTCCGGCAAAGCGAATGCGTGGCTCTTTGCGCAGAGAATAGGTCGCATCGAGCAGCTTGGGGCTGTCAAGAAAGCTGTTGCGGTGCATCACGCCATACCGGACAAATTCTGCGTTCTCCAGTCCCGGTATCATCGAAAATACACGCTTTTGCTCACCGAATTTGAGGTTTGTCTGGAATCCGACCAGATTCCACATAGTACCCTCACGATTTTCCCGTCTGAGCTGTACGACCGCATAGGGCCGCCGTCCGGTATGCGGATCGGTCAAGCCCACGGGCTTCATCATACCATAGCGAATGGCATCCTCGCCCCGTTTTGCCAGTACTTCCACCGGCATACAGCCCTCATACACACGCAAACCCTCTCGTTCAAACTCGTGCAATGCTACGGTTTCAGCGGTAATCAAAGCCTGATGGAATGCCAGATAGGTTTCCTTGTCCATCGGGCAGTTGAGGTAATCTTCCGCACCGCCTTTGCCGTATCGGGAGGCATAGAAAGCACGGTCGAGGGAAATGCTCTCCCCTGTCACAATCGGGGCGGCGGCATCGTAAAAATACAGCGATTTTCCCGTCAAAGCGGCAATCGGTTCATGCAGTGCATCGGAGGTCAACGGACCGGTTGCGAGAATCACATCGCCTTCGGGAATTGACGAAACCTCTTCCTCGATGATGGTGATCATCGGGTGACTGCGGATTTTCTCGGTGACGTGTGCCGAAAATTGGTTGCGGTCGACCGCCAATGCGCCGCCTGCCTCCACCGCACATTCCTTTGCACAGGGTACGAGCAATGAGCCGAGCCGTTCCATCTCCGCTTTGAGCAAGCCTGCTGCAGAATCGACACGGGAGGCTTTCAGCGAATTGGAGCAGACGAGTTCTGCGAAGGTCGGCATATGATGTGCCGGCGAAAAGCGTTTGGGTTTCATCTCATAGAGCGTGACGGCAACGCCATGCTCAGCCAGCACCCATGCCGCTTCACAGCCTGCCATCCCTGCCCCGACTACCGTTACCCTGCTCATAGCGGACGCTCAAAGCCGCAATCGGGCTTTTCACAGACCAGCTTGCCCGATCTGCCGCCCCGCTTAAAGAGCGTATTGCCGCATTTGGGACAGCGGTCTTCCACCGGTGTGCTCCATGTCATGAAGTTGCACTCCGGATAGCCCTCGCAGCCATAGAAGCTGCGACCCTTCTTGCTTTTCTTGAGGATAATCTTTTTGCCGCAGAGCGGGCAGAAGCCCTTGGTCGGGGTAATGATCTTCTTGGTATTCTTGCATTCCGGAAATCCGGTACAGGCAAGGAATTTTCCGAATCTGCCGATTTTAATAACCATCGGCTTACCGCACAATTCACAGACCTCATCGGTTTCCTCGTCCGGCACACGCATCCGCACACCGTCCATGGATTTCTCTGCCTGTTTGAGCGTTTTCTCGAAATCGTCATAGAATTTCCGCAGACAACCGACCCAATCGGTCTTGCCCTGCTCGACCTCATCGAGTTCACTTTCCATATCTGCCGTGAAGCGCACATCTACAATCTGCTTGAACTGCTCCTTCATTAGTTGGGTCGTGACCTCACCGAGCGGTGTCGGGCGCAGCTGCTTTCCATCCCGCTCGACATACATGCGGTAAAGAATGGTGGTGACGGTTGCCGCAAAGGTTGACGGACGACCGATACCGTTTTCCTCGAGCGTTTTGATAAGGGTCGCCTCGGTATAACGAGACGGCGGCTGTGTGAAATGCTGATTGCCGTCGAGCGACTTGACCTTGAGCGGATCACCCTCTTCGATAGGCGGCAGCTCTTTATTGTCCTCCTCGCTGACGGTATCCTTTGCCTCCTCGTAAAGCTTCGTAAAACCGTCAAACTTCACGCTGAAGCCCGACGCACGGAACAGACAGTGCTTTGCGGTAATGTCAACGGAAACGGTATCCAGCTGGCAATTCGCCATCTGGCTTGCGATAAAACGTTCCCAGATCAGCTTATAGAGCTTATACTGGTCGGTGGTCAAGCTGCTCTTGACCTGATCGGGTGTCAGCGAAGGCATGGTCGGACGGATGGCCTCGTGGGCATCCTGCGCACTTTTCTTCGATTTGAAGGTACGGGGCGTTGCCGGCAGATAGGACTTGCCATAGGCTTGCCGGATATAGTCCGCCGCAGCCGCCTTTGCCTCATCGGAAATGCGCAGGCTGTCGGTACGCATATAGGTGATCAAACCGACTGCGCCATGCCCTTCGACCTCGACACCTTCATACAATTCCTGTGCCGCTTTCATGGTGCGGCGAGCCTGAAATCCCATGCGACGAGAGGCTTCCTGCTGGAGTGTCGACGTAATGAACGGCGGTGCAGGCTGACGGGATGTCACACGCTTTTTCACGGATTTTACGATGAAATCCGCACCCTGCAATGCAGCAAGCACCGCATTAGCTTCCTGCTCATTGGTCAGCTCTGCCTTTTTGCCGTCAATCTCGATCAGATGGGCGGCAAAGACCTTGCGGGAGCTTTTTGCCGTCAATTTGGCATCGATCGTCCAATATTCTCTGGGAACAAATGCACGAATCTCATTCTCTCGATCGACCACCAGACGCACCGCAACCGACTGCACCCGTCCTGCCGACAGTCCACGGCGGATTTTACGCCAGAGAAACGGGCTGAGCTGATAGCCGACAATGCGGTCCAAAATCCGGCGAGCCTGCTGGGCATTGACCAAATCCATATCGATTTTGTGAGGATTTGCCATACCGTTTTTGACGCCGGTTTGGGTAATTTCATTGAATTCCACACGGTTGTTCCGATTGATATCCAAATCCAAAAGCTGTGCCAAATGCCAAGAAATCGCCTCTCCCTCACGGTCAGGGTCCGTTGCGAGCCAGACCTGATCGGCTTTTTTGGCACGCTGTTTGAGGTCACGAATGACATCTTCCTTGCCCTTCATTTCAACATAAACGGGCTGGAAATTGTGCTCGATATCAACACTCATGCGGGATTTGGGCAGGTCACGAATATGTCCCATCGAGGCGACAACCTCAAATCCGGGACCGAGATATTTCTGGATGGTTTTCGCCTTCGCAGGCGACTCTACTATCACGAGATCAGACATAAGTTCTTCCTTTCCTTGCGGCGCAATCTGCCGCATTATAGGGGCTGAAATAGGCAGCACCGCACAAAGACCGGCCTACGGCAAATGCCGCATACAATCTCTGTGCGGTAGTGTCTCATAGGGCACAGTATTGCTTTCCGAACATCGACTCGACAAAGCCGTCCAGTTCGAGCACGGTCAGTTCGGTGAGCAAGGCATGGAGCGGCACATCGAGCTTTGCAGCAAGGTGATCAACGTACATGGCACCGTTGGTGCGCAGACATATCACGATGGCAGCTCCCAGCTCCGATTCGGGCATCTCCTTGCGAAATTCGGTCGGCGACTCAGGCCTATCTTCGATCGTGAGTGGAATTGCCATATCCGAAACGGCTGTGTCCGCCTGTTTGCTCTGTGCTTTTGCGGATTTTGCCTTTGCTTCCTGCGGCTGCGATTCGAGCAGGAAGGTATCAGCAAAAATCATCGAATCAGCCGCTCGCAAGGTTTCGGAATCGGGCAGTTTGATATGCTGCGGTGCGTGCAGATAGATTGCCTGCAGCACATCTCGATGGCTCATCAAACACATCGCACCATCCCGCAGCAGAGAAATCACACCGGCATATCGTGCATCAAAGAGATCCGCCGGCGGTACACAGAGCAATGCTCGCCCCTGCTCACTGGCATACTGCGCCGTCAGCAAAGAACCGCTGCGATCGGCTGCCTCCATCACTGCCGTACCGAAGCTTAAACCACTTAAAATACGGTTTCGCTTCGGGAAATTCGCCGGTATCGGCTGGGTGCCGGGCAGATATTCGGACAGAAAGAGCCCCTTGCCGCTGCTCAGCATCCGATTGCGCAATTCGGCATGCTCTCTCGGGTAATTGACATTGACACCGCAGCCCAAAACAGCAATCGTTGCACCACCGGCATCGAGCGTCGCCTTATGGGCTATGCCGTCCACGCCCTTGGCAAAGCCGCTGACAATCGTAAATCCATACTTCGCCAATTCCTGCATCAAGGTCTGCGTCACCTGTTCAGTATAGGGCGAGGGCTTACGGGTACCGACCACCGAAAGCATCAGCGGTGTTTTCAGCAAATTAAGATTGCCCTGCGCCGTCAACAGAACCGGCGGCACCTGAATGCTCCGCAGCGGAGACGGATAGCGAGGGTCAGACAGCGACAACAGCTCGATGCCATGCTGCTTACAGTAATAGATCATCGTGTCTGCTTCACCGATGCTGCATTTGAGCATCGATTTCTGTGCATAGGCTGGAAAATCCGTAAACTGTCCTGCCTGAATTGCGTCATAAATTTCCTGCGGCGAGTCATATTGGCGCAACGCACACAAAAGTCTTGTGCTTTCCGCACCGAAAATCATCGAAAGCCAAACCCAATAGCGCAATTCCGCTTCGTAATCGGCATGATACATCCCGTTCACCTCTCTGTTGTTCGATTCATTTCCCACAGGAATATGCCGGCCGCCATGGCGGCATTGAGCGAATTGGATGCCGCCGACATCGGGATGGTCAACCGATGGCTACAATGTGCGATCACATCCTGCGGCAGACCGTTGCCTTCATTGCCGATCAGAGCAACTGCACCCTGCGTAAAGTCAAAGGCTTGCAACGGCATGGCATCCCGCTCGATCACCGCCGCGCAGGTCGGCAATGCGATCGGGGCACAGTGTTCCCATATCGCATCCATCGATTTTAAGCGGCTAAGCGGTATGCGAAACAGCGCACCCATGCTCGCCCGAATGGTTTTCGGATTGTACAGGTCACAGCATTGATAGAGGTACACACCATCAATGCCGAGGGCTTCTGCGGTACGCAGAATTGCACCGAGATTGGATGGATCCTGCAAGCAATGCAGCAGCAGGCAGCGGCTTTGCGTTGCAGGCAGCGTATCCATCTCCCGCACCTGCTTTGCAATGGCGAACACCCCCTGTGCCGATTCGGTATCGGCAATCTCTGCCGCCAGCGGCTCAGAAATCTCGAGCATACGGACATCCGGTGCAACCGCACGGAGCGTCTTGCCATACTGTTCGTTTGCATGGGGTGTCAGGAGCAATGCCTCACAGCAGATGCCGGATTCGAGTGCATCGAGCACCAGCCGATAGCCCTCCATCGCAAATTGCTGCTGCTTCTCTCGAAACGAGCGGCTGCGATTCAAATGGACAAAGGCTTTGACCGTGCGATTGGTCGCACCGACCTGCAAAAGTTCGAGTGCCATACAATCCTCCCATATACAAACTAAACACGCTCTACGAATCCGAGAGAGCGTGTTTGGCGTTAGGGCGTGACAAAGGACAAGTCCTTGCCACGCCGCTGGTTGTCTTACAGAGCAGCCTTGGCCTTCTCGACGATGGCGGCAAAGCCTGCTGCATCATGAATCGCAATCTCGGAGAGCATCTTACGATTGAGCGTGATGCCCGCCTTCTTGCAGCCATTCATGAAAGTGGAATAGTTCATACCGTTGAGCTTACATGCAGCAGAGATACGAGCAATCCACAGTCTGCGGAAATTGCGCTTGTTCTGCTTTCTGCCGATGTAGGCATACTGACCGGACTTCATGACGGCCTGCTTCGCCATCTTGAAGTGCTTGGATTTGCTGCCCCAATAGCCCTTTGCGAGCTTCAGAACCTTATTTCTTCTTTTGCGCGTCATCATTGCGCCTTTAATACGAGCCATGTTCGTAAACCTCCGTAATCAAAATTCCGTTTCGCACCCTGCAACCGGATGCGTGAGATCGGCTGAGATTTGCTTCTTACTTGTAGGGGACCATCTCACGAATGGTCGGAGCATTTGCACTGGTGCAAACGCCGGCGTTACGTGCAATACGCTTCACCTTGGTGTCCTTGGAATTCAGACGGTGACGCTTGTAAGCGTGCTGGAACTTGACCTTACCGGTACCGGTAACCTGAAAACGCTTCTTTGCGCCGGAATGGGACTTGACTTTCACTTTCTTGACCTTAGCGGCTGCCATGGGATCTTCCTCCTTAAATGTACATGGTATATGCGTCATGGCTTGAACGCCGTTTGCGCATATCGACATAGCAATTATTCAGCGGATGCCGGAGCATCCTCCGATTGCTTCTTGGATTTTTTCGACTTTTCGGGCTTATCGGGCTTCGCCTGCTTGGGGGACATGAACATCACGATGGCACGACCCTCCATTTTCGGCGGCTTATCGACAACGCCGACCTCACCGATAGCATCTCGAAACCGTTCGAGAAGCTCTTCGCCGAGATGGGGATGTGCGATGGCACGTTTGCGGAACCGAACGGAAACCTTGATCTTATCGCCGCCCTGCAAGAACTTCTTGCCTTGGGATACCTTCGTTTCAAAATCATGCGTATCGATGGCGGAGAACATCCGGATTTCCTTAATCTCAACGACCTTCTGATTCTTCCGTGCTTCCTTTTCTCGTTTCTGCTGCTCGAAACAATACTTGCCGTAGTCCATCACACGGCATACGGGCGGTGTTGCATTCGGGGCAATCTTGACGAGATCGAGGTTTTGGTCGTAGGCGAGCTTCTGCGCATCCTTTGCAGACATCACGCCTCTCTTTGTACCGTCTGCGTCGATGACGAGCACCTCACGGTCACGAATTTCCTCATTGATTTGCAGTTCCTGCTTACTTATGGCGAGCACCTCCAGTCAAAGTTTTGTCGAAAAACAAAGAGCAGAACGGGATCGTCCTGCTCTTTTCTCTCTGCATATCAAGGCATACGCACACTGCGCTGTATGCACTGAAATCAGATTACCGTTTTGCGCTGTGGCGTACGGTGAGAACATCAGACGTTCCGCTTGCAATCCTGATATAGTATAGCACATTTTCCCGAATTTGTCAAGCGTACGCCGAATTTCTGCCATTTGCACAAAAACAACCTCAGGATTATGATTCTGCACCAGCAATGTGCTGGATCAGTGCAGCGGTATCTGCCGCACTCAAACCGGATACGCCGTTCATTTCCGCATGGATCAGACCTTGATCAGTCACAGAAACATTGCTGTCCTCTGCGACATAACGAGCCAGCAGCACGGCATCTGCCACATTCACAATGCCATTGCAATCCACATCACCCATCAGGGTCGGTGTGATCCATGTGGAGGCTGTGGTGGTTTCGGTGGTAGTGGTTGTCGTGGTTTCGGTTGTCGTAGTCGTTGTGGTTGTTGTCGTTTCCACATATGGCTCGGATACCATCGCCACATAGTTCACAACACTTGTGCCGGTGGTATTGCTGCCCAAGGTAACGCTTTCGCCGGCAGACAGCGTGCGTTGATAAACTTGAAATGTCACGTCATTGCTGCTCGTAAGCGTCATATCGGTAACCGCAAAGCCCTGCTCGGAAAGCCATGCCGGCACCGGATTCAAACGGGTATCCAATGCCACACTGACCACCAAATCGGTTGCCGCAACCAGATTGCCCAAATCGCCGGTATAGGTTTTGGAATCGCATGCCGGACGGACATATTCCGCACCGAGCAGTGCATTCGGTACGGCAGTATAGGTCACATCACGGTCGCCGAACACAAAGCTGCCGACCTGCAAGTTCTGCTGAATGCTCCAGTTGAGTGCATTGGCATTGTCATAGACTTGCAGCGTTGCAATTTTCTGACCGGTATAGATGTACGGCTGCTCCTCGACCTCTTCCATCAAACCGCCTTCCACCAGCGATTGCGGCCAAGAACCATACCAGGAATAGCCCGTGCGGCGTTCCTGACTCAGCTCTGCCATGGTATCGTGAATCGATCCGTCTCGATCGACAAACATCGGCTGGTTGGTTTCAAGGTTATAGAATCTCGCCCAAATCGGCCCGGCGCTCGCATCTTCTACCACCACACGGTCATCACCGGTATCCTCCACACGAATGCCCATAATCTTCACATTGTCCATCCAGGTGATCGCCGCATTGATCGCACGGATGATTTCGTTGTTGCCTTCCGCAACGGTCTTGAGGAAATTGACCACGCCGACACTCTCGCTTGCGCTTATGGACGGCAGCTCATAGGCACGGGCAGCGGCAGGCTCGAGCGTAAACTCGTCATGCTGCTGACACCATGCGGTCTTGACGCCGTTCTGCTCGATCTGCACATCGAGAATGCAGCGTACGCCCTTGTCCACAGCCGTTGCCGCCTTTTGCGCACGGGCATCATCGATGAACGGGAAATCGCCGGATTTCTGCGCTACCTCCTGCATGATATAAAGAATGCGCACCATTGCGCCGTCATTGAACGTGATGTGGGCATGGTAGGTTCCGGCATCGTCAAAGACCTGCGGCCATCCGCCGTTGTCGTACTGTCCATTGAGCAGCAAATCAATGCCCTTTAAGCAGGAATCGAGATAGGTTTGGTTGCCGGTCTGCTGATAGACCCGTGCCAGAATCCGAATCTGCGATGTCGTGGCATCATTGTCCACGGTCGACTTGCCCCATGAGCCGGTCTGTGCGGTATCATCCATCGCCTTGCGCCAGCCGCCATCGGAAAGCTGATACTGCACGATTTCGTTGGCAAGCGTGATGGCTTCATCGCTCGCAAACCAGTCGGAATCCTTCTTCAGATAGCCGCTCCAGTCATAGTCGGTTGCCGCTTGGCTGACCATCGCCATCGGCACAGCAGTATCGGGATACACCACGGCAGTGCCGCACAGCACCACTGCACAGATCAAAATCGAAAGTACTTTCTTCATTTCTCAAAATCCCTTTCCAATTTCTTGCCGCAAAAATTGCAGCTTATTATCATTGTATCACAGGTTTTCCGTCTTTTCAATGTACTATTGTACGATATTTCTGTCAGATTATTGCATCCTTAGGAGAAATCTAATAGGAATTCACAGTTTTTTGTTGACATTTTCTGATGGATGTGGTATGATTATAGTAGGTGTTCGGTGTGTACCGAGCTGCGCCGAACAATCACCGTCCCGACTGCAAGGACGAGGAGGGATCGTTCTGACTATCACCATTATGACCATTTTATTATCACTCGGTCTTGTCGTTGGTGTTGTCGGTATGCTCTATCTGTTAATGGAACGCAATGTCAGCACGGCACGAGATTTGACCTTGCTGTCGTTATTCTGTTCCGTGCTTTCCATGCTAGCGTATATGACAGAATTGCACGCAGACAGCTTTGCCGCAAAGATGGTTGCCTTACAATTCGGCTATGTCGGCAAAGCACCGATGGCTGCCATAATGCTCTGTTTGGTGCTGCGGCACTACAATCGCAATCTGCACCGATACTGGCATCTTTTGATGTTCCTGCCGGCTCTGATCTGTCAGGGACTGGTTTACACCTGTGAATTCCATACACTGTTCTACCAAAAGGTAGCGCTGATGGACAACGGGCTCATACAAATCACACCCGGAATTTTCTACTATTTCTATTGGGCATACACGCTCATTCTCAACCTGATGGCACTGGGCATCTGCCTATTTGAGCGCAAATCACAAGTCGATCGTGCCAAACAGCACAATACCCTGCTGCTTGCGGAAAGTCTGCCGATGGCGGCGATGCTGATGTATTTGTCCGGATCGGGACAGGGCTTTGACTGGATCCCGCTCGGCATCATGCTTTCCACGCTGATTTGGACGTTTTCAGTCATTCGCTTTGGCTTGCTCGATCAGGATACGCTCCTGCAAAGCATGACAACCGCATTGCTGGTGTTGGACAACGAGCATCATCTGCTCTACACCAATCCGGCAGCCGTGCGGCTGATTCCGAGCCTTGCCTCGTCTGCCGTGCGACAGCATAAGGCTTCGCTCGAATCACTGCTGTCGGACGATTTTTCTACAATCGTGACGGCAACCGGCTGCTATCAGCGCAACATCACAGAGCTGAAAAGCCGTGGCGGCGTGCGGGGCGTGCTGATGACCTTTGACGACATCACTGCCATCACCGAACAGCTCAACCGTGACAGCATGACCGGACTGTACAACCATGCGGCATTTTACAGTATGCTGACAGATTTGTTGGCTTCCGCAGCACCGGACCAATCAATTACGGTTTCGGTTGCGGATATCGACAACTTCAAGAAGGTCAATGACAACTACGGACATGCCAATGGTGATATCGTACTGATTTCGCTGGCACAGCTGCTGATGCGCAATCACAGCAATGCAAGAGTATTTCGCTATGGCGGCGAGGAATTTGCGCTGATTTTCCCATGTGCGCTGGAAAAGACAGAGGCTGCCATGCAGGAATTGCTCGACAGCTTTTCGCAAATGCACTATCCGTTCATGGAGGGTACGATCACCTTCAGCTACGGCTCGGCACAATTTAACGGCACGGAAACCGCAGCGGCACTGTTTGAACGAGCGGATGCCCTGCTCTACAAACGCAAGCGCGCCTTCCATGCACAGGAAACTGCACAGCCCCAATCAAAACCCGAAGGAAAGGATCTCTCTCATGCTCGGATCGAATTATCGTGAACTCATCGTCCCAAAACGTGACAACATCGCCCTGCGCTATGGCGGTACAGCGGTTGGCATTCTGCTGATTGTGCTGCTGGTCGTAATTGCATTTGCCATCAGCAGAATGGTTGTCCTGCTACTGACACTGCCGCTGGGCTTTGGCGTGTGGTGGTTCTATACCCATCAGTGCATCGAATATGAATATATCATCGCCGAAGATCAGCTGACCGTCACAAAGCTGTTGGCGCAGAGCAAGCGCAAGGAGATGCTCGTTGTTTCCATGCGTACCTTCAAGGCGTTTGGCAAGCTCAATGCTGCCGAATCCTTGCAAAGCGGTCAAACGCTCGTACTTGCCTGTTCTGCACAGGATGCCTCGGCATATTATGCGGGTTTTGAGCATGAAACGCTCGGCATGACACGCCTTGTCTTTACACCGAATGAGGACATTTTGCTGTATCTGGAAAAACATCTGCCCCGGACTCTGCATTTCCGCTACGAGGCAGCCGAATCATAATTGACATTCACCATGACATAGGAGGTGTCGTATGCGACTTGTCACACCACTCGAGATGATGAAGCTCGAGGAATTTACCAATCAATCCGGCATCACCTATGAGGCGATGATGGAACAGGCGGGCATTGGTCTTGCCGCCCATATCAACGCAATTGCGACCGCAAATGCACAAAAGGACGTACTCTTTCTTTGCGGCAGCGGCAACAACGCCGGGGATTGCTTTGTGGCAGCTCGCATTTTGGCATCAACCTTTCAGGTGACGCTCTGCATGGTCGGCGGCATCCCCCGAACCCGTACCGCCTTTGCCAAATACCGTCAGCTCCCCCGTGCCCAGTTGAAATTGCTGGACAAGCCGGAAGTGATCCGAACTGCAGTCAAGGAGGCAGGCATCATCATAGACGGGGTGTTTGGCACGGGCTTTCGGGACAATTTAAATGAGGATTTGCAGGAATTGTTCGCGTTGACCGAGGGGAAAACCTGCATTGCCGTGGATATTCCCAGCGGCGGCAGCGGAAAAACCGGTGCGGTTGCCCCCGGCACACCCCACTGTGCCTACACGATCACCTTTGGTGCATGCAAATACGGCTTGCTGCAACCGCCGCTTTCGGATTATACCGGCACGATACGACTGGTCGATATCGGCATTCCTGAAGAAGCATTTGCACAGCTCGACTATGCACTTTATCGCACAACCAACGAGAAAATCACCGAATGGATGCCCGAACGTACCCCCGATGCGCACAAGGGCAGCTTCGGACGGACATTGATCATCGGCGGCTCACGCCAAATGCCCGGTGCTGCAATTTTGGCAGCCCATGCAGCTTTGCGTTCGGGCTGTGGTACGGTCTGTTTGGCATCCGTACCGGAAGCCTGTCAAGCAATGCTTTCGGTTGCACCGGAGGCAATGTTGCTGCCGCTGCCTGTCCATACAGACGGACATATTTCTCCGGATGCCGCCGTCCCAACACTGCTCAAATATGCGCTGAACTGTCAGGCTGTCGTCATCGGCAACGGACTTGGGCAATCTGTTGATGTACAAAAACTGGTCACGCAGCTGCTGACACAGATCACCTGTCCAATTATTTTGGATGCAGATGGTCTAAACGCCATCACCAATAGCATAGATATATTGCAAAGGACGAAAGCGCCACTGATTCTCACGCCCCATCCGGGGGAATTCTCCCGGCTGAGTCGCTTTCCCGTCCAGGACATCCAATCCGACCGCTTGAGTGCAGCAAAGCGATTTGCGATACGGTATCCACGGTGCATCACGGTGCTGAAAGGTGCCGGCACGATCACAGCGCAGAATGCAACCGCTTATATCAACCCCAGCGGCAATACCGGCTTGAGCAAGGGCGGTTCAGGTGATGTGCTGGCAGGTCTGATCGGCGGACTTTGCGCACAGGGCATAGAGCCTTTGAAAGCAGCAGTTACGGGTGCTTATCTGCACGGTCGTGCCGGAGAATTTGCTGCGGCGAAAAAATCAGAGCGTGGCGTACTGCCAACGGATGTCATCTACACGCTTGCCGAGCAGATGATCGAATACGAATAAATAGAAGGACATTCCAAATCACAGGTCGTTCAACGCAAATCTTACAGTATGGAGGATGCATGCATGAACCCGAAGTGGATGAGGAATGTCCTTTTGATCCCTGCGCTGGCATTGACATTGACCGCCTGCGAGGATGCACCGGCACCGACCGGCTTTTGTCCGACACTGGACGACAGCTATGCCGTTCACGCCGTAATGGACTATGGGGAGGACGCACAGGCGACGCTCGATCTGACACGCTATGCGGCAGGCGAATGGGAGGCGGTGTTTGCAGAACCGGCATCGCTATCCGGTGTGATGTTGACCTTTGAGGGCAATGCAGTCAGTGCCAGCTACAAGGGACTAGCGTTTACCGTTCCGAAATCGGCACTGCCTGCCAAAACGATGCTGCTGCTCGTAACAGATGTACTCGATGCACTCGACACGCTCGAGGAAATCCCCTGCACGACGAATGATGACGGCAGCCGTATGACAAGTGGCGAATCGGAGGGCGGCAGCTACACGGTAACCTTTGATGCCGACGGAAAACTGCAAGGCTTTGCAATCCCGAGTCAACCGCTGACGGTTACATTTACGGAATACCATGAGATGAGTACATCCGGCGACACGAGCGATACCGGCGATACCACAACCACATCCGGTAACAATTCCGACACAACAACTACGATGACCACTACAGCTACAACTGCCACAAAAAAAGAGGACGCATCGCAATGATGCGCCCTTCTTTTTGCAATTGGAATTACTGATTGCCAAGCTCGCTGTAATCAATCACCTTGCTCAGATACTTCATGATCATCTGAGCGTCAGCAGAAGTAGCCTTGCCATCGTAAGAGCAGTCTGCATTGGCGAGACCCTGCTCGGTCACGGTAATGCTGGTATCCTCAGAGATGTAACGAGTCAGCAGAACCACGTCAGCGATTGCAACAGTGCCGTCGCAGTCAACATCGCCCCAAGTGACATCGGAGCTGATTTCAGCGTTTGCCTCGTCCTCGATGAAGCTCATGACCCATGCGAACGGAGCATTCCAGTTGATGGTCACTTCGTTCACGGACCAAGCCTCGATGGAGTCAACGTAGCAGAGCTGCGGAGCAACTTCGTTGCGCTTGTAGCCCAGACCGCCGACATACGGATCCTGCAAGCCGGAACCCGGACCACCCGACATAACACCGGAAGGTGCATACGGGAAGGAATCGTCCAGCTCATGAGACCACCATCTGTGGTGCGGGTTGATGCAGTGATAAGTACCGTAACCGGTAACATAGGAGAAGTCCATGGCATTGCGGCCGAAGAGGTAGTCCAGAGCTTCGGAAACACCGTTGAGGTACTTGGCATCGCCGGTAGCGGAGTAAGCGTAAGCCATCACGATTGCGTTGTTGACAACGAAGGAATTAGAACCCCACTCGTAGCCATCGACCTCGATCGGATCGCCATTCTCATCGTAGCCAATGTTGATCGGATCGGTAAAGACAGTACCGTGGTACGGAATACCAAAGCCCTGCTTTGCCTCTTCAGCAACGTACTGATCTGCAGCAGCAACGATCGTTTCAATCACAGTATCGATGTTTGCGCCGGCAGCATCCTGATTCAGGTACAGGGACAGGTTACCCAGAGAAGCGGTGTTGCCCCAGTTGAAGGAAGTGAAGGAACCGGAGTTTTCACCGCCATCGAGGGAGTAGACAACCTTGTACGCTTCTGCATAGGATTCCATATCGGTCTTGTAAGCAGCATCACCAGTGGTGATGTACAGCTCGGTAGCAGCCCAATAGAAGTCGTCCTTGACGTTATCGTCGCCGTAAGCACCGCCGCCGATTGCCTGATCCAGAGGAGCATACAGTTCGGGGTTCGCCTTAGCAGCTTCGTAGGTCTTCTTAGCGACTTCGAGACACTCTGCTGCGAATGCAGCATCATAGTCTTCCCACAGACGAGCAGCCTGTGCAGCGGAAGCAGCAACATTCAGAGTAGCAGCAGTAGACGGCGGCTTCACGATACGCTCGATACCTGCCCAGTCCTTCTCGTCCTGGTAAGTAGCAGCGTGAACAGCCAAACCGGTCCACTTGGAGTCATGGAGCTTGTGGAAGACCATGTTCTCGTATTCGCCGGTGGTAGAACCGATGGACTCGCCCAGAGCATTGACCACATCATAGGTCATGGTGTAGTCAGCCGGAACGAGCATGTCGAAGAACCACTCAAGCTCAACACGGCACTCATCGAGGATATCGGGAGCACCATTGCCGGCTTCCGGGACAACAACCGTACCGGAACCGTCAGCGAACTTATCGGTCGAAGTATTGTTGGAATCTGCGAGGGACCACTCATACATATTCTGGAGCGTCCAGACGGAGATACCGCCGTTTACAACGTATTTACCGTGGTCACCGGCATCGTACCAACCGCCGGTAGCGGTCAGTGTGCCGTTGCTCTTCTGCACGTCCGAACCGTCGTTCTTATAAGCTCTGATCCAAGCATTCTGAATGTAAGCGGTATCCGGGTTGTGGCCGGGCTCATCGATCAGCTGAGACTTGGAGGTGTTCTCACCGAGAGAGGTGATGTATTCTTCGCTCTTGGCAACACCGGAACGGTTCTGATAGTAGTAGTTGACCGCATTGGTCAGCACGCCATCATAAATATCGTCGCCGATGGTGAAATCATAGGACGAACGGGTTGTGCCGTCCACGGAGAAGTAGTAAGTACCGGGCGTCTTGAAGTCGGAGAAATCGAACACGCCGGTGTAGTAACCGGAATCCTTATCACTCACGCCGGCCGTTGTCGTACCGGAATAGACCTCTGCGCCGGTGCTTGCATCGAGGATGTAGATGGTCTTTGCAGAGAAAGCAGCGTCCTCATGATAGGTTGCCTTCTTGTTGAGGTTGGTGAAGTAACCAACCTGATTACCGTGAACCGGATACTCCGGAGCAGGCTCTGCATCAACCCAAATACCACGATCGTCAGTGTTATTGACGAGGCTCATGTTATCGAAGTTCAGGACTGTGCCCTCCGGGAAGCAGTCGGTCGGCTGATATTCACCAGCACCGCCGAATTGAAATGTCCACTCTGCGTTCTCATCGGTTGTGGAAGAAGTCCAGGTACAATCGACCTTCAGTGTCTGGTTTGCGGTGATCGGAACTGGATCCCAACAAGCACCCATCTGCGTGGTATCACGACCGGTTGCCTTAATAGTGCCGATGTTATCACCGTAGCCGCCGTGCCAGTACTCCTCCGTACCGGACAGGTTACCGATCTTCATGGCGATCATACCATCGTTGCTGGCAGTGATCTCGCACTTGACGGTGTAGCTGTTACCGGAGTAAATCTTGAGCTTTCTGTGGCGGAACTGGCAGTCCCAGCGAGATGCGCCTCCGCGCGCTGCACCGCCCGGATTATTGATGGTGACGTTGTAGGTACCGCCATCAATGTTGAAGCTCAGGTTTGCAGGCTGCGTGACGCAGGTATGCCACGGCAGACCAACGCCCTCATCGAAATTTGTCTGTCCAAGCATTTCGCCACCGGCCGCAGATGCAGTCAGTGCCATGCCGGGCAGCATTGCGATCGAGGCAGATGCCAGCATTGCTGCGGACACGATACCGCCGGTCAATCGCTTGCCGAATGTTTTTTTCAGCATGTGTAGAAACCCTCCCGTTTTTTTATATATAACGCACACCAGTACAAGTGTACGCTATATTACCTGTGGACAATCCCCCATCTTGTCCCATTCTCGAATTCTGCCGTTGAACTCCCGTGCAGTTGGGCGGCTATTGAGTAGAGATCGCAAGATATTACGGATTGTATTTTTTTGGCAGAATTTACGGCTTGGCATATCCGCACATTCCACTACATACATTATAATACATCTTTGTCATCTTGTAAAGAGGTTTTCAAAACTTTGGTTGAACTGTAAAATTCTGCCTGATTATTTTGTGTACATTGCCGAATATGCGTGTGAATATACTGTGACAGACCGAAATTGGCCGTTTTTGCACTTCCTTGCGATTTTGTGCAATATCATACAAACGATCGTATGACTTTCTTGTTTTTTGCCTACATGATAGAAATTTTTGGTGCATTCTGTACGAATATCAATTGATTTCATGCAGCCATCTGCAAATTTGAATGATATTTTGCAATTTGCAATACGATTAAATATTTATCGCGCAATCCGAAACATTTTGTATTGCTCGATTCTGCATATCCATCTTATTTTCGGTTCATTATGTAAACCGAAATGCAATCCGAATCTCATCGGTAGCTCTCCCCAATACTATTTATATATATGCAAGATTGTGCGGCGTTCTTTACAGTCCTTTCTTCCATCCTTGCCATTCTCCAAATTTTCCGCTTGACATTCTGTTCCATTTGTGCTATAATATATTTATTGCGTTAAAGCGTTGGTGTGTTACAGTTTAACTCACGAAAGTATGACGTATACTATATTATAATGCAAATGCAAAGGAAGTGCAGCATATGGACACCTCACAAATTCTATCGCTGATTGCCATTGCAATCTATGTGATTCTGATGGTCAGCGTCGGCTTCATCACCTCTCGACACACGCAAAGTGTCAATGATTTCGTACTGGGCGGCAACAAGGTCGGTCCTTGGATGACGGCATTCGGCTTCGGCACGACGTATTTTTCCGCCGTTGTTTTCATCGGCTATGCCGGACAATTCGGCTGGAACTACGGCATTTCGGCAAGCTGGATCGGCATCGGCAATGCGGTGATCGGTGCGACCCTCGCTTGGATCGTACTGGGCAAGCGTACTCGTCTGATGACCAAGCATCTCGGCTCAAAGACCATGCCGGAATTTTTTGAAAAACGTTACGGCAGCAAGTCGCTGAAAACCGCAGCGGCATTGATCGTATTCATCTTCATGATTCCGTATATCGCCTCGGTGTACAACGGTCTGTCCCGTCTGTTCGGTATGGCATTCAACCTCGAATCGGAGTTTGCGTTCCGCATGATCATCATTCTGATGGCAATTCTGAGTGCGATTTATGTTGTGCTGGGCGGCTATTCGGCAACGGCGGTCAACGACTTCATTCAGGGTCTGATCATGCTGGTCGGTATCATCTGTGTGGTCGCCTCGATCCTCAACTATCAGGGTGGTTTCTCAGAAGCCGCGGACAAGCTTGCCGGCATTTCCGATGCCAAAACCCCTGCGAATACACTCAATTCGCTGTTCGGTCCCGACCCAATCAACCTGCTCGGCGTTGTAATTCTGACCTCGCTCGGCACATGGGGTCTGCCGCAAATGATCCACAAATTCTACGCCATCCGTGACGAGAAAGACATCACCCGCGGCATGATCATCTCGACTTTCTTCTGCTTGGTGGTATCGGGCGGCTGCTATCTGCTCGGCGGTTTCGGCAGACTCTTTTGCACGACCGACCCGAACGATACCTCCGGCAAGGTGTTCATCAACACGCTTTCTAACGGCAAGCCCGAATTCGATGCCATCGTACCGGCGATGCTCAAAACCGCTCTGCCGGCACTTTTGATTGGTCTGGTGGTCATTCTCGTGCTGAGCGCATCGCTCTCGACGCTGTCCTCGCTCGTGCTGACTTCGTCCACAACTATGGCGCATGACCTCATCCGTCCGGCGGCAAAGGGAAAACTCGATGACAAAAAGGAATTCATCACCATGCGTTTGCTGATTGTGGTATTCCTGCTGATTTCGGTTCTGGTTTCGTTCAACAAGAATGCGTCCATCTCGGCTCTGATGAGCTATTCTTGGGGCGCACTCTCCGGTTCCTTCCTCGGTCCGTTTCTCTGGGGACTTTACAGCAAGCGCACCACTCGCACAGCTGTCTGGGTGAGTTTCATCACCGGCATCGTGCTGACGCTGTCACATATGGTCATCTTCTCGTTCTTCCCGGACAAGTTCAGCGGCATTGTCAGCTGGGCATCTTCCTGCCGATTCAATCTCGCCTCGCCGATCAATGCCGGTGCATTGCTGATGCTCTTCTCGATCCTCATCGTTCCGATCGTTTCGGCACTGACCAAATCCCGTGACGACAAAATTGCAGAGAATGCCTTCTCCGCACTCAAACCGTAACAAAAACCCACAGTGTACCGAATCCGTACACTGTGGGTTTTCGATCGCCCTAGGAATCGTCCAGCCGTACCGCCGGACGGTCATGTGCCCGTTTCCGCCGCCGTATCCGCCATATCACCTGTATCAGCAGCAGCAACAGCGGTATGCCGCCAAGCAGCAAGCCTTTCCCGCAAAAATAAGATACCTGCCGGTAATCCACGTAGGGTTCTTCCTGTGTATTCGGAAACCGATACACGATCACAATGCTGCCAACCTCTGTCGTCACACGGGGCATGGTGACAGCCAGCTGCTCATAGGATGTGCCATGTGCAGCCGTCTGTTCTGTCGGTTCCAGCCGGCTCAAGACCCATTCCCACGAATTGGGGATGGTATGCACCTCGGTTACCTGCATGACAACTGCCGTACCGTGCTGCTGTGCGGTCCGCAAATCCCGTTTTGCCAGTGCCGAAAACACCAGCTGTATGCAGCCGTACAGACATGCCAAAATCAGCAAGCTGTTGACAACCCACAGCAGTATGCGCAGGATACCCTTTCGTTTGGATATTTCTTGCTTTCCCATGCGTGTCCCTCGCTTGTCTTTTTCTCTATTATACCATAAATTAGTTCAATTTTCAAGGGGTTGAAGGTGCTTTGTTTTCAAGGTTTTGACCGATTTTGAACACCTTTGAAACCCTTGAAAATCTGCGTGGTTAGTATCAGATTAGTAACAGGTTAGCATCAAACTTTCTTGACAAAGTCAAGGGAAATCCAACCTGCACCGGACTTCAACTTGCCCCATCCCTTGGTTGCACCCTGACCTTTGGATTCAGCAACAATGGTGTATATACCTTTGTCAGTGATGCAACCGGTCTTTGCAAAGTTCGTTCCGGCACCTTTGCGAATGTTCAAAGCATCGGTGTTGATTTTTACAAGATAGGGTTTGAATGCAGAAGGTGTTTCGGTTTTCTTGACCACAGTCAAGAACTTTGTATTGATAGGACTGCAAATGGCATTCTTGCCATCTTCAGATTTATCAATCACCGCCCTGTCGCCTTTGCATTCTCTGACAATCCAATTCTTATTTCTGACCCAAGCAGGAACAGTTTTCTTTCCATCATAGTATGTTGCATTGCTTGCAATCTTGACAACATCACCTGCTTTGATAGATGCAGAAGGTGTTTCAGGTTTTGTTTCAGAAGTGGTTGCACCAAGTCTTTTGTTGACTTCAGCGGCAATTTCACCGTGTTTGCTGTAAAGGTATTCACCGGGGCAAGACTTGTTTGCATAGTCCCTGTGAACCGTCATATTGCATCCTTTCAGATGGTTTACACGGTCATTCTTGTTGGTTGACCAAACAAGTTTCTTGATACCGTTTCTTTTGCAGATGTCGGTTACAAGGTCAAGCAGTGATGCATAAGCCTTTGAATTTACTGTATACGGATGTTTTGTGTCGGATGCAACTTCAATGGTGATTGCTCTGTGGTCATTGACACCGGAAGAAGTACACCAAGAACGGTCTTTTTCTTCACAGTACATTCCAATTTTACCATCATAGCCGATGCCATAGTTAGACGATGCCTGTCTGCTTTCGGGTGCAAATACATTTCCCAAAGTTTCAACACTGCACTGACCAACCACACAGTGAATGGTGATGGTGTCAATTGCGTGATTTCTGTTCTTGGTTCTGTTAGGTGAAATTTTGGTATATGATACCAAAGGACTGTTTGTGTATGCCATTATTCATCTTCCCCCTTGTTATTTGAAAGTTCATCAAGTGCTTCTGCGGAAAGTTCTTCTTCAACTTCCGGAATGTTCTTTTCATCAACCATTGTTTTCATCCTCACTTTCTGTGTTGTCTGTTCTGTTTGCATCAACAAGACCTTCACCGATGATGTAAGCAATCAATGTTGCACCTGCCATAATAATTCCGGCAACCTGTGTCACAACGCTGTCAGACACACCAAATGCAATCATTGTGGGGGTTACAAAACCAACAACTGCTGCCCAAAATTTTCTGCTTGTCAACTTTCTTTTCCAATCAATGTTTTTCATAATGAATACCATCCTTTCAATTGGTCTTTTTGTTTTTAAGGTGTAATTCCTCAATTTCCTGTTTCATTTTTGTCACCATGCTGGTGCTATACTAAAAAAGTGGACAAAAAAGGAAAGAAAAGGTATAATAGAATAAAACACAAGGTGGAAAAAGAAATACCAAAAAAGAAAAGCACTCGTTACCCGGAAGAGTTCAAGAAAACAATCGTAAATCTGCACCAAAACGGTAAAAGCTACGCCGAGATCGAACAGGAATACGGCGTGTCCCACAGTGCCCTTGCCAAATGGATCAAGCAGTATTCCGTGGTGAAGCTTGATGACGACACTCTTATTACCGCTGAGCAGATTAAAGCTCTGCAGAAGAGAAACGCTCAATTAGAAGAGGAGAATCTCATCTTAAAAAAAGCCATTGCGATATTCACGCCACACTCAGGCAAAGATTGATCGCTGTCCATTCGCTGCGCCGTGAACACGCTGTGACAACTCTTTGTCGGGTTCTTGGGGTCAATCGGAGTACTTACTACAAGTTCCGTAACCGCAAAGAATCCCACAGAGCTGTTGAAAACAGAGCGCTCCGAGCAAAAATCCTTACACTTTACATCAAAAGCGACAAGCGATTGGGCACACAGAAAATGACCGAATGCCTTGCGCAGGAATATCGCATTCACATCAGCTGCGGCAGAGTGTACCGCCTGATGAAAACCATGGATCTGCCCAGAATGAGCACTGTAAAGCCTCCGAAACGGAAATCAAACGCCAATGCCGAGGATGGTGTCTGTCACAATCGGCTGCAGCAGCAATTTAAGCCAGAGAAGCCTAATATGGCCTGGGTATGCGATTTTACCTATCTCAGAGCCGGCGGCAGGTTCTATTATCTATGTGCCATTATGGATCTGTTTTCACGCAGAATCATAGCATTTCGTCTGTCTGCTCGGATCAACACCGATCTTGCCATCGCCACTTTGGAAGATGCTATTCGAGCACGAGGCGTGTCTTCCGGCGTGATGTTTCATACGGATCGGGGCAGTCAGTTTACAGCAAAGCGGTTCCGGCAGTATCTGGATCAGCATGGAATGATCCAGTCGTTTTCTGCCAAAGGCTATCCTTACGATAACGCTGTGATGGAATGCTTTTTCAAATATCTCAAGCATGAGGAGACGAACCGCCGCTCCTATGGCTCGTTTTCTGAGCTTCAGGATGCATTGTTCCGTTACATTCATGGTTTCTACAATTCCATGCGCCCGCACTCTCATAACAATGGGCATCCGCCCATTGATGCTGAAAATCACGTTACCTAGCTCTCTACTTTTTTCTGTCCACTTTATTGACATTGGGCCAACTCCTTTTTATATTATATCACCGTTTTTACTTGTTTTCAATATATTATGTGATGTTTCTTGATATTTGGTGATGTTTTAAATAAAGACACCATAATAAAAAAGCCGAGAGCCAGAAGAATACCTCTAACCCTCGGAATGTTATACTTTCAAACTGTCTCAGTATTCACTTGTTTATAAGTATTTCTTGAAGGCGTTTTTCATCTTCAAGGCAACGTCCATCGCCCAATCGAACTGTTCAGACCACTTATCCTTATTATCAAAATCTGCCGGATGGGATATAAGGATTCTGCTGGCTTTCTTGTCCGGCAATTCTCTCCAGTCAAGTTTCATATCCATATCCGTTTCAATTTCCGTCTTATGGGAATGAAACTTATGGAACAGTTCTTTATCATCGGAAATGTACCACTCTACAACAATCTGGTTATCCTTGCGAATCTGATTGATGCT
>CALXHI010000029.1 GCA_944388075.1 uncultured Clostridia bacterium | reverse complement strand
TGACATTTCATATCAGCACCCTTTGTCCTGCCGGTATTAAATTTTTGACTTCACATCGTGTTCCTTGCCTCTGAAAACATTGATTTTACTGGACTTGCTCATGTTTTCTTATTAGGAGGCAAGTCATGGTGTTCCCGCATGGGAGTCATGAGCGGTTTTGTATTAGCTGGGATAACGTTTCAGCGATTTCTGCTGCATCCGGAACAGCGGACTGAGTGAGCGGTCGAGCTGCACATCGTGTTTGAGCCATGGCAGGCGGTCGGCACAGCGTTCGGCGTAGGGATCAACATCGTTCATGTAGAAGAGGAAAACGGGGATATTCGGATCCGGATCGAATTCTTGAAGATGGGGGCAGCGATAGCGCACTTGAAAATCGGTATTCATGAGATCCTCCTTTATGATAGATGATGATTCCGAGGGGTCATGTCAGGGTGCAGCGATATGCGCCGTCAGCCAGTCGCACCAATCCTTGTAATGCTTTGCGTAGATATGCGTGCCGTCACCGGTATAGTCGGCATTGAGATTGCCTTCGGCATCATCGAAAAGGGCATTGCTGTCGAGGTAGACGATATCGGCGGCATTGGCATAGGCAGATTGTGCGGTATTGAGCCGATCGATCATCGGGTTATTGACATACCGGTCATGGGCAGAGCGTTGCTTGGTGACATGGAGATTGCTCAAGATATAGATGACGGCATTGGGCTGCTTTTGGCGGATAAGGGCGAGAATTTGGGCATATTTGGTGATGGTCGGCTCATAGGCATAGCCCACATCGTTGACGCCGAGCATAATATAAATTTTGCCGTAGGTCTTGGCGGAGAGCTTTGCATCGAGCGATACGCCGTCCACGCCTTTGGACATATTGTTGATGCCCAAGCCGACATTGCAGTAGTAATCGGCATTTTTGATGGTGCCGTAGTCCCGAATGCCGACCATACGGGAATCCCCGATGAACAGCGCATCGGCAAAGTAACCGGCATCACCCGGCACGAAATTGCCGACATGCTGATAAACGATTGCGGGCGGCGGGGTTGTTGTGGTTGTGGTTGTGGTTGTGGTCGTGGTTTGTGGCACCTTGACGGTGGTCGAGGTTGCCGAAGTCGCAGAGCCGTTTGCCTCGGTACTCGATTCGGGGTTGGCATTGGTGGTTGTGGTTGTAGTCGTGGATTGAAGCTGCGGGGTGGTGACAGGCGTGGTCAGCGGTGCGATATCGCCGAAGCTGTCTGAATCCTCCGATGCGGTCTGCTCGGAGAAATGGGTATCCCAGAGCGTTCCGTAGACCTTCGGGGCGGCAATCACCGCACTCACCAGCAACAGCACGGTATACAAGCGGAGTCTTGTTTTTTTCGGCATTGTGCCACTCCTTTCTTTCAGAATCGGAAGTACATGAACGGGTCGTTTGAGCTCATGCACATATAGTAGACGGCGAACCAGAAAACCGCCAGCAGAACAATCGAAGTCACCGGTGCGAGCTTCCATTTCCGATAGATGATTTTGGGGAAATTGGTGCAGCAGAGAATGCCGATCAGCAAAAATTCCCAGTAGCCGCTGACTTTTTCAATACCGGCAATGACATTGTCACCGCCGCCGATGCCGATGAGCCGTCCAGCATAGGTCGTAAGCTGTTCCAAATCCGATATCGCAAACATCAGCCACGAAATCGGAATCAGCAGTATCATATAGACATGACCGGCGGTTTTGTGTTCTCGGAAATATTTGCCTGTCCAATTCTTTTCGGTGACGATGCAGAGGAACAGGAACAGCCCCCAGAAGATAAAGTTCCAGCTTGCGCCATGCCAGAATCCGGTCAGCAGCCATACCACGAGCAGATTGAAGATATGTCTGCCCTTGCGCACACGGTTGCCGCCGAGCGGAATGTAGACATAATCTCGGAACCATGCGCCGAGCGTCATATGCCATTTGCGCCAGAAATCGGTCATGGTCAGTGTGGTATAGGGGTGGTCGAAGTTGTCGGGGATTTGGAAGCCGAGCATATGCCCCAGACCGATGGCGATGAGGGAGTAGCCGTAGAAATCGAAGTAGAGCTGTAATGAGTAGGCGATGATGCCTGCCCATGCCAAGGGTGTGGAGATGCTTTCATAGCCGATGGCAGACAGGTCAGACCAGAGTCCGCCGAGCTGATTGGCAAGCAGGACTTTGTAGCCCAGACCAATGGTCATTGTCCGCAAGCCCTCATCGAATTGGGACAGCGTCACGGTACGCTCCCGCAAATCGGGGCTTATCGTACGATAGCGGAAAATCGGACCGGAGATGATATGCGGAAACATCGCAATCACAACCGAAAACCGCAGCAGCGATTTCTCTGCTGGGATATCCTTGCGATAGACATCGACGAGATAGGAAACGGTCTGGAAGGTATAGAAGCTGATGCCGATGGGCATGAGCAGCTTGAGCGGCGGTATGGGTTCACCGGAGGAGATATGATTCCAGTTTTCGAGGAAGAAGTTCGTGTACTTGAAGAACACGAGCCATCCGATATTGAATATCAAACCGATGAGCAGCCAAGCCTTGGCGAATCGCTTGTGGCGGTCGGGTTGTTCGGCACGGTCGGCGCATTGGAATTGGCGTTCGATGAAGCGGCCGCAGGTAAAGGTCAGAACGATCGTTGCAAGAAACAGCAGAATTGAAGCAATCGATTTGCCGATCTGTTCTTTATCATATGCGCCGTATATGTAAAATATCATGCTGCCGATCAACAAAATCAAGTTCTGCATTCGTTTGGGGAAAAGATAGTAGCAGAGCAGGAAGATCGGCAGGAATACAAAGAGAAACTCTAAGCTGCTGAATACCATAGGGACTCCTATTCTAATGCCGAAAACACGGCAATTGATTGATATAATTTGTTATGCTGTCAAAATCGGAGGCCGGCATTTGACAGCCGAACGATAACCGCAGACAATAACGCAATTCTATTATAGCTGCAATGGCGAAAAAAATCAATACGGGTTGGATTTTTCGCTATTTTGCACATTTTTGCCGAATGACAATCGTGTTTTTTTGACGGCATACAATCTTTGTGCGATGTTGCCGCAAATATATTCAAAAAGCATCCAATATTATGTGATAATTGCACAGCATAAAGCACAAACGCATATTTACAGAAAGATGCCGCTGTACTATAATAAAGGCGACACCGTACAAAGCCGTCAGGCGGTCTTAGTGCGGTGTTGCCTAAAATCAGCAAGCTCGCTTGATACCATATATAATATAGGGGGAAATTGAAATGAGAAAACACATGAAACGCATACTGGCGGCGTGTATGGCACTGACGCTGCAAGCAGGCATGATGGGACTGCCGCAGGCGGATATCGGCTATGCCGCAGCATCAGACAGCCGCATTTTGGTTGATATCAACGCAGGCGATGGCCGCAAGGCTTCCTACGACCGCAATGCGGAAAACTGGATTTTGACCAGTACGACCTTCAAGACCTCGAATGGTGTGACCTGCAGTTTGAGCAACGGCGGCAGTGTCGGAGAGGGGATTAAAGGTGTAAACTGTAAGATTTTGCAGGAAATGAGCGGCATTTACCCACGCCTGACCATGGACGGCGCAACGATTGACGGCGGCGAAAACGGCGGTGTGCTGAAGCTCGAGCTGAAGGGCTTGTCGAGCGGCACGCATACGCTGAAAACCTATCACAGCTGCGTGGACAATCAGCAGGCGAGCAGCTTGACGATCACGGTCAATGGCAAGGTGACCGCAACCGGTGTCGGCTGTCCGACCCGTGTCAAGGCGGAGCAGGACGCCGGCATCAGCTTCTCGACCTTTGAGGTTGTCGATGAGAACGAAACCGTAACGGTGCTGATCTCACCCGAGGGCAACGGCACACAGAATCGTGCTTGGCTCAATGCGTTTGAGATTGACGGTGCAGACCCGTTTTTGGGGGTATCGAACTGCCTGCCGGCAGATGGCGAGGATCATTGGCAGGTGTCAGACGGTTTGTCTTGGACGGCAGGGAAGAATGCCGCTTCCCATCGCATTTATCTCGGCACGAGCTTTGACGAGGTCGCCAATGCCGATCCCACATCGGCATGCTATCGGGGTGAACAAATCGGTACGACTTTTGCGCTCGACAGCACGCTCTCCTCGATTCCGACCTACTATTGGCGTGTGGATACGGTCGATACCGCCGGCAATGTCATCAAAGGTGCGGTTTACGATTTCCGGACGGCAAGACTTGCGTTTCCGACTGCCGAGGGCTATGGACGCTATGCCCGTGGCGGTCGAGGCGGTGTTGTGGTGCACGTCACCAACCTCAACGACAGCGGCGAGGGCAGCCTGCGCTGGGCACTCTGCGACGAACAGTGGCAGACTGCCGATTGGAAGGGTGTTCCTCGTATTGTGGTATTCGATGTGGGCGGCGTGATTGCGCTGGAGAGTACGCTGTGCATTCCGGACAATGCTGGTAACGTTTACATTGCCGGTCAGACCGCTCCCGGCGATGGCATTACACTGATCAACTATGATTTCGGTGCAATGGGCTCGTCCGATGTGGTCATTCGAGATATCCGTGTGCGAGTCGGTGATGTCAGCGGTGCGTCCTGCGGCGGTATGGGCTTGAGCAGCTGCAACCATTCGATTGTCGATCACTGCTCCATCTCTTGGGCAACCGATGAGGGCTTCAGCTCCCGTTCGGCGCAGAATATCACCTTCCAGTGGAATATCATCGGCGAATCGCTGCATGATTCCGTACACTACAACGGCGATAACCGAGACGAAACCGAACCCCATGCCTTTGCGGCGTCCATCGGCGGCTATACGGGCAGCTATCACCACAACCTGCTCATCAACTGTACCGGCAGAAACTGGTCGCTTGCCGGTGCAATGGAGCAGGATGCCATTCGTTACGGCGGTCAGGCGGATATCCGCAACAATGTGGTCTACAACTGGAAAGACCGTACAACCGATGGGGGTGTACGCCGACTGAATTTCGTCAACAACTATTATAAGGCTGGAGCGGAGAGCGATATCGGACTGCACGTGGTATCGCTGGACGGCAACGAGCTTGGCACGAGCGATATGCAGATGATGTATGTCAGCGGCAATGTCATGGTCGACCAAAACGGCGGCTATGTGCTGAGGAGTACCGATGACGCATGGGCGATGGGCAAGGCGAAATCCGGCGGCAAAAATTCCACCGATGCCGATGTACGGAGCGATACGCCGTTTTTCGAGTCCTTTGTGAATACGCAGTCGGCGGAGGCGGCATATCGTTCGGTATTGGCGCAGGTCGGCGCAGGCGGTCTGTCGGCAACCGGTCGGGACTACATCGACAGCCGCTATATCTCCGAATGCACGAATACCACCTATACCTATACCGGCAGCAAGCAGGGCTTGAAGGGTATCATCGACAGCCAGAACGATGCCGGCGGCTATCCGACGGCGGCGAGCTTTGCACACAGCAATGACGGTGTGACGAATGCGGTGAACGATACCGATCGGGACGGTATGCCCAATGCGTGGGAGCTCGAACATGGTTTGAACCCGAATGATCCGAGCGATGGGGCAATGGTTTCGCTTTCAGCGGATGATTACACGAATCTGGAGCTGTTCCTCAACGAATTGGCAGGCGATCCCGTTGCCTTCAACGGGACAGTGACCATGGAACCGATTGCCGGTACGTTGATTGCGGAGCTGCTGCCGAATGCGGCAAGCGGCTGGTCGATTGTGGAGAATACCGCCGTGGGCGATATGATTTACAGCGACCGTGACGTGACCTATGCGGCATTGCCGGATGCTTTGGTCGGTGCAGAGCGTGTGATATTGCCCTGTGATGCCAAGAACCTGACTGTTGATTTGGGCAGATGGACGGCGGGTGCGGATGTGACGGCATATGTGCTGCTCGACAGCCGTGTGACTGCTGTTCCGGCATGGTTGGGTGAGTGGACGCTGACCGATATGACGGTACGAAACAGCAGGGACGTGACCTATGCGGTATACGCCAAATCCGTGACAACCGGCGAAACGCTGACGCTTGGTACGAATGGGCAGTCCTCGGGCTGTGTGAACTATACGATGATGGTACAGCCACAAGCGGAAATACCGGATGTGCTGTATGGCGACGTAGATTGTAACGGCATTGTGAGTGTAGCGGATGCGGTTTTGCTGAGTCGCTATGTTTCGGAGGATACCGCCATTACGGTAACCGATGCCGGTATCCAAAATGCCGATTGCTTCTATGACAGCAAAATTAATCAGCAGGATACCGCAGCCATTTTGCAGTTTTTGTCCGGCATACCGGAAGCGCTTGGACCGCAGTAAGCGGCAGGGGTATTGGAAAGGGGACGGAGTTCCCAATATCACATTTGTTATTACATGAAAATAATGAAAATGCCCAATATCCCTCTTGACAAACGAAAAAAGCTGTGTTATAATGTGGGCAGGAGATAGCTGCTGACGGTATGTGAAGGAACACAGTGCAGCTACCCCCAATATAAGCCGACCGTCTGGGCAGTCTATCCCGATAGGGAATGGACTGCCCTTTTGTTTTCAGAACAGGAGGTAAATCATGGAACACAATGCTTGGAACGGATTTGTGGACGGTGAATGGACAACGGAAATCAATGTCCGAAACTTCATTCAGATGAACTACCATGCCTATCACGGGGACTCCGGCTTTTTGGCAGGTGCAACCGAGCGCACGAAGGGCTTGATGGAGAAGCTGCGTGCCTTGCAGAAGCTCGAAACGGAGCGTGGCGGTGTACTGGATATCGACACGACAACCGTATCGTCGCTGTGCAACTATCAGCCCGGGTATCTCGACAAGGACAATGAACTGATTGTCGGCTTGCAGACCGATGCGCCGCTCAAGCGTGGCGTGAACCCCTTCGGCGGTATCCGTATGGCGAGAGAAGCCTGTGCCGCCTATGGCTACAAGCTCTCCGATACCATTGAGGAATATTTCCGCTATCGCACGACCCACAATGACGGCGTGTTCCGTGCCTATACCCCCGAAATGAAGGCGGCACGGCATTGTGCCTTGCTGACCGGACTGCCCGATGCTTATGGCAGAGGGCGTATCATTGGCGACTATCGCCGTGTGGCACTCTATGGCATTGATGCGCTGATTGCTGCAAAGGAGCAGGATAAGCTTGACATCGGCAAAGGCTTGATGGAAACCGAAACCATTCGCCTGACGGAGGAATTGTTCGAGCAGATTGCATTCCTCAAGAAGCTCAAGGAAATGGCTGCGATGTACGGCTATGACATCAGCGAACCGGCAGCGAATGCACGGGAAGCGATGCAGTGGACGTACTTTGCCTATCTCGCCGCCAACAAGGAGCAGAACGGTGCCGCCATGTCCCTTGGCAGAACGAGCACCTTCTTTGACATCTATATCGAGCGAGACCTTGCAAACGGTGTTCTCGATGAAATCGGTGCGCAGGAGCTGTTCGACCAGTTCGTCATGAAGCTTCGCATGGCGCGGCATCTGCGTACCCCCGACTATAACGAGCTGTTCGGCGGCGACCCGATGTGGATTACGGAAAGTGTGGGTGGCATGGGTGAAAACAATCGCACGCTTGTCACGAAATCGAGCTTCCGCATTTTGAATACGCTCTATACGCTCGGTCCTGCTCCCGAACCCAATCTGACGGTGCTTTGGAGCAAGCGTTTGCCGGAAGGGTTCAAGCGGTTCTGTGCGAAGGTGTCTGCCGATACCGATTCGATTCAGTATGAGAATGACGATCTGATGCGGTCACGCTTCGGCGATGACTATGCGATTGCCTGCTGCGTTTCGGCGATGAAGGTTGGCAAGCAGATGCAGTTCTTTGGCGCAAGAGCGAACCTTGCAAAGCTGTTGCTGCTCGCCATCAACGGCGGTACGGACAATGTGTTCGGTACGCAGGTTGGACCGCAGATGGGACCGATGGAGGACGAAATCCTCGACTATAACAAGGTCATGGAACGGTTCAAGCTCTACCGCAGCTGGCTCTGCCGTCTGTATGTCAACACAATGAATGTCATTCATTATATGCACGATAAATATGCCTACGAGAAAACGCAGATGGCATTGCATGATACGAATGTCGAACGGCTGATGGCATTTGGCGTGGCAGGACTTTCGGTGATTGCCGATTCGCTGTCGGCGATCAAGTATGCGCAGGTCAAGCCGATTCGCAACGAGGATGGATTGATCGTGGACTTTGAGACCATCGGCGATTTCCCGAAGTACGGCAATGACGATGACCGTGTGGACGTGCTGGCACAGGATATGCTGCACGAATTCATCGATGAGCTGAAAAAGACACCGGCATATCGTGGCGCAACGCATACGCTGTCGGTGCTGACGATTACGTCGAACGTGATGTACGGCAAGAAAACCGGCGCAACGCCCGATGGCAGAAAGAAGGGCGAGCCGTTTGCACCGGGTGCGAATCCGATGCACAATCGGGAAACGAATGGTGCGCTGGCATCGCTGAATTCTGTCTCGAAGCTGTCGTATTCGGCGTGCATGGACGGTATCTCCAATACCTTCTCGATTGTACCGGATGCCCTTGGCAGGAGCGAGGACGAGCGCATTTCCAATCTCGTGATGATTTTGGACGGCTATTTCCTCAATGCGGCGCATCACATCAATGTCAATGTGATGAACCGGGATACGCTGCTGAAGGCCTACGAGCATCCGGAGGACTATCCGAACCTGACGATTCGTGTTTCGGGCTATGCGGTGAACTTCTGCAAGCTGTCGAGAGAGCAGCAGCGTGAGGTCATTCTGCGGACATTCCACGAGGCGATGTAATGGAAGGACGAGTGAGTTCGTTTCAGTCGCTCGGAACGGTGGACGGACCGGGTGTGCGGTATGTGATTTTCCTGCAAGGCTGCCCGTTGCGGTGCAAGTGCTGCCACAATCCCGAAACATGGGATATGCACGGCGGTACGGTGTATTCGGCGCAGCAGCTGGTTGAACGGCTCGAGCGATACCGCAATTATTTCGGGGAAACGGGCGGCGTGACGCTCTCCGGCGGTGAACCGTTGATGCAGGCGGCATTTGCGGCGGAATTGTTCGGGCTATGTCGGGAGCGAGGCATACACACCTGTTTGGACACGAGCGGCTGTGTTCTGAATGCGGATGTCGAGCGATTGCTTGACCGAACGGATTTGGTGCTGCTGGATTACAAACAGACGAGCGAGCCGCTCTATCACGATTTTTGCGGTATGCACATGGCGCAGGCGGATGCGTTTCTGGACGTACTGGAGCGGAAGCGGATTCCGACATGGCTGCGGCAGGTGATCATACCGCAGATCAATGACAGCGAAGAGAATCTGGAGCGGTTACATGCGGTTGCCAATGCACATTGCTGTGTGGAGAAGGTCGAGCTGCTGCCGTTTCGGAAATTGTGCGAAACGAAGTATGCCGCTATGGGAATTCCGTTTCCGTTAGCGGACATTCCGGAGTACCGTTGATGGGCGAAGCTCATAATAAAAAAGTGTGTACCATTTCCGTGATGTTCATCACGGAGAAAAGGTGGGCGGTATATAGCCGGAAGGTTTATGGCCTTCCGGTTACTGCTATTTAGTGTCTGCTCAACAACTGAAAAAGCACGTAGAAGCTTTGCTTTGGAGTGCTTTTTCAGTTGTTGAATGCAAGGATTTTTGGCGTTTAAGACAAAAATCCTTGCCCTTTGCCGCCGCAA
>CALXHI010000028.1 GCA_944388075.1 uncultured Clostridia bacterium | reverse complement strand
TTGCAATGAACATCGACCGCCTTGCGGCGATGCTTTTGCACCTCTTTGAATTTGTCTTGTCCTTTTTCTTTTTTGATGTTGAAAATAGGGACGTTTTAAAAATGACTGGTTGTTGAGGATACACTACCATAAACAAAAGATGCTGATGTTGACAGCAGTCTTGCTTGCGGTTCTGGTGCTGACTTTTTATATCATGGTCACTAAAATCATTCTCCAGCTGGATTATCAGGTGAATGCAGTGGAACTGGCTATTAAAAAGACACTGGGCTATTCCGTGTTCCGAAAAAATCAATCGCATTTTATCAGTGCTGCAATCTGTGCTGTACTGAATGTAATTGCAGTCTATCTGTTGCGGGGATATGTACAGACCTTACCGACAGCGGTGCTGATTCTGGTGCCGGTTGTACTGTTGTGTCTGAATCTCCTGCTGCGAATATTCTGATCCATCGAATCGAACGACAACAATTGAGTAAAATCCTGAAAGGCGGCGCATTATGATACAGATTCAAAAGTTTTGCCAAAAATTCGATGACCATGTCATTTTTCACTGGAGATTCCTGATAAAGAGTTTGCTGTATTTACCGGCGTCAGCGGATGCGGCAAGACCACACTTCTGAATATGATTGGCGGCATCGAGCCAATTAACAGCGGTTCTATTCTGGTAGATGGTCTCGATATTGCCAAAAGCAAAAATCTCAGACGCTATTATCAACGGTATGTTGGCTTCTTGTTCCAGAATTTTGCCTTGGTCGAACGCAAAACTGTGCAGGAAAATCTGGAGATGATTCGTCCCGATGCCCGCAGCAGCATTACGCTGCAATGCGTGGGTATAGAGGGCAAGGAAAAACAAAAGGTGTATTCGCTCTCTGGTGGCGAGCAGCAGCGCATTGCGCTTGCCAGATTGATGATGAAGCAATGTCGGCTGGTTCTGGCGGATGAAGCGACAGGATCGCTGGATAAGGCCAATGCCTTGCAGGTCATGGAGATTCTCAAATCCTTTTCGGCGATGGAAAAAACGGTCATTATGGTAACGCATGATGCCACATTGATTACCCCCGAGATGCGCAAGGTGGAACTGCATCCCATAACTTTTGCTCCGGATACAGCGTCAAATTAAAAATACTTCTGCCTGATTATGGGATGTTGTGATTGTGATATTTGCAAAATTTACAAACAAATTATGCTCTTGCTTGACAAAGTTTATGAAACTTCACAAGCAGGAGTTGTTTGCTTTGCGACTTGAAGTGCAGATGTCAGATTGCGCTTTCGCGCAAATAGTTTTTGTACAATTGCGAAATCACCCCGCAGGTGAATAGACGGAATGGGGAATCGTTTATCCGTGTGGTGCTTTTTCGATGATGCAGTGCGTTTGGCGTTTCGCACTCGAAGTGACAGGAAAGGCTATTTCGACTTTTGTAATCCCATCGTATACATTTGATTACTAGGTTTTAACCAAGTAAATTGCTTCTCACCGATAACAGTAAGGCACGATGTGGCAATGTCGCATAGTCGATATTGATAGAATCTGATTAGAGACTGTTGACATGAAAATCGAAATATGATATAATAAAAATATGAATATCACAAAAGAACAGTATGCTCGGATTGGAAAATATTTTTTAATTCAGCGAAGAAAGGTAAAAATCGATAATTACGTCTTTATCAACGCAATCTTGTGTATGGCCGAAAACGGGTACAAATGAAGAGCACTTCCAGAGAAATACGGCAAGTGGAACAGTATATACCAAAGATTCAAGAGATGGTGTGCAAATGGCGTAATACAGCGAATATTCAACGCTTTGCAGCAAGAAAAAATCATCGTAATCAAAATCGAGGATTCGGCTTTAGACAGTACCTCTTGTTAACTGCACCGGATGCACACGGAGCTTTAAAAAACTTGTTTTGAACTTGGCCATGACCCTATCGTGCCACCAAAGAAAACCGCTTAAACCCTTGAGAATTTGATAAAAAACTTACAAATAGAGAGGTGCAATCGAACGACCGTTTTAATGGCGGAAAGAGTTCCGAGGAGTTTGTACAAGATATGATAAATGAGAGCTCATTTTTTCGTTCATTCAATTGGTTTGTTTTTTGATGCGGCTCAAATAGAGTCAACAGACTCTAGCGGAAAAACCAAAAGCTTTGAAGAGAAAGTGAAAAGTGATTTGAGGGATAGGGGGTATACATAAACGATATCTCCCTATATTTCATGATGTTGGAGTGAATTGAATGATGAATACAAATAAGACAAAAATATTTACAAATAACTTATATGCGTTGAAAACCGTTTGGCAGATAAGTAAAAACCGAGTTATACATACCGCTTTGGATTCGATTGCAGGCTATGTGGAATGGATTTATATGAGCATATTCTTTCTGCGTTATGTTATCGGCGCAATCGAAACGCAGGCATCCGTGGAAGAAATCTTTTTCTTTATCGGAATATGTTTTGCCGTTTTTCTTCTGCTTGCGATGTACGGCAGCTACCTGAAAGCGGTAGTTTACCCTTACACCGACAATAAAATCTATCGCACGCTCTACCGTAAGCTCTACGCAAAGGCAAGAAATGTAGAGCTTCGCTGCTTCGAGGACGCAGATTTCTATAACCGATACACAATGGCACTTGACGGTTCTGCACAGAGAATGACGACCGCAGTGAATTATTTCTTCTCGGTCGTGTTCGGAGTTGCGGCTGCAACAGTAGCATTTTGGTCTATGTTCCGTATCGACCCGTATTCCGTTCTGTTTGTCATTTCGCCCATTATAGGAAACTTCGTTTTTGGCACGCTTATGAATAAAATCTGGGGCGGACGTTATGTTGACACAGTTAAGAACAACCGTGTTGCCGAGTATGTAAACCGTGTTATGCACCTTGCAGAATACGCAAAGGAAATCCGTTATTCCAGCATTCACGAGCTTATGATGAAACGTTACAATGACGCTATGGACGGAAATGCAACGATTGCCGACAAGTATGGCAAAAAGGCTATCGTTTACACATGGGCGCAGAATATAATAACCTTTGCTCTCGTATTTGAGGGGATCATGATTTATGCCGCATACCGTACCATTGTTTCACAGACTATGGCTCTTGCGGAGCTTGCCATTATGTTTACGGCAATGTCAACCTCATCGTGGATTTTGATCGGACTTTTCAATAACTTTACAGAGACACTGAAAAACGGTCAGTTCCTCGAATTTTTCCGTACCTTTATGGAGTATCAGGAGAAGATTCCCGAGGATCAGGATGGTATTATGCCTGAAAAAATCCGTTCCATTGAATTTAGAAATGTGTGCTTTGAATACAAGGAAAACGAGCCTGTCATAAGCAATCTCAGCTTTCAAATTGAGGGGGACAAGGTCTGCGCACTGGTAGGTCATAATGGCGCAGGCAAGTCCACAATTATCAAGCTGCTGTTCCGTCTTTACGACCCCACCAGCGGCGAGATTTTAGTCAATGGCATAAACATCAAAGAGTATAACCTGAAAGCCTATCGCCGGCAATTCTCTGCCGCCTTTCAGGATTACAAGGTTATGGCAATGTCGGTTAAGAATAATGTTCTGATGGGCGGGAAGTTTGACAACCCCGATGAAATCGCAGAGCGTGCGCTGAAATGTGCAGGAATATGGGATAAGGTTTGTGGTCTTTCCAATGGCATGGACACCATTATGACAAGAGAGTTCGACAGCAACGGTGTGGCGCTTTCGGGCGGCGAACAGCAGAAAATCGTAGTCGCCCGTGCCTTTGCACAGCAGGCTTTCGTTAAGGCTTTTGATGAACCTTCGTCTGCGCTTGACCCTATTGCCGAGTACGATTTATACAAGGGCATTATGTACGAGAGCAAGGGGCATATCACCCTGTTTATCTCTCACCGCCTTTCCTCCGTCAAGGATGCAGACGAGGTGTTTATGCTTGAAAACGGCACTGTTATTGAGCAGGGTACTCACCGTCAGCTTATGGATATGGGCGGAAAATACTGCGAAATGTTCACAAAGCAGGCGCAGAATTATCTTGCGGACGAAAATTACAAGGAGTGTGCTGCGGCATGAAAAATTCAAAAAATTACTTTCCGACAACCTTTGGCTGTTTAAAATTTGCTACAAAGCCGCACCTTCGTATATGATTTGCTACATAATCGAAGCGATACGAAATGAAGTTGTTGTGTTCCTTGAATTTACCCTTGCGCTGAATTTTGTGCTTGAATGCGCCGAGTTTGGAAAGTCCTTTCAAACAGCGGCAATCTTTCTGCTGTCACTTCTTGCATTTGTAATGCTCGGTCTGCTTTTTAATGCCTTTCTGTTCCAGAAATTAAAGCAGAAAGCAGAGCCCAAAATCAAGCAGGCAATCAAGGAAATGATGTTTCACAAGGCAAAGGAAATCGACCTTGAATGTTATGATAACCCCGAATTTTATAATAATTATGTGCTGTCCATTTCCGAGGTCGATAATCAGATCGGGCGGATTTTCACCCTTATCACTAACCTCTGTACGGGACTTGTTTCCATCGTGCTTTCGGGTGCATTCTTTATTGGCAACGACCCTGTTTCCTTTATTTTCATTGCAGTGTCCTTTGCGGCTTCGCTTTGGTCGGGCAAGGCACTGAATAAGCTGAATTTTAGAATCAGAAACGAGAAAAATTCTCATGAACGCAAGCACGGCTATGTGAATCGTGTGTTCTATTTGAATGACTACGCAAAAGAAGTCCGCCTTAACACCGAGGTTTCGGACGAATTGCTGAAGGACTTTGACGAAACCAATGACATGGTGCTTGCAATCGACAAAAAGAACGCAGGAAAACGCTTCGGTTTACAGCTTGTGAAGGATTATATCTGCAACAATTTCCTTATCGATGTTGTGTATATGGTTTATCTTGTATACTGTGCGGCGGTGCTTCACAGGATTTCCTACAGTAACGTTGTTGTTATGCGGGGTACGGCGAACAGAATGAAAAACCGTATGCGGCAGTTTTCGGACGTTTATCCAAACATGGAGGAAATCAGCATGTATGTTGAGAAAATGCAGAATTTCCTTAGCATTGAATCGAAAATTGTCAGCACTGCCAAGAAGCCGTTACCCGAAAAGCCTACCGAAATCGAGCTTCGCAACGTTTCCTTCGGCTACAACGAAAAGGACGGATACATTCTCAACAACGTAAGCATGAAGCTTGACCCATACAGCAAGATCGCCATTGTCGGCTATAACGGAGCAGGCAAGACTACGCTCATCAAGCTGATTATGAGACTTTATGATCCCAATGAGGGCGAAATTCTCCTTGACGGAATCAATATCAAGGAATATGATGTCGAGGAATACCATCGCAAAATCGGAACAGTTTTCCAGGACTTTAAGATTTTTGCCGCAACGGTAAAAGAAAACGTGCTGCTTGACTTTTCGGAAACCGGCAATGACGAGGCTGTGCGTCATGCCATTGAAAAGAGCGGCTTCTGCGAACGCCTTGAAACTCTGCCCGACGGACTTGAAACAAACCTCACAACCGAATTTGAGGAAGACGGTGTGAACCTTTCGGGCGGCGATGGACAGAAGCTTGCTGTTGCCCGTGTATTTTACAAGGACGCTAACCTGATTATTCTTGATGAGCCGTCCTCTGCCCTTGACCCGATTTCCGAATATTACCTGAACCACTCAATGCTTACGGCGGCGGAGAATAAGTCGGTCGTATTGATCTCACATCGTTTGTCAACAACAAGAATCGCCGACCGTATTTATATGCTTGAAAATGGCAGGATTATCGAGGAGGGCAGTCACGCAGAGCTGCTCAGTCGTAAGGGCAAGTATGCGGAAATGTGGAGCGTTCAGGCAGGACAGTATTGTACGGATATGTACACATAATCCATTTGTTTATGGGAACATTCAGCCCCAAACAACCTAAGGCAGATAAGTTGCAAATAAATAAGGCGACACCGCATAAAGATTGTGCGTCAGATGCGCAGTGCCATTGAATGCAAACAGTATGAGGTGTATGTTGATCTGATGAAATAGAAAGAGAAATGCGGATTTTTCTTCGATTCGGCAAAGGAAGAAAAATTTGTAAATTTGTGTGGAATCTTTGGGCGGTGAACTTGACATTTCCCATATGATGTGGTATAATCTTTTCGGAAACATTGCGTTGTCGGGGGCAATTGTGCTGCCGGCCGGGCTTATGAAAGGAAATGTAAGGTTATGGTAACAGCAATCGTAGGCGGTAACTGGGGCGATGAAGGAAAGGGCAAGCTGACCGATGTCTTCGCCGAACATGCGGATTATGTCATTCGCTTTCAGGGCGGTGCCAATGCAGGTCACACCATCATCAACGAATACGGCAAGTATGTGCTGCACATTCTGCCGTCCGGCGTATTTCAGAAGGGTACGGTCAATATCATCGGCGCAGGTGCAGCATTCAACTGTGAGGCATTTCGCCGTGAGCTTGAGGAATTGCGTGCAGGCGGCGTGCCGGAGCCGGATATCCGTATCTCCGATCGTGCGCAACTGGTGATGCCCTATCATGTGCTGTTCGATCAGCTCGAGGAAAAGCGTCTGGGCAAGAACAGCTTTGGCTCGACACAGTCCGGTATCGCTCCGCACTACTCCGATAAAGCCATGAAAATCGGTATCCAGATTGCAGAACTCTATAACAAGAATCTGGCTGCAAAGGTGGAGCGTATCTGCACCATTAAGAATGCCACGATTGCAGGTCTCTATCCCGATGCAGAACCGCTCAACCCCAAGGCGATTCTTGCCTATCTGGCAGAGTGTGCCGAGTATCTGAAACCCTATCTGTGCAACCTCGCACAGACCATGCACGACGCTTTGAAAACCGGCAAACATGTGCTGCTTGAGGGTCAGCTGGGTTCGCTGCGGGATTTGACCAACGGTATCTATCCGATGACCACATCCTCCTCGACCATTGCCGGTTACGGTACGGTCGGTGCGTGCATTCCGCCGTACGAGATTCAGCGCATTATTACGGTTGTGAAGGCGTATTCGTCCTGCGTCGGTGCAGGTCCGTTCACAACCGAAATCTTCGGCGAAGAGGCCGATGAGCTGCGTAGAAAAGGCGGCAGTGATGGCGAATTTGGTGCAACCACCGGTCGTCCTCGCCGTATGGGTTGGTTCGATGCTGTTGCGACTCGCTATGGCTGTATGCTGCAGGGTGCAACCGATGTGGCGTTCTCGCTGATCGATGTGCTCGGCTATCTCGATGAGATTCCGGTTTGCGTGGCTTATGAGGTCAACGGCGAGCGCACCACAGAGTTCCCGAGCGGTGACCGTCTGGACGATGCCAAGCCGATTTACGAAACACTGCCGGGTTGGAAGTGCGATATTTCCGGTATCAAGAAGTACGAGGATCTGCCGGAGAACTGCCGCAAGTATATCGAATTTGCAGAGCAGCAGATCGGTTATCCGATTACGATGATCTCGACCGGTCCGGATCGTGCCGATATGATTTATCGCTGATCTCATATCAATGGAAAAATATAAGCGGTGCAGGGAGAAATCCTTGCACCGCTTTTTTACTCACAAAAGCGCACAGCCGCCGTGATAACAAACATACAGCCCCAATCCGCAAAGCAGAACCGGTATGAGATAGGCGGAGATGCAGCTCAAAGCCCGTTCCAGCTTTTGGATGGCTTGCGTGCCGCGCAGCTTGCCATATCCCGCATACAGCAGGATCAGCGGCAGGGCATAGATGAACGAATAAAGACAAATGACCAGCAGTACCAACGGAAAGGCAAACCCATACGAGGCAAGCAGTGTCAGGAATCCGAAATAGGGCAAAGCACTCGTCAATTCCACACCGCAAAAGACAGCCCCCATCCAAAACAGCGCACATGGTGTCAGGCTCGATGGCGGTTTGGCTTCTGCCGTCATTTCCGTTGCATTGCGGAGCTTACGCCGGGTACGAATTGTGAGGAACAGCCCGATTACGGCACAGCATAGACCGAGCAGCAGTTCCGCAATGGCAATCGCTTGCGGATAGGCATGGCGCAGGGCCTGAAAGCCTTTGGTCAGCCATGCCGTTATACCATAGTAGACACCAAGCCCGAGAACGATATTGGCAGTGCCGATCCCGGCAATGAAATATCGAACATGAGATTGCTTGCGCACCATGGCATGCAGCAGCATTTGCTGTGCGAGGGCGGATGGGTTGATGCTATCCAGAAAGCTAGCAGTTAATGTGGCAGTGATCAATGTGAACATCGTATAACCTCCTTGAAAAACAAAAACAGCGTTCGCAGACACATCTTCCAAGACCTAACGATGTGTCAACAAACGCTTTCGCATTGGGCTACCCGGTGGCAGCATATGAAATTCTTGTATAGTATAGCACAAATCGGTTCCAATGTCAAGCCCTTGACGCTGTGTAGGTGTACATAATTCTGTATTCGGTTATACATATTTTGATGCTTGACATTTTCTCGGAAAAGGCGTATAATAATATCCCTAACGTATGCCAAATCGAGAAAGGAAGTATGGGGATATGCAAAAAAGAGAAATCGATATGTGCCATGGCAGGATTCTTCCTGGCTTCCTGCAAATGGCATGGCCGTTGATGCTGTCGAGTGTCTTGCAATTGCTGTTCAATGCGGCGGACGTCATCGTGGTGGGCAATTTTGCCAGCGAACATTCCTTGGCGGCAGTCGGCTCAACGACAGCACTCGTCAACCTAATGACCAATCTGTTTTTGGGACTGTCCACCGGTGCAAACGTGTTGACCGCACGCTTTTCCGGTTCGGGCGATGCCAAGAACACCGAAAAGGCAGTACATACCTCGCTGATGCTGGCGATTGTCAGCGGTGCAATTTTAACCGTGATTGGCTTGGTGATGGCAGAACAGCTTTTGCGTTGGATGCAGTCACCGCCGGAAACGTTGGCATTGTCTGCCGAATATCTGCGCATCTATTTTTGCGGTATGATTGCCATGATGGTTTATAACTTCGGCAGCTCTATCTTGCGTACCAAGGGCGATACCAAACGGCCGCTGTATTATCTGGCAGCAGCCGGTGTGTTGAACGTGATACTCAATCTGTTTTTTGTGATTGTCTGGGATATGGACGTTGCCGGTGTTGGTTTGGCGACAACGATATCGCAATTTGTTTCGGCAGGGCTGATCGTACGGTGTCTGATGAAGGAGAGCGGTGCATTTCGCCTGTCGCTGCGAAAACTGCGGATTGACCGGGGCATTGCCAAGCAGATTTTGCAAATCGGCATCCCGGCAGGCTTTCAGGGCGTCGTCTTTTCGCTGTCGAACGTAGTCATTCAGTCTTCGGTGAACGGCTTTGGCGATATTGTCATGGCAGGCAGTGCGGCAGCGGCAAGCGTTGAAGGCTTTGTCTGGGTTTCGATGAATGCCTTCTCGCAGGTGGCACTGACCTATATGAGTAAAAATATTGGCGCAGGCGCATACCACCGCATCAACCGCATTGCCATTCTGAGCTGTGGCTGTGCGGCATTGACCGGGCTGGTATTCGGCAATTTGGCATATCTGTTTGGGGAAACGCTGCTCGGCATCTATGACCCCAGACCGGAGGTCATCGAGGCAGGCATGATTCGTGTAGGATTGGTTTGCTGTTGGTACTTCACCTGTGGTCTGATGGATTGCATTGTCGGCAATATTCGTGGTATGGGCTATGCAGTTATGCCGACGGTGGTTTCTCTGCTGGGCGCATGCGGTTTGCGGATCCTCTGGATTTTCACGATTTTCCGGATTCCCGAATATCACACGGTGTTCATGCTGTTCCTGTCCTATCCGATTTCGTGGATCGTGACATTTCTCGTACATTTCGTCTGCTTTTTATTTATGCGCAGACGCTTTCCGAGACGACTGCAGGCGGAGATTCCAACCGATGGTACGGTTGCAGATGCTGCGGTTTGACGAATGCTCGAAGGGAGATTGTGCATGAAAAAACACATTTGGAAGGGCATTGTCTGTGTTGTGGTATTGGCATTCGCAGCAGGTTGGGTGATTCTGTGGAATCGTTTCGGCAATACGATGGAGCAGGCAGATTACGATGCGCAATTTGCAAGCTTTACGCATGGGGATGCCATTTATGCTCGCTGTACCGCAGAGGTGGTATCGGGTTATCTGTCAGATGGCGGCAATACGCTCACACCGGCAGATTCCTGTGGTGAAGCTGACTTTACGGTCAATGGCGTGACGGTGCATTGCCCGATTTACAGCGTCCGGGAGCTGCAATCGGCAACACGCAGTGACGCATTGGTGTTAGTGGAACGAGATGGGGGATATGAAAGCTATGAACTGGTGGGGTTTACTTCCCTTGCCGATGCGCCTACAGCCAAAGAGGTGATGGAAACCTATGGGGCTGCATCGAGTGCAGATTTGCGTGCGGTCAAAATCTATGAGGCAGACGGCACGTTGATTGATACGATGGACGGTGCGGAAGATTTGGAGACATTCTATCAGCAGATTCTGAATTTGGGAGAAGATGTTGGTGCGGAGGGTCAGGCACTGGCCTATTACGGTGCATACATCGAAGCTTACGATGAAACGGATGCCATATCGGTATCGGGCGGCGAAGTGATTACGGCAGACAATGAGACCTATGAGAAGGCTTTGACCCTTTGGAGTGAGGGTATGTGTCTGGTGACGATCGTGTTTGAAAACGGCTTGCAGCTGCGCAATACGGTCTATGCACCAAAGCCCGGCATTTTCCAGCTTTATGGCTACTATGCGATGACCGAACCGATTTTTCAATAACCCACAAACAGGGCACTCCGTTATGGAGTGCCCTGTTTGTGGGTTGCATTAGTCTTCTGCCGACTCGAGGAGGGCATAGTCGCCGTCGTCACGCTGGTAGACCACATTGATGGTACCGGTTTCGCCGTTCAGGAACAGGAAGAATGTGTGACCGAGCATATTCATTTGCAGAATCGCTTCCTCAACCGTCATCGGGTGGAGACGGAATGCCTTTCTGCGGATGACATGGTATTCGGTCTGTTCCTCGATGGGTTCGGTAAGGTTCTCCGCATTGAACACATCAGACTTGATGCGCTTGCCGAGCTTTGTCTTATTCTTGCGGATCTTCCGAATAATCTTGTCGATTGCCGCATCGAGGGCATCCATCTTATCGGGAGCGGTTTGTTCGGCACGGTAAATCATGCTGCCGGCACGCACCGTCAGCTCGAGGACGATCTGATCCTTTTGCTCACTCAGCGTGATTTTAACCTCCGCTTCATCTTCAAAGAACTTGTCGAGTTTCTGGTTCAGCCGTTGTTCTGCGTGATCCGTAAAGGTCGAACCGATTTGGATTTTTTTTGCCATGATGTTAAGCTTCATAGTATGAGCCTCCTTCTTGCCGGAGCATGACTCCGGTTTATGAATATAGTATAGCACATATTCATAAAATTGTCAAGGGGATATCTGACGAAATTGTGGAAATACGGCGTGTATTAGATGAGAATGCTTTTGAGATCGAGCAATTTGATGTGTGCGGTCATGCAATCTTCGGTGATGGGAAAGGTTTCGCAGTAGTCGGTGGAGAGATATTTTTTGTTGTCATCGGCAAACACGGTTACAATTGTGCGGTTGCCGCCGATGTGGTCACTGGCTTTCAGACAGCCCAGTAAATTCGCACCGGAGCTGATACCGACACCGAGTCCGAATTTCCGTGCGAGCATCTGCGACATACGAATGGAGTCGATATCGTCCACCGAAACAATGCCGGTGCATTCTTGCAGCTTGAGAATCGGCGGAATGAATTCATCGGAGATGCCTTGAATGCGGTGCTTGCCGACCTTATAGCCGGTGGAAAGGGTAGGGGAATTGAGCGGCTCGAGCGGGAAAATGGCGCAGTTTGCATTGACCGTGCGCAGCCGTCTGCCGATGCCCATGACCGTACCGCCCGTACCGACACCGGCTACAACGGCATCGGCGGTTTTGCCGAGTTTGGCAAGCTGCTCGACGATCTCGGCACCGGTGGTTTCGTAATGCGTTTCGGCATTGTCCTCGTTGGAGAACTGGCGTGGGAGGAAAACATGGGGCTGCTGTCCCAATTCCTCCGTGCGCCGAACAGAGCCTTGGAAACCACCCTCCTCGGCGGAAACCAGACGAACCTCTGCGCCATAGCTGCGGATGAGGTTGCGCCGCTCGATGCTCATCCAGTCCGGCATATAGATGACGACCGGATTGCCGAGCGCCGCACCCATCGCCGAAAATGCAATGCCGGTATTGCCGCTGGTGGCTTCGGCAATGCAGTCACCGGCTTGGATTTCGCCGGTTTCGTAGCCCTTTTTCATGATATAGTATGCCACACGGTCTTTGATGCTGCCGCTGAGATTATAGGATTCCGCCTTGGCATAGATGCGGCGGAGTTCGCCGCAGTATTCGAGGGTCAGCTCGAGCAGGGGTGTATGCCCAATTAACGCAGACATCTGCGCCAAGCGTACTCGGATATTGTCTTGGAAATCCATGGAAATGCCTCCTTCAAAGCATAGGATGTCATCCTCTGCGCAGGATACGGCGGTATCCGGCAGACGGAACGGTAGAATGCGCTATCCTATATAGTATAGCATATTCGAGAAAATTTTGCAACCGCAGATTGCAAAGCCATTGCTATTGTGTTCGCATGTGTCAGATATGACAGAATCCTGCGCCATGAGGATGTATGCCTTGAAAGTTTCCTCTTGCATGAATGGCAAATTTATGGTATGATAATAATGAGCCGATACATCATGTATTTATAAGGAGGAATTGTTCATGGCGGAACAGCTGTTTACCGTATCATTGCAGGAAATTGTAGATGAATTTCGTTTGGAGGTTCTGTATGCGCCCGGCGATCTCAAGGAAGTTTTGATTGGGGAGAATGATGTTACCCGTCCGGGACTTCAGTTGATGGGATTCTATGAGTATTTCAATCCCGACCGCATTCAGATTATCGGAAAGATGGAGTTTGCCTATTTGTCTACGATACCGGAATCCGAGCGGAAAAAGCATCTGGAAACGCTTTATTCCAAGCATATTAAGGTGCTGTGCATTACCCGCCATCTGCCCTATTTTGAGGAAATGCTGACGTTGGCAGAAGCCTATCATGTGCCGGTGCTGCGAACCGAGGAATCGACCTCTCACTTCACGACCAGCCTGCTGTCCTATCTGAATCTCCATCTTGCGCCCCGTGTCACCCGACATGGTGTATTGATCGAGATTTACGGCGAGGGCATCTTCATCACCGGTGAGAGCGGTGTCGGTAAGAGTGAATGTGCGATTGAGCTGGTCAAACGTGGTCACCGTCTGGTCGCAGATGATGCGGTCGAGATTCGCAAGGTGTCCAATACCAGTCTGGTCGGCACATCGCCGGATAACATTCGGCACTTCCTCGAACTGCGTGGTATCGGTATTATCAATGTACGCCGATTGTTCGGTATGGGTGCAGTCAAAATGTCGCAGGAGATTAACATGATTATCGAGCTGGAGCTTTGGGACAGCTCCAAAATCTATGACCGTATGGGTGTCGATACGCAATATTCGACGATTCTCGGCATTCGGACGCCCTCGATGACGATTCCGGTGAAGCCCGGTCGAAATCTCGCTGTCATCATGGAGGTTGCCGCAATGAACAATCGGCAGAAGAAGATGGGTTATAATGCCGCACAGGAGCTGATGCAGCGTCTGGGCGTGACGATGGAAGGCTCCGAAATTGTTCGGGACTTCGACGCATTCTAAAGAATTCAGGTGATTATTTTGCAATTGCAAGCGGATTTGCATACCCATACCATAGCTTCAACCCATGCCTATTCGACTGTATCGGAGATGGCACAGGCTGCCGCAGAACAATCTCTGCGCTTGCTGGCTCTGACCGATCATGGCCCTGCGATGCCGGATGCGCCGCATTTGTGGCATTTTCATAATTATAAGGTACTGCCTCGTATGATGTACGGGGTGCGCTTGCTGAAAGGCGTAGAGGCGAATATCATTGATGAGAACGGCACACTCGATATGGACGAGAAGGAGCTGTCCTTCTGTGAGTGGGTGATTGCCTCCTATCATAGCTACTGCGTTTCTTTTGAACGCCGTCCGGATCTGATCTCAAAAGGCTATCGGGCGGTTTGTGAGAATCCTTTGGTCGATATGATTGGTCATCCGACCACGTCAGCGTTCCCGTTCGACTACGAGTCGGTACTGAAATGCTTTAAGGATGCCGGCAAGCTGGTCGAGATGAACGAAAGCTCGCTGCGCTGGAAAAAGGGCGCACTCGAAAATGCCAAAACGGTGTATGCGCTCTGCAAACGGTATGAAGTGCCGATTGTTGTGACGACCGATGCGCACTATGCCGGTTTGGTCGGCAGAACGCCGATTTGCGAGCAGCTGCTTGCCGATTTGGATTTCCCGAAGCATTTGATCGTCAATCTCGATGCCGACCGCCTTTGGGAGCTGGCGGCAAAACGTCACCCGTCGATTTGTTCGACCTGAAAGGAGCCGATATGCTGCAATTTGACGCAATTCACGCACTCTGTGCCAAGCATGGTTGTGAAATTCTTCGGAACGAACCGCTGTCGGCGCATACCACATTCCGCATTGGCGGTGCTTGCAAGGCGATGATTTTGCTGCCCGATGTGGCAGCGGCGCAAGCGGTGATTGCCTATCTGAACGCAGAGGGCATTCCCCATCGGATCATCGGCAGGGGAAGCAATCTGCTGGTATCCGATGCCGGCTATGACGGTGTGGTACTTAAGCTGCATGGGGCGTTGGCACAGAAGATCTCCATACAGCCCGGTGGAAGCATTTACTGCGGTGCAGGCGTGCCGTTGGTGAAGCTCTGTACCGCTGCGGCAGAAGCCGGTTTGTCGGGATTGGAATTTGCCTATGGCATTCCCGGCACGGTTGGCGGAGCGGTGTATATGAACGCCGGTGCCTATGGCGGGGAAATGGCGCAGGTATTGACGGAAGTTGAGGCACTGACTGCGGATGGCAAGCTGCAAACGCTGACGGCAGCCGATTTGCAATTGTCCTATCGGCGCTCTTGTCTGATGGAAACTCCGATGACGGTGCTTTCGGTGACATTGCGCTGTCAAGCCGCCGAGAAAGCTGCCATTTGGGCGAAGATGAACGATTTCCTCGCACGCCGCAAGGAAAAGCAGCCGCTCGAATATCCGAGTGCCGGCAGCACGTTCAAGCGTCCTGCGGGGAGCTATGCCTCGATGCTGATTGACCAATGCGGCTTGAAAGGCTATCGAGTCGGCGATGCGCAGGTGAGTGAGAAGCATGCCGGTTTTGTTATCAACCGTGGTGCTGCGACCTATGCCGATGTGATGGCGGTTTGCACCCATGTACAACAGGTCGTACAGGCGCAAACCGGATATCATCTCGAATTGGAACCGGAATTGCTCTGAATTTTCACCAAAGGCCTTCGCATATTGCAATGTGCGGAACAGAATGGAGTGGCTTTTCTATGATGGAACTGATTATTGTCACCGGCATGGCAGGTGCCGGAAAAACCTCTGCGCTCAATGCGATGGAGGATATCGGCTATTATGTGGTGGATAATCTGCCGTTGGCACTTTTACGGCCGTTTGTACGGCAATGTCTGGAACAGCCGGAACGGTTTTCCCGTACGGCGATTGTGATGGATATTCGTTCGTGTGAACGCTATGCGGAGCTGTCGGAGGATGTGAGCGATCTGCGCCGAGAGATGAGCGGCAGAATCCTTTGCCGCATGCTCTGTCTGGAGGCCTCCGATCAGGTACTGGTTACCCGATTCCGTACATCTCGGCGCAGCCATCCCCTTGCCAAGCGGTTTGAAGGCGATTTGGGCCGTGCGATTGCCTATGAGCGGGAGCATTTGCAGCCGCTGCGAGCAGCAGCGGATATCATGATGGATTCGTCGCTGTTGACGGCGTCGCAGCTGAAGGATCAGATCAAGAATTTGTTCATGCCGCATATTACCGATGCGATGACCATACAGGTGATGAGCTTTGGCTTCAAGTACGGCGCACCGATGGAAGCAGATTTGGTATTTGATATGCGCTGTTTGCCGAATCCCTACTATGTGGACGAGCTGCGAGAGCATACCGGCGTCGAGGCTTGCGTACAGGAATATGTCATGCAGGCGGATGAATCGAAGGAATATTACGATAAAGTGACGAAAATGCTGGATTTTCTGATTCCGCTCTATATTCAGGAGGGCAGACCGCAGCTGGTAGTTGCCTTTGGCTGTACCGGTGGACAGCACCGTTCGGTGACCTTTGCGGAATTGGTTTCGGAGTATCTCCGTCAGCAGGAAATTCCGCTGATTACGCTGCACCGGGATTATAAAAAGCACAAGCACTGAATAGCTGAGAAGGGAGGGCATATGGCAATCTCGTTTTCCAATCAAGCCAAGGAGGAGATTTGCCGCAGCATCACCGGAAAGCCGGAAACGATTGCGTTTTTGGCAGGGTTGCTTTGTACGGCAAAGCAATTGCAGTATACGGAAATCGTCATACAGACCGAATGTGCGGCATTGGCAGAGCTGCTGCCGAAAGCCCTGCGCACCGTTTATCCGAAATTGGCGATACAAACGCAGTCCAAATGCCATGCCGATCGACAGACGGTTACGACCTTGCGCATTACAGATGCCTATGCTATTCCAAGGCTATGCAAGCGCTTGCAGCTGCACCCTGACCGACGGGTTTATGCGGTATCGCAGCAAACGGCAGCGTCCATGCCGTATTTTGTTGCAGGTATCTTCGTAGCGAACGGCAGCATGACCGACCCGACCCGCAGCTATCATATGGAGATCACAATGCCCGATGCGGAATTTGCGCAGGCGTTAATCCCTGTCTTTAGCGGTTGGAATATCCCAATCAAGCTGATGCAGCGCAAGGGCGATCAGGTGCTGTATCTCAAGCAGAATCAGCAGATTGCCGATACGCTTGCGATATTCGGCGCACAAGATGCCTATTTCACGATGGTGGACGCACAGGTTTATCGCAGTGTGCGTGGGCAGACCAACCGTCGCACGAACTGCGACCTTGCCAATATTGATAAGGCGATCGCTGCCGGTGCACAGCAGGTGCAGGACATCACGCTGATTGTGCAGACGGTCGGGATCGAGAGTCTGTCACCGGCACTGCGTGTGATGGCAGAGGCGAGACTGCAAGCACCGGAGGCGACCTTAGAGGAATTGGGTGCGATGATGCAGCCGCCGTTGTCCCGTTCGGGTGTGTATCATCGTTTGCAGCGCATCTCTGCCTATGCCAAGACGCTGCGAGCCGAGCAGGCAAAATCCGAATAAACAGGAAAACACCGCATATCCGACGATATGCGGTGCTGTGTTTTATGCAAAGCTCGGAAAATCGGTGGTCACCATTCCAATGCTTTGGGAGGCAGATTTAGTTGCAGTGGTTATAGACGTTTCCGGCATACATCTCTTTCTCCTTTGCCTTGAACAGTTCGGAAACAGTCACGACCTGCCAGCCGTTTGCCTTGAGATAGGGGCAGAGCTGTTCGACCGCAGCGGCGGTGGTTTCGTAGTTTTCGTGCATGAGGACAATTTGACCGTTGAGCGTACCGTTCTGCATTGCCGCCTGAATTCGGTTGACCATGTCGGCAGTGGAGGCATTGTTCCAGTCGGCACTGTCCATGCCGCAGTTAATCAGCGGAACGGGCAGTGTATTCTTCACCGTGTCGTTGACGGCGAGATACGGCGGACGAACCAAGAATGCCGTTTGACCGGTCAATCCACGGAGAATATCGGCGGTTTGGTTGTATTCATGGAGGATTTCGCTGGCGCTCAAATTGGTTAGATAGGGGTGAGAGTAGGTATGGTTGGCAACCTCAAAGTCTCGTTCGTATGCCTGCACGATTTCGTTCTGATTGCCGAAATTGATGCGGTTGCCCCAGTAGAAGAAGGTCGCATGGAAACCCGAATCGCTCAGCGCATTGTGAATGCGGCTTGCGGTGCTGTTGTTTCCGATGCCCACCGGCCCGTCATCGAAGGAGAGGGCTACCATCGGTTTGCTCGGGTCGATCCATGAGATATCGGCGGTATTGTTCCACTGACCGGGTGATAGGATTGGCGTTGCGGTTGTTGTGGTGATCGTGGCGGCAGCGGTAGTGGCAGCCGTTGTGACTGCTGTGGTTTCGGTGAATTGGGGATTGCACCGCCATTGCCGCAGCAGACTCAAGTCGATGGCATTGAGCCTGCCGTTACCATCGAAGTCGGCGGTATCGGCATAGATGGTGACAGCATCGCCCTGCAAATATGCCGCGAAATCACGGATATCCTGTGCGTTACACTGTGCGTCATGGTTGATATCGCCAAGCCGATAGGAGAACAACGGAACACTACCGTCATCGGATACAGAGGTAACGGCGTCGAGATAGAAATCGCAGAGATGCTCTGTGGTTTCGATGTAAAGATAGCGGTTGGTCGCAGCGGCAGGAATCGTGTAAGCGTCCTGTGAAAGCACTGTCCAGCTGCCGCTTGGCACGGAGCTGCTGACAATCTGCACATACTGTGTACTGCCGGATGCATCGTCATATTGCAAAGAGAGCTGCATCGTGACGGGTGCGCCGGAATTCTGCTTGACGGCGCAGGAAAAGGCATAGCTTTCTCCTGAAATCCAAGTGGCATCGAGCGATACGGCTGCGCCGTTCCAAGCATCGCTGCGATTGCGGATGAGCAGGCTGTATTGCCCCTCATAGGCATCGGCGGTGGTGCGGGTGGTGGTTTCGCCGCCTCTTGCGGCAAATCCATCGGTATCGGATTCAAATCCGGCATAGAGCAGACGTTGTTCGGCACAGACCCCCAGTCCCATACCGGACAACGCCGCCATTTGCAAGCTGAGGAGCATTGCAAGCATGGTACGTACCTGTTTCATGTTTCAAAAACCCCATTTGTGTTCATTTTATCTATTTCTCTATCAACCGTACGTTGCAACGTGGCGGATATTCTAAGGCGACACCGCACACAGATTGTGCGTCAGATGCGCCGTCGATTTTTTCGTCAGATGAAACAAAAAGCGCAGGGAATACTCTGTGTATTCCCGAGCATTTTTGTGAAATATGGCGGAAAAAGCGCAAGCAGATGACGTGCAAAGCCGTCAGGCGGTTTTTGTGCGGTGTTGCCCTAAAAAAGGTGGCGCGTCGAACCCGAAGGACTTCAAGTCCAACGCTGCCACTAGGGGGAACAGGTTCGGGGACAGTCTCCACAGACTGTCATGTTGGTCATGCTATGTTGGTTGCTTTCTGAAGACATTGTAACACGAAAATGACCAAATTGCAAACAGGTATTTTGGTATAGCAGGCATAGCCAAATGGATATAGCAACACCGCACAAAAAACCAGCCGGATTTTGCACGGTGTTTAGAAATACGAATACTGGCACTGTATGCCGTGGGGGATGGTATGGCAAATGCGTACAAAGGGCAGTTTCGCTGCCTGCAAATCGGCTGCACAGCGTTCTGCCTGTGCCATATCCACGCAGCCGCCGAAAACGGCAGCACCACTGCCGGACAGCACCGGACGAATCCCGTGCTGCCGCATGATGGCACGGATTTGTTCGACTTCTGCCAAATCGGTGACGGCATCAAAGGCATTGCCGCATACCGCAAAGAATGCGTTGGCATCGGGATTGGTCAGCTGTTGCAAAACGGCGTCGGTATGCGGTTCGGGCTGTATGGTGAGCGCATCCATGCGGCGATAGCCCTCGGGGGTCGATACACCCTCCTTGCCCTTTGCCATCAGCAGAATGCGAGTCGGCATGGGGTCACATAGGGTCAGGCGTTCGCCGATGCCCTCGACCAATGCCGTGCCGCCGTAGAGGAAGAACGGTACATCTGCACTGAGCTTTGCGGCAATGGGGCGCAAGTCCTCGGCGGTCAACGGGAGTGCAAATAGCTTGCAAATGCCGAGCAATGCCGCCGCACAATCCGAGCTGCCGCCGCCCATACCCGCTTGCGAGGGAATCTGCTTTTCGAGATGGATATGCAGACCGCAGGGCGTATCGCCGAGCAATGCCATTGCGGCACGATAGACCAAATTGCGGTGGTCGCAGGGAATTTCCGGCTCGGAGCAGGTGAGCGTCAAGGGCGTGTCTGCCTCGGTTTTTGTCAGCGTTAGGATATCATAGATATCAATCGCCTGAAACACGCTGCGCAGTGTATGGTAGCCGTTTGGCAGCTTACCGGTGATATCCAGCGACAGATTGACCTTAGCAGGTGCCGGTAACCGCAGTGTTTCGCCGGTCATATCAACCCTCCGTGTTCTGTGCCGGCAGCCGTCTGCGCTCTAAGAACCGTTCGATGCGGTCTGCGGCCTCTGCCAGATGCTTGAGCGAGTAGGCGTAGGAAATGCGGATATTGTAGTTGCCGGATTCGCCGAATGCCGAGCCGGGAATGACGGCAACCTTTTCCTCCATCAGCAGCTGTTCACAAAATTCTTCAGCGGTCATGCCCGTGGAGCGGATGCTCGGGAACAGGTAGAATGCACCGGCCGGTGGGAAACAGTACAGCCCCATCGCTTGGAAGCGAGACAGCAGAAATCGGCGGCGGTGGTCATATTCCTCGACCATGCGTGCAACCTCTTGGTCGCAGCTGCGCAAGGCTTCGATGGCTGCCCGTTGGCTGATCATCGGGGCGCACATGATGCCGTACTGGTGAATTTTACGTGCCTGCTCGATGATCGGATTGGGCGCAGCCATCCAGCCCAAACGCCAGCCGGTCATCGCAAATGCCTTGGAGAATCCGTTGATAACGATGGTGCGTTCCCGCATACCCTCGAACGATGCAATCGAGCAATGCTTTGTGCCGTAGGTCAATTCCGAGTAGATTTCATCGGATAGCACCATGATGTTGGTGTCCTTCAGTACCTCGACAATCGCCTCATAATCCTTGTGTTCCATGATAGCACCGGTCGGATTGTTCGGATAGGAGAGAATCAGGAGCTTGGTTTTCGGCGTAATGGCGGCACGAAGCCGTTTTGCGGTCAGGCGGAACTGATCCTCCTGCCGTGTCGGCAGGGCAACCGGAATGCCGTCTGCCATCTGGACCAGCGGTGCATAGCAGACAAAGCAGGGTTCTGTAATCAGGACTTCATCGCCGGGATTGAGCAGCGTACGAATGGCAAGATCAACGCCCTCTGAGCCGCCGACCGTGATCAGCAGTTCATTTTCCGGACAGTAGTGCAGATCATAGCGACGAGCCATGAATTTGGAAACCTCCTGCCGCAGCTGCATCAGACCGGAGTTTGCACCATAGACAATGGCTTGCCGCTCGAGCGTGTGAATGGCAGTCGAGCGAATCGGCCAAGGGGTACGGAAATCCGGTTCACCCACGCCCAGAGAGATCACACCCTCCATGGTTTCCGCCAAATCAAAGAAACGGCGAATCGGTGAAGGCCGCAGGCTTTGTGCCCGTTGGGAGAGAATCTGGTCATAGGCGATCATGAAACGACGCTCCTCTCATCTTCCGACTCTCCCTGAATGAGAATGCCTTTCTCCTTATAGCGTTTGAGGACGAAATGGGTTGCCGTGGACAGCACACCGTTGATGGTGGAGAGCCGCTGTGCGACAAAGTTTGCGATATCTCGCAGGCTCTTGCCGGTGACGGTCAGACCGAGGTCATAGCTGCCTGACATCAGCGTGACGGAATCGACTTCCTCATAGCTGCTGATGGCTCTTGCCAATTCATCAAAGCCGCAGTTAGGCTGTGGGGTGATGCGCAGCTCGATATAGGCGGAAACGGTATCACGCTCGGCAAGCTCCTCGTCAACAATGACGCTGTAACCCTTGATTACGCCTGTATGCTCGAGCGTGGCAATGGTATCGGCGACAATGGTTTTGGTGGTGTTCAGCATGACAGCCAGTTCCTCATTGCTCAGTCTGGCATTTTGCTTGAGCAGTTGCAGCAATTCTTTTTCCAACATGGTAGATACTCCTTTCGTAATCATGGTCAGACGGTAAAACCGAAAACGGGATCGGCATAGCGGATGATGCCGTTTGTGATGGTCAATACATTCTTGCCGACCAGTTCCATACCTTTCAATGCTGAATTTTTTGACTTGGAGCGGAAATTGGCAGGGTCCACTGTCCACTTGCGCTTGGTATCCACAAGAATCAGGTCGGCAGGCGCACCCGGCTGTAAACGCAGGGCTGGCAGATGCAGAATCCGGCGGGGTGCATCGCTCATCAGACGCACGATATCGGCAAGCGTCACCTGATTGGTGTGATAGAATGCGGTCAGCGTGGCAGCAAGCGATGTTTCCAACCCGACAACGCCATTGGGTGCTGCTGCAAAGTCCGCTTTTTCCTCTGCCGTATGGGGGGCATGGTCGGTGATGATGGCATCGATCGTGCCGTCCAGAATGCCCTCGATGATGGCAAGGCGGTCGTCCTCGGTGCGCAGGGGCGGATTCATGCGGTAGTCGGCATCTCGTGTGCGGAGCTTTTCATCGGTCAGCATGAAATAATGCGGTGCGGTTTCGCAGGTAATCGGGAGTCCTGCCGCTTTCGCTTTGCGGATAATCTGCACACTGCCTCTGGTGCTGACATGGCAGATATGGAGCTGTGCTCCGGTTTTGGCGGCAAGTTCAATATCCCGCTGTGTCATCGAATCCTCGGAACGGCGATCCATGCCCTTGACACCGAGTTCGGCGGAAACCTTACCGGCATTCATAATGCCGCCGTTGATGATTGCCAAATCCTCGCAATGGGAAACGATCGGCAATCCGACTGCCTTTGCGCTGTGCAACGCCGCCTCCATGCGTTCGGCATCGGAAACGGGTCTGCCGTCATCGGAGAGGGCAATGACACCGGCGGCTTTGAGTGCGGCATAGTCGGCGAGCTGTTCGCCGCGCAGTCCCATGGTCAATGCACCTGCCTGCCCGACAGCGAGCCCGGTTTCAGCGGTTCGTGCCAGATAGCTGCGTACCTGCTCGGCATTGTCCATGGGCGGGGTGGTATTCGGCATACAGAGTACGCCGGTCACACCGCCTGCCAATGCGGCGGCTGTACCGGTTTGCAGGTCTTCCTTGTGGGTTTGTCCCGGATCACGAAAATGCACGTGCATATCGTACAGTCCGGGCATGGCAACATAGGCACTGCCGTCAATGATGATATCCGCATCGACATGGAGATTGTTTGCCAGTTCGGTAATCTTGCCGTTCTCGAGCAAAAGATCACAGCGTTCGTCCCGAATGGTATCAATCACATGCACTTTTTGAATGAGAATGGATTGCATTTTACTTCCCCGCTTTCTTCACTTGTCGAATGGTGCGCCGTATGGTTCGGGCAGTCCGGAATGATCCCCAGATGCGTTCTACGGCATATGCACCCAAGAGCTTGAGTCCCTCTTGTAGGGGTATGGAATCGCTTGGATGCTGACTGCCGACTGCCGTTTGTGTGCCATAGCCGATATGAATCCAAGAGCGACCGTTGCGGAATCTGCGCCGCCATACAACCATGGTACACCTCCTGTGGTTACTCTGCCTGCGGCGGTACGGCAATCAGAAACTTGATCGTCTTGCCCTCCTCGGAAAACATCTGCTCATGTTCGGTGCGGATATTGTCCTCGGGTTCGTCTGCATGCAGATTGGTGGTCTGATAGAGAATCGTCCAGCCGCTTTCCTTGAAGTATTCGAGTGATTCAAAAAACAAATCGTCATCATCGGTTTTGAAATGCAGTTCCCCATGCAGAATGGCTTGATACTGCACGAGCTGACGAGGATGGGTCAGACGGCGTTTTTTGTGGCTTGCCTTCGGCCAAGGGTTGCAGAAATTGATGTAGATTCGGTCAACGCCGTCCTCAGGTGCGAGAATATCGGAGATTTTTTCGATATTGACGATGGCGAGGCGAATGTTGTCCGGTTCTCTGCCGACAGCGGCAAATGCGGCTCCGGTTTTGCGTTTTGCCATGCCGAGCATTTCGCTCTTGATATCGAGTGCGAGATAGTTATTCTGCGGACGGCTCGATGCCGCCTGCGATACCCAGCCGCCTTTGCCGCAGCCCAGTTCGAGATAGAAAGGCTGATCGGGCTTGGCATATTGTTTACGCCAATGCCCTTTGAGGGCTTTGGGGTCGTCCATACAGAAGGGTGAGGCTGCGATTTCGGGTCTTGCCCACGGTTTGTGTCGAATGCGCATAGGCGAATTCCTTTCTGTTTCATCGGTTCTGAATACATTATATCATAACTCCGTGCAAATTGCAACTTGACAAGCACATTCTTCTGTACTATAATGGAGATATCTATTGTTCAAGGAGGCATTGCAATGTATATGCAAATTACATTGGAGGTTCCGTATGCCGCAGCAAACCTGACCGCACCGGAGAAGCCTGCAACCTTAACGCCGGTCTATCTGCCCTTTTCGCAGGAGAACGGTTGGAAAATTCGTCCGGCAGTCGTGATTTGTCCCGGCGGCGGCTATGATTATTGCTCAGAACGGGAGGCCATTCCGGTGGCGATGCGGTTTGCATCGTATGGCGTACAGGCATTCGTACTGAATTACAGCGTGGTCAAGAAGCCGTTCCCGATGGCATTGATGGAGCTGGCGGCGGCGGTGGCCTATGTGCGCAGCCATGCGAAGGACTATGAGGTAGACCCGAACCGCATTCTGGTTTGCGGCTTTTCGGCAGGCGGCCATCTGGCAGGCAGTCTTGGTGTACACTGGAATCATGCGGTTTTGACCGATGTGATGGGGGATTCTGCCGCCTATCGTCCGAACGGACAGATTCTCTGCTATCCGGTTATCACAGCAGGCGAAAACGCACATCGCGGCTCGATCGATAACCTGACCGATGGCGGTCAATGCCGTATGGACATGGTTTCACTGGAAACGCAGGTGGACGGCGATACACCGCAGACATTCCTGTGGCATACCAGTGATGATGACTGCGTACCGGTGGAGAATACTCTGATGATGGCGCAGGCATTGGCGACTCATCATATCCCGTTCGAGCTGCATATCTATCCGCATGGCGGACATGGGCTGTCGCTTTCCGATGAAACAACTGCTATGGGCGATTGGCATTGCAATTCGGTCTGTGCATCGTGGTTCACGGATTGCATTGCATGGATTCGCCGGGAATTTCCGGCTGCCAACTGACGGATACACGAGTATTTCGCATAAGCCGAATCTGCTTGGGGCATACTATCCCAAAAACAGGCAGGAGGCGTGCGGAATGCTCGTTTGTTTTCTGCGGGTATGGATTTTGTATCCGCTGGTGATTTTTGCGGTACGGCTGATGGGCAAGCGACAGATCGGGGAATTGCAGCCAACGGAATTGGTGGTCACGATTCTCATTTCCAATCTGGCAACCTTGCCGCTTGAAAATCAGGATTTGCCGCTGCTGACGGGAATTGTGCCGGTTCTGACGGTGGTTTGCTTTGAGGTGATGCTGTCATGGGGTTCGCTGCGTTGGAAGGGATTGCGGCGTCTGTTGTCGGGCAGTCCGCAGATCATCATACGGGACGGGAAGCTCGATCAGCAAGCCATGCGGCGGCTTCGGTTTTCTCTCGATGACCTGATGGCGGCATTACGGGCGAAAGATGTCTTTGACCTGACGCAGGTGCAGTTTGCAATCGTCGAAACCGATGGGTCGGTCTCGGTGTATCCAAAGGCAGACTGTCAGCCGGTGGTATGCAGCGATCTCGGACTTGCCGGTGCAAGCAGCAATCCGCCGGAGGTGTTGATTGCAGATGGCAGCATCAGTCGGGAGGGGATGGCATCGGCAGGGCTATGCTCGGAGCAGCTCGATGCCATGCTTGCGAAGGAACAGCTTTCCGCATCGGAAATTTTTCTGCTGACGGTGGATGCACAAGGGCTGCATTGCTGTATCCGAAAGGAGCAATCACCATGAGCAGGGGGCGCATTGGTGTGACCTTGGCAGTCTGTGCGCTGGTACTGCTGTTGGTGGGGTGGTCGCAGTGGGAGGTGTGGCGGCGTTGCAGTCAGCTTGCCGATCATGCTGAACAGGCACAGATCGCCCTCTATGCCGATGCGGATATCACAGCCGAATTGGAAACCCTGACTGAGCAATGGGAAACGGATGAGCCGTGGCTGCGACTGTTGCTGCCGAATGCGCAGGTTGCCGCCGTGCAGGACAGCATGGTTCGCTTACAGCCGCTGTACCGGTCGGATTGCGATGAACTGGGTGCAGAGCTTGCGGCATTGCAATCGGCATTGACACGGATGTATCGCATTGGATTGTAGCGTTGTGGGCTTGACAAGTGCGTATAGGTTTGATATAATGCAGAAAAAGGGTATACCCCAAAAAGGAGGACACAGAAATGTTTTTGGCAGATGAAAAACGATATGAGCGGATGCAGTACCGTGCGTGTGGCAACAGCGGCTTGAAGTTGCCGGCGGTATCGCTCGGGCTCTGGCAGAATTTCGGCTATCAGGATTGCTTTGCCAATATGGAGCAGATGTGCCATACGGCATTCAACCTCGGTATCACGCATTTTGACCTTGCCAACAATTACGGCAATCCTTATAACGGCTCTGCGGAGGAGAATTTCGGTGTAATTCTCGATCGTGGTTTGCGTGCGTATCGAGATGAGCTTTGCATTTCGACGAAGGCGGGATATGACATGTGGCCGGGACCGTATGGCTGCAAGAACGGTTCTCGCAAGTATCTGCTGGCATCGCTCGACCAAAGCCTTAAGCGCATGAAGCTGGACTATGTGGATATCTTCTATCACCACATTTATGACCCGGACACGCCGCTTGAGGAAACCGCATTGGCACTCGATCAGGCGGTGCGGCAGGGCAAGGCTCTCTATGCCGGTATCTCGAACTATACCAAAGCGCAGACGGAAGCTATTCGGGAAATCTTTCGGGAGCTGCATACGCCGTTCATCGTCAACCAGCCGTCCTATTCGATGCTCAACCGCTGGATTGAACGGGATGGTTTGCGAGATTATGCCGCAGAAACCGGTATGGGCTTGGCAGTCTTTTCGCCGCTATATCAGGGCTTTTTGACGAACCGGTATCTTAACGATATTCCGACAGATTCTCGTGTTGGCAAGGGCAATACTTGGATTGGTGCGGAACTGACCGACGCCATGCGCACCAAGCTGCATGCGCTCAATGCCGTAGCACAGGGCAGAGGGCAGACGCTTTCACAATTGGCGTTGTCGTGGGTGCTGCGGGAAGGCAAGGTCACAACGGTGTTGATTGGTGCCAGCCGTCCGTCGCAGATCATCGAAAATGCAGCGGTTGCTTGCCATACCGACTTCACAGCCGAAGAGCTGGATGCCATTGAATCAATTTTGGCACAGTAATCGATTGTCTTTTCGTATTTGCGAAATAATGCTTGCAAACCAACACGAATTATGGTATAATAGTAGAAACAGGCAATCTATATTATGGGATACAAACCATAAAAGAATAGAGGGAGAACGGATGATTGGATTCTACAATTATACCGTCATATTAACATATATCGGTTTTGCCTGCGGAATGTTCGGTGTGTATTCGGCTGCCAACGGCAAGACGGAGGGGGCGCTGCTGTCGCTTCTGCTGGCAGGGCTATGCGATATGTTTGACGGGAAAATCGCAAAAACAAAAAAAGACCGCACCCAACAGGAGTGCCGATTTGGCATACAGATTGACTCGTTATCGGATATGCTGTGCTTTGGCGTGCTGCCGCCGATGATTGCGTACAGTGCCGGCTTGCGTCATCCTGTACATATGATGATTTATTTCTGTTATAGTCTGACTGCGTTAATTCGGTTGGCGTATTTCAATGTCACCGAGGAAGAACGACAGGATAAGACCAACGAACGCCGCAAAGTCTATGAAGGCTTGCCGGTGACATCCTCGGCACTGATCATTCCGTTGCTGTTTGCAATCCCGAATGATTGGACGTGGTTTTCGATTGCTGCAGCGATTGTCTATGGGGTGACTGCGGTGGCATTTGTCACTCGCTTTACGCTGAAAAAGCCGCAGATGCGTGCTATGCTGCTGTTTATTGTGGCGGGTGCATTAGAGCTGCTGCTGTTGATTCTTCAGAAATGCTTGCACTGAGAGGGGGCATTCGGAATGGCGGATCCGATACGAATTTGTGATCGAAACGGTCAGCCGATTGCGGATTCCTGTGCAGGGCAGGGCAAGCTGCTGCAATGGATGTACGGCAGTGCATCCGGTCGAATGGTATTGAAAGTCATGACAAAACCGCTGGTATCTTATTTGAGCGGATGTGTGCTGAACCATCCGCTCTCGACACTGGCGATTCCGTTTTGCATTTGTTCCATGCGGATTCCGATGGAGGAGTATGTACAGCAGAAATATCGCAGCTTCAATGCGTTTTTTACCCGACAAATCAAGCCGGAAAAGCGTCCGATTGTGTCGAATGAAGATGTGCTGATCAGTCCCTGTGATGCCAAGCTGACGGTGCTGCCTGTTACAGAAGACGCACGATTTTGGATAAAAGGTCGGGATTACAGCCTATCGGAGTTGCTGCGCTGCGGAAAGCTGGCACAGCGATTTCGTGGCGGACACTGTTTGATTTTCCGTCTGACGCCGGATGATTTCCATCACTACTGTTATCCTGATGACTGCCGCATTGGCGGACACAGACGCATTGAAGGGGAATTGCATACGGTCAATCCGATTTCCGCCGAGTATGTGAATGTGTATCACGAGAATACACGGGAAATTACCATGCTGCACACGGCACATTTCGGGGATATCCTGCAAATTGAGGTGGGTGCGATGATGGTGGGCAAGATCGTCAATCTGCCCCATGGCAAAGACGGCAAGCGCGGCATGGAAAAGGGCTACTTTGAATTTGGCGGTTCTACCGTAATGCTGATTCTCGAACCGGGACAGGTACAAATCGACGAGCAGCTGATTCGCAATTCCGAGCAAGGCATGGAAACCAAGGTGCGTTACGGCGAACGCATCGGTCGGTTGCTTTCCTAACACAAAACAAAGGTGCAAAGCCAATCGAGCTTTGCACCTGCTTTTTTTACGAAAAAAACATCCCTATCGTATGGATAGAGATGTTTGGATGAGAAATGAGGGGTTCGAACCCTCGACCCTCTCCTTAAAAGGGAGATGCTCTGCCAACTGAGCTAATTTCTCACAGGCAATATATATTATACCATATCTTTTGGAGAATGTCAAGGGGTTTTGCGAAAAAAGGGGATTGCAATGGGGAAAGCCCCATTGCAATCAGCCTCTATTCTCCAATTACACGCCGAACTTCGTGGTGAGTACCGGCACACCGATACCCATGGTGGATGCAACGGTCAGAGAGCGCAGGTAAGTACCCTTTGCAGCAGCCGGCTTTGCCTTCACAACAGCCTCAACCAGCGTGTTGAAGTTCTCCTCGAGCTTTTCCGGACCGAAGGAAACCTTGCCGATCGGGCAGTGAATGATGTTGGACTTGTCAAGACGATACTCGATCTTACCGGCCTTTGCCTCGGCAACCGCCTTTGCAACATCCGGAGAAACGGTACCGGCCTTCGGGTTCGGCATCAAGCCGCGCGGACCGAGCACCTTACCGAGACGACCCACAACGCCCATCATATCGGGCGATGCGATGACAACGTCGAAATCCATCCAACCTTCCTTGGTGATCTTTTCGACATAGTCCATACCGCCGACATATTCTGCGCCGGCAGCCTGAGCAGCCTCATACTTGTCCTCCTTGCAGAAAACAAGCACACGAACGGACTTACCGGTACCGTTCGGCAGAACGACTGCGCCACGAACCTGCTGATCAGCGTGACGGGAGTCAACGCCCAAGCGGATGTGAACTTCAACGGTTTCGTCAAACTTTGCCTTTGCGAGCTTGCAAACATTGCTCAGTGCTTCACTCGGCTCATAGAGCTTTGTGGTGTCAAGTGCTTTTGCACTGTCCACATATTTCTTTCCATGTTTCATGATCTCTAATACTCCTTATCATCAATCGTGGTGTTTCGCCGCATCCAAGTGGCGGCGAATAGCGGAATGTTCCTCCCACTGGCAGACATGCCGGGTGGCATTCGGTATGAATGTTCCTTAGTCTGCGACGACAACGCCCATAGAACGAGCGGTACCGGCGATCATACTTATAGCAGCCTCGAGGGAAGCAGCGTTGAGATCGGGCATTTTCTGCTCAGCGATCTTCTGGATCTGATCACGGGTGATGGTAGCGACCTTGTTCTTGTTCGGAACGCCGGAAGCCTTATCGATGCCGCAAGCCTTCTTGATGAGAACAGCGGCAGGGGGTGTTTTGGTCACAAAGGTGAACGAGCGGTCTGCATAGACGGTGATGATGACCGGAATGATCAGACCGGCATCGCCCTTCGTGCGCTCATTGAACTCTTTGGTAAACGCCATGATGTTGCCACCGTGCTGACCAAGAGCCGGGCCGACAGGCGGAGCAGGCGTAGCCTTACCTGCAGGAATCTGAAGCTTAATAAAGCCAACGACTTTCTGTGCCATGGTATAAAACCTCCAAATAAAATGTGGTGTATGGCGGAGCGATGCAGCGAAAGCATCACACCTCCCACGGGCATCGCACGAAACTTGTGCGATCGGCGGACTCAAGTCAGGCGCATAACCTGCGAGAGATCCAGTTCGATCGGGACATCCCGACCCATCATCCGGGTCAGCACCGTGCAGCGTTTGGTTTCCGCATCAATGCTTTGGATTGTACCCTCCATGTCCTTGTTATGGGTTGCGATGATGACGACACGATCGCCGATTTCGAGATCGATTTCGACCTTTGTGCCGAGATCCACGCCCATATCCGCAACCTCCTGATCGGTAAGCGGAATCGGGTTGTTGGGATCGCTGCCCAGAAATCCGGTCACGCCTCGAATGCTGCGAATGAGGTAAGCGACCTCATCGGAATAGAGGATGCGAACGAGTACATAGCCCGGATAGATTTTGCGTTCGTAGGTTTTCTCCTTCGGTTTTCCCTCGGAAACACCGCTGATTTCGCAGACAGTTTCCGTTGGGATTCTGACCTCGAAGATACGATCGGACATTTGCAAATTCTCGGTTTTCTTCAGGATGGTTTGTGCGACCTTGTTTTCATAACCGGAGTAGGTGTGGATGATATACCATTTACCCAGACCGGCTGTTTGCGGATCAGGGGTCTGCATAGACATCAGATCGATTTCTGCCATAACGAACCTACCTTCCGTATGCCGCATTACAGATTGCGGCGAGTTGCAACGATCGGCAAGCGAGTGCCGACTGCTCCATGGTGACTGCGATGCGAGGCGGAACGCTCAGTTACCGCCGCCGATTGCAAACTTGAAGAGCCACAGGAAACCCTCATCCAGCAGGAAAATCACTGCGGCGCAGAGGAGCATGGTTGCGAAAACGACAATACTGTTATTGAGTGCCGTTTTTTTCGTGGGCCAAATGACTTTGCCGAGCTCAATCTTCAGCTCCTTGAACCACTTGGCGATACGATTTTTCTTTTTGGACTGTTGTTTCTTCTTGCCTTCCTTTGCAGGAGTGGCCTGGTCTTTGTCCTTCGCCATACTTGTTCCTTTCTGCACAGCTCAAAGCAAACGCATAGCTGTGCGCTTTCCGCTTGGTTGACACAAGCAGAGGAGCTTACTTGGTTTCCTTGTGCAGGGTGTGCTTGTTGCAGAATCTGCAATGCTTTTTCATTTCGATTCTGTCCGGATCGTTCTTTTTGTTCTTCTTAGAAACGTAGTTTCTGCGCTTGCACTCGGTGCAAGCCAAGGTGATTTTCACACGCATTTCGGCACCTCCTAATCCATATTTTTCGCTTTGCAGCCGTGTGAATCGCATGGCTGCGTGCGAAAGAACGTGAGCCTCCCTCTGCACTGCGGCAGGGATGTTTGTCCGCACAAAACCCGGCTGTTCATGCCATTCATGGCACAGTCAAGTTTTGGGATGAAATACGGGCACAACAAAGAAACCTCCGCAAAGAGGTAGAACCATCATACCATAAAATCGGAAATTTGTCAAGTCTATTGTATTGATTTTTCGCAGGCTTTCACGATATTTCATCGTTTTGCACAATTCCTCACAGAATTGCCCTGTGCAGATTGACACTCAAGATTCAGGATGTAAAGTGAAAGAGAATGATATCGCCGTCCTGCACCTCATAGGTCTTGCCTTCCATACGTACCAGACCCTTTTCCTTTGCCGCAACCATGTTGCCGACGGAAATGAAATCGTCAAAGGAAATGACTTCGGCACGGATAAAGCCTTTCTCGAAGTCGGTATGAATTTTACCGGCGGCCTGCGGCGCTTTCGTACCACGGCGAATCGTCCAGGCACGGCATTCATCCGAACCGGCCGTCAGGAACGAAATCAGACCCAGCAGCGAGTAGCCTGCCTGAATGATGCGGTTAAGACCGGACTCCTGTAAGCCCAATTCTTCGAGAAACATAGCCTGATCGGCTTCGCTCATGCCGGAGATTTCCGCTTCAATCTGTGCGCAAATCGGAAATACAGCTGCACCATCGGCATCGGCAGCGGCTTGCACAGCTTGGAAGTGTGAATTTTGGCTCAGATCACCAGAGAAGTCTGCTTCACTGAGGTTTGCCGCATAGATGACGGGCTTGATGGTCAGCAGTGGTGTTTCGGCGATGACTGCCATCTCCTCATCGGTACATTCAAAGCTGCGAGCAGGCTTGCCGTCCATCAGATGGGTGAGCAGTTTTTCGAGTAATGTAACATCGGCGAGATATTTTTTGTCGCCCTTGGCAAGCTTCTTTGAACGGTCAATTCGGCGTTCGATCAGCTCGATATCGGAGAAGATCAGCTCCAAGTTGATGACATCCATGTCCCGTTTCGGGTCAATCGATCCATCCACATGAGTGATGTTATCGTCATCAAAGCAACGGACTACATGGATAATCGCATCCATTTCACGAATATCGCCAAGGAAACGGTTGCCGAGGCCTTCGCCCTTGGATGCGCCCTTCACCAGACCGGCAATATCCACGAACATCAGTGTTGTTGGGGTAAACTTTTTCGGCTGATAGATTTCGGCGAGCTTCTCCAGCCGTACATCCGGCACGGATACGATACCGACATTCTTTTCGATGGTGCAGAACGGATAGTTCGCCGATTCCGCACCGGCATTGGTCAGCGCATTGAACAGTGTACTTTTTCCGACATTGGGTAACCCTACCATACCCAGTTTCATAGACATTCCTCCTTATGATTACAGTGATACAGAGGGAATCGAAGCGAGATTCCCTCTGCCAAACATCAGTTATCTTCGTTTTGTGCTTTCGCGCGACGCTCCGTCAAATCCTGTGGAATGGGCGGTGTACGGTGCTTGGGCACAGGCTTTGGTGCTGGTTGCTTGGGTTGAATGCGCTCACCGAATTCCGGATGCAGGGCAGAACCGGCAGGTGCAGGGGACTGCGCAGCCGGCTTTCCGCTCTGTTTGCCGCCTTGCTTTGCTGGTGCATCACCGGCTTGCTTGACGGGTTTGCCCTCGGCAGGCGGCTTCGGTGTCGTTTTGGCTGCCCCCTTGGGTTGCCCCTTTTCAGGCTTTTTCCCACCGTCCGTATTGTGCCGGGACTTGGCTTTTGCCTTGGCAGACGGTTTCTCGGTTTCCTTTTCCGCAGTGGAAACCTGCGGCTTTGGACGCAGATCTTCCTTCGTCATACGGCGGCTGGCATCCTGCAACGGCTCTACCTCATCTCGTTTGACAGTCATTGTCATATCCGCATTTTCCGGTTTGACACGCAGCATACCGGAAATCAGATTGGCCTCCATCACATAGGCACGCACCGGTGGATCACCGGGCAGCAGTACGGTCGAACCGGCTTTCGGGGTGATGCGAATCAGCTCCTCGTAAGCGGCATTCTCGTAGTGCAGGCAGCACATCAAACGGCCGCAGGTACCGGAAATCTTGGTCGGATTCAGAGCAAGACCCTGTTCCTTTGCCATTTTAATGGTAATGGGCTGAAAATCCTTGAGATATTTCTTGCAGCAGAACTCTCTGCCGCAGATACCGAGACCGCCGATCAGCTTTGCTTCGTCACGGTCGCCGATCTGGCGCAGTTCGATGCGAACATGGAATGCCTGTGCCAAATCCTTGACCAAATCACGGAAATCCACACGAGATTCCGCCGAAAAATAGAAGATCAGCTTGTTGCTGTCAAAGCCGCTTTCCACATCGATCAGGCGCATCGGCAGCTTTCGTTTTGCAATTTTCTCCTCGCAGACCCGGAAGGCATTGGCGATATACTGCCGTTTCTTCTCGACGATTTTCATATCCTCTGCGGTTGCAATCCGCACAATCGGCTTGACGGGGGCAGGGAGAGAATCCTCTGCAACCGCATGTCGTCGTATGGCAACCTCGCCGCATTCGAGTCCTCTTGCGGTCTGCACGACAACATAGATGCCTTCAGGCGGGTTAAAGTTGCCTGCCGCAAAGGAATAAACCTTGCCGGTGCTCTTAAATTTAACTCCTATGATTTCAATCATTGTATGAACCATCCATCTCTTTTCGTCAGTGTTGATAACCCCCGAAGCCGATTTGCATCCATCGGCTGCACAGGGCAGAGGCCGTCAGCATCGCACCGACATTGCCGTCCAGATCGAGCAGAGCGGTTTGTATGGCCTCGTATATTTGTATGGTGCGGGTTGGCGTGATCCATGCCGCCAGCCGTGCTGCCGAATCCGCATCACAGCCGATACGGTCGTCCATCTGTTCTCGGGTAAGGGCGGCGGCATCCCGAATCTGCGTCAGCAGCTGCTGCAAGACCGCACGGAGCGTCTCCTTATCTTTTGCGGCAGCGGACAGCAGCCGCAGCAGCTCATATTCGTTCTGCTCTGCCAAAGCGGAAGTCAGCTGCTTGGCATAGTCCACGGTTTGCTGTAAGGACTTGTCCTCCAGATAGGCAAGACAATGCCCGATGTTGCCGCCAAAGCAGCCGATGGCACGATTGCAATCCTCTACCGAATAGTCGTGTTCTGCCAGCACTTGACGGCAAAGTGCAGTTGTGACCGGATAGACCGGGCAAATCGTCATACGGGAAAGCAGTGTCGGCAGCAGTGCGCCAACGGTTTCCGTGGTAAAGACAAAGCAGGTGTGCGCTGGCGGTTCCTCCACGGATTTCAGCAGCGCATTCTGTGCCTGCAAGCTCATGTCATCCGCATCCCCGAACAGGAACACCCGCATTTGTCCGTGATGAGGGAGAATGACAGCTTCTTTTCGGATATTGCGCACGGTTTCGATCGAGAAACCGCCTCGTTTTCCGCTATGCTCTGCGATGCACAAATCCGGATGGCTGTGTTCTGCCAGCATACGACAGCTTTTGCAGGTACCGCAAGGGGCAGTATCGGCATGTTCACACAGAACCAATGCCGCAAACCACATCGCCAGATGCTTTTTGCCGCAGCCGGATTCTCCATGCAGCAGCAGTGCATGGGGCAGATGCCCGGTTTGGCGCATATGGCGGAAATCGGCGCAGAGCGTTTCCTGTCCGACCGGTTGCATTACAGCTTCTCGAACCGCTCGATGTTGGTGACAAATACGGTTGCACCGCCCACAAAGACCTCCAGCGGCATGGACGGTACGGTACCGGATGCCGGAGAGCCATAGGTCGGTGTGGAGGGAACAAACTGCTTGCGGTGGTGGCATTTGCTTTGGACGACCTCGATGACCTTGTCCACCTGTTCGTCCTCAACACAAATTAAAAAGGTCGTGTTGCCGGCACTGAGAAAGCTGCCTGCCGATGCGAACTTGGTGGCACGGAATCCGGCTTTTGACAATGCTTTGGATACGGCGGCACTGTCATCGCCGTTGACAATTGCAAATACAAGTTTCATATGCAATGGTGTTCCTTTCAAAACGATAGCACTGGGTGGCATCGTGCAAAGCCGCTTTGTGGGCTTTGGCGGTGTTAACCTAGAGTGTTACAACTGCGATTTTGGAAATTTCATATTTTCGCAGCAGGACAATGGTGTGTTCGTCGATCCGTTCGCCGCAGATGACAGGCGGTACGGCAGGCGGACAGGGTGGTTGTGTCATGGCGCAGATGCGTCCGACGGCATCTTCAATGGGGACAAACTCCGATGCCGCAAAGGCGGCAGTGCGCATAGAAAGCAGTGAAGGCGGTTTGGGCAGTCGAATGGTTTCTGTCGGTATCGGGGTGTTGGGAAACGGTGCAGACCGCAATACCTGCTCGAGTCGGTCGAGGTCGGCAAGCGGTGTTGCAGGAGAGCAGAGCAGTATCAAATGATCGAGGTCGGCATATTCATACTGCACGCCCTGTGTCATCAGCCATGCGCCGAGTGCCGTGCCGGTATAGCCGCAACGGGCGGCATGAATGGTAATATGGAAAATATCACCGTGGCAGAAAACAAACTGCTGTCGGAGATTCTGCTTCAGTCGCTGAATACGAGAGGCAACGGCTGCCAAATCCCGCCGCACCTGATTGGTCATGTAGCGGTTGCACAGATCCATCGAGGTGAGAATGAGATAGGAGGGGCTGGTCGAGCCGAACATTGCCATAGCCGAGCGGACAGCAGGTGCATCCTCGGGATTGGCACAGTGTACGCATGCCGCACCGGTCAATGCAGGCAGGAATTTATGATAGGAATCGCAGCAGAGATCTGCGCCCAATGCGATGGGATGCAGATTGATCGGCCCGAATGCCAAATGCGCACCATGGGCATTGTCTACGAGCAGCTTGGCATCGAACCGTTTGCAGAGTTCAGCGATTTTTGCGATATCCGCCATGCCGCCAAGATAATCCGGTGATGTCAGGTAGATGCAGGCAGGCTGTTTGGCAGAGCGCAATGCCTGATAGATGGTTTCGGGTGTCATCACACCGGACAACAGAACATTGTCCTCCGGATAGAGCCATTCGACCTGCAAGTCCAACAGCACGCAGGCGTTGAGAAATGTGCGGTGGGCATTGCGTCCGGCAAAGATCATGCGCCGTTCTCGCTTCATGCAGGTGAGCATAGCCTGAATGCAGAGTGTCGTTCCGCCGGCAGAATAGACAACCGCTCCCGAACCGAACAGTCCGGCGGCAATGCGTTCGCTTTCGGCGATGACACCATCTGCTTCATAGAGGCTGTCTGCACCGGGAATTTCGGTGATATCCAACGGATACGCCGTGGCAAGCCAGCCGCCCAGCCCATGTCCCTTATGACCGGGCATGTGCATGCGCACGGGGCTGTTGCGGACATAGCGCATGATGTAGTCATAAATCGGCGTTCGCACTTCTCGTTCCAAGCCATCTCACCCTCTTTCGCTGTAACGTTCATTCAAATACAGTATATCACAAATAGTTTGTAAACGCAAGCGGTTTTTTCAGATTTCTATGGCATACCGAGCGGAAAACGGCAGACTTCTCGTTTTCTCGGGATGAAAAACCGGAATCCCCCGAAGGAGATTCCGGCAGTATGGCGTCAATGGTTCCAGCTTTCCAGTTCCCGATAGAGTCCGAGATAAAGTTCTGCGGAATTTGCCCAGCTGAAATCTGCCTTCATCGCATTGGCTTGCAGCTCCTTCCAGTACGGACCGGGGTTGTCATAGGCACCCTTGGCACGGTAGCAAGCACCGAGCATATCGTGTGCATTGTAGGTCTTGAAGGTATAGCCGGTACCGTTTTCGAGTCCGGCATCCCGTACCGAATCACGCAAACCGCCGGTTTCCCGCACGATCGGAATCGTGCCGTAGCGCATGGCGTACATCTGTGCCAGACCGCAAGGCTCACTCTGCGACGGCATCAGGAACATATCGCAACCGGCATAGATATGGCGTGCAAGTGTCGGGATAAAGCCGATGGTCACGCTGACCGCCTGCGGATACCGCCATGCCATTTCCTTGAAGAAATCTTCGTAGATGCGTTCACCGCTGCCGAGAATGGCAAAGTGGAAACCTGCCTGCACCATTTCCTCAAAGACATAGCGAATCAAATCAATGCCCTTATGTGCGACAAAGCGTGTACAGATACCAACGAGCGGTGCATCATCCTGCGGCAGGTGAAGCTCTGCCTGCAAGGCTCGTTTACAGGTCAGCTTGCCGGCCATATCGTCCGCACTGTAATGCGCATACGGCTCTGCAAGGCACGGATCGGTGGCAGGATTGTAGCTGTCCACATCAATGCCGTTGAGGAAGCCGGTCAGCTTATACTGCTTGTTGACCAGCGCACGGTCGAGCTTATGGCTGTACCAAGGGTCGAGGATTTCCCAAGCATAGGTCGGGCTGACGGTGGTGATCTTGTCGGCGGTTTCGATTGCGCCTTTCATCATGTTGACATCGCCGTCATATTCGAGCAAATTGGTGTGATACATCGGAATGCCCATCAAATCGTTGAGCACCTCCATACCATATTGTCCCTGATAGCCGATGTTGTGGATGGTAAAGACTGTGCGGATATTGTCAAAGCCTTCCTGATACTGGTAGAAAATGCGGTAGTAAACCGGTGTGAGTGCGGTTTGCCAGTCGTTGCAGTGGAGGATGGTCGGCTTGAAGTCGATGACACGGAGAATCTCCAGAATTGCACGGCTGAAGAATACAAAGCGTTCGCAGTCATCGTAGAAACCGTAAATGCCGTTTCGCTTGAAGTAATATTCGTTATCGATGAAATAATAGGTTACGCCCTGATACACGGCAGTGAAGATACCGCAGTACTGCTTTCTCCATGCCACATCAACGGTAATCGAGGTCAAGAAGGTCATGGTTTGACGGTGCTGTTCGCTGATGCACTGATAGAGCGGAAGCACAACACGGCAATCATGTCCCTTGGCATTGAGTGCGGCAGGCAGTGCGCCTGCAACATCAGCCAAACCGCCCGATGCCACATACGGGCGTGCCTCACTGGCAGCAAATAGAATATTCATAGGACCTCCTTCAGATTTGTGCTTCTTTTCCGAGGAAGAGCGGATAGCCGGCAGAACCGGTCAGCTGACGCTCGTCGGCAATAATGGCACGCTTATCGGTGATGACATTGCGAATCGAGCAGTGCGTACCGACTACGGTATCCTGACAGAGAATGCTGTCCCGTACCACCGAGCCTTTTCCGATGCGGACACCACGGAACAGAACGCAGTTTTCAACCTTGCCTTCAATGACACAGCCATCTGCGATGAGTGCATTCTTGATGTGCGACTCCAGACCAAAGCGGACCGGCGGATTGTCACGTGTCTGTGTGAAAATCGGTGCGTTCTTAAGGAAAAGTGCAGCACGGTTCTTGGTTTCGAGCAATGCCAGATTGGCAGAGAAGTAGTCGGCGAGGGAGCTGATCTTGGAGTAATAGCCGGTATACTCATATGCCAAAATTTTATAGTTGGCAGTGCGGTCGAGCAGAATATCTCTGCGCAGGCTGTATCGATTGCGGCTCATGGACTCCTTGATGATGCGGCGCAGGAACGGTTTGCTCATGACGAACATATCCAGACCCAGATTGCAGGCACTGCTCATCGGCGGATCGATTGTGACATCATTGACAAAGCCGTCGCCGCCGATGCCAAAAATGGTGGCACTGCCTTGGGTCTGGTCATAGAACCCCTTGGCATAGATGGCGGTAATATCGGCATTGCTGCGGATATGCGCCGCAATGATCGGACGATAGTCGATATTGGTGACCACATCACAGTTCGACAGTACCACATAATCGGCACTGGCATGCTCGACAAAATTCCAGACATTGCCCAGTGCATCGAGTCTGCCGTTATAGACGGTGGAGCCGGCATGGCTATACGGCGGCAGCAGGTGCAGACCGCCTTTTTTCCGTGCCAAATCCCACTCACGACCCGAACCGATGTGGTCGAGCAGAGAGCTGTAATTGCGTTTGGTAATGACACCGACCTGCGAAATGCCGGAGTTGACGAAATTGGAAAGCGGAAAATCGATCAGGCGATAGCGGCCGCCGAAGGACACCGAGCCCATGGTGCGCTGTTTGGTCAGATCGAAGATTGCTTCATCATGCAGGCTTGCGAATACCAAGCCCAGTACATTTTGATTGGTTCCCATAGTAGGAAGAACCTCCTTCTTCAAAGGTTTGGACGATAGATGGACGGAACTCAAATGTTATCGGCAATAATATCCTTCGGTGCGACGGTTTTGCTTTCGCTGACGATGATATTGTGACCCACGACGGCGATGCCCCACTCATCTCTGTTGGGATATTCTTCGGGACTTCTGCCGATATGGGCATTTTTATCGATGACGCAATCTTCGCCGACAATGGCATATTCTACCACAGCACCGGCTTTGATGACGGTACCGGGCATGACAATGCTGTATTTGACCGTTGCGCCCTCCTCGATGGTGACGCCGCCGAAAATGACGGAGAAGTCGACCTTACCGTTGATGACCGAGCCTTCGGTGATCATCGAGTTTTCGACTTCGGCAGACGGACCGATGTACTGCGGCGGCATATTGTTGTGACGGGAATAGATACGCCATTCTTTATCATAGAGGTCAAGCGTTTCGTTCGGGCTGAGCAGATCCATGTTGGCATCCCAGAGCGAACCGAGCGTACCGACATCCTTCCAATAGCCCTCGAAGGTGTAGGCATAAAGTTTTTCGCCATTGTTGAGCATGGCGGGGATGATATCCTTGCCGAAATCCTTCGAGCCGGTGTTGGCATATTCATTTTCGATGAGATATTTCTTCAACTTCGACCATGTGAATACATAGATACCCATAGAGGCGAGGGTCGATTTCGGCTCTTTGGGTTTTTCGGTGAACTCGATGATGTGCATTTCCTCATCGCAGGTCATGATGCCCATACGGCTTGCTTCTGCCTTCGGCACATCCAGAACGGCAATCGTCAGGTCTGCGCCATGCTCCTTATGGAAATCCACCATTTTGGAGTAGTCCATCTTATAAATATGGTCACCGCCCAGTACGACCACATATTCCGGATCGTAGCGTTCGATGAAGCTGATATTTTGGTAGATGGCGTTGGCTGTACCCTCATACCAAGAGGCACCGGCAGAGGTTTCATAGGGCGGCAGCACATGCACACCACCGTTCATTTTATCGAGATCCCAAGGCTGTCCGTTTCCGATATAATCATTCAGCACGAGGGGCTGATATTGGGTCAGCACGCCGACGGTGTCAATGCCGGAATTGGTGCAGTTGGAAAGCGGGAAATCGATGAGGCGGTATTTGCCGCCGAACGGAACTGCCGGCTTTGCCATATCATGGGTCAAGGCATAGAGTCGGCTTCCTTGGCCGCCGGCCAACAGCATGGCGACGACTTCTTTTTTAATGTACATACCGATAAACCTCCTTATTTTGCTTTTGCATCGGATTGCTTGGCTGTGCTTGTTTTGGCTTTGGATCTTTTTGGTGTGCAGCGGAAATACTGTACCGACAGCGGCGGCAATGTCAGGGAGATGGAGAGATCAAAGCCGTGCATCGGTTCTTCCTCTGCCTTGACTTTTTTCAATGCGACACCGCTGCCGCCGAATTCTACGGCATCCGAGTCAAACACAAGCGTATAGGTGCCTTCGTAGGGTACGCCAATGCGGTAATTTTCCCGCTGTACCGGTACGAAGTTGCAGACAACATAGAGCTCTTCGCCTTCCTCACCGATCCGGCGGAAGGAGATGACGCTCTGACGGTAGTCATCATTGCTGATCCACGAGAAGCCCTTCCACGAATCGTCATTCCGCCAAAGCGCCGGATGCTCGAGATAGAACCGGTTGAGGGCTTTCGAGAAGGCATGGAGTTTCTGATGCGCCGGATATTGCAGCAGCATCCAGTCCAGCTCGCTCTGGTAGTTCCATTCCTTCATCTGACCAAATTCCTGTCCCATGAACAGCAGCTTTTTGCCGGGATGCGCAAACATATAGCACTGGAAAGCACGGTACGAGGCGAATTTCTGCTCATAGGTGCCGGGCATTTTTTCAATCATCGAGCATTTGCCGTGGACGATTTCGTCATGGGAAATCGGCAGCACATAGTTTTCGGAGAAGCAGTAGAAGAACGAAAACGTGAGCTTTTCGTGGTTGAAGGAGCGATAGAGCGGATCCATCGACATATAGCAGAGCATGTCGTTCATCCAGCCCATATTCCATTTGAAGTTAAAGCCCAGACCGCCGATATCGGTCGGTTTGGTGACGAGCGGCCAAGCGGTCGATTCCTCTGCGATCATCAATACATCCGGATGGCGGCTGAATACGGCGGTGTTCAGTTCCTTGAGGAATTCCACGGCTTCGAGATTTTCTTTGCCGCCATGGATATTGGGACGCCATTCGCCGCCTCTGCGGTCGTAGTCGAGGTAAAGCATCGATGCCACGGCATCGACACGCAAGCCGTCAATATGATACGAATCCAGCCAATGGCATGCAGAGGAAATCAGGAAGGAACGGACCTCTGCCTTGCCGTAGTCAAAGACTCTTGTGCCCCAACCTTTGTGCTCTTGCTTGAGCGGATCGGTGTATTCGTAGCAGCAGGTGCCGTCAAACGCATAGAGTCCGTGGGCGTCCTTTGGGAAATGCGCCGGTACCCAGTCGAGGATGATGCCGATGCCTGCCTGATGGAACAGATCGACCATCTTGCGGAAATCATCCGGTGTACCGAATCGGGAGGTCGGTGCGAAATAGCCCGTAACCTGATAGCCCCAAGATCCATCGAAAGGGTACTCGGTCAGCGGCATGAATTCGATGTGCGTATAGGACATTTCCTTCATGTAGGGGATCATCTGCTCGGCAAAGGCTACATAGCTGAGCGGATTGCCGTCCGCATAGGTGCGCCAAGAAGAGAAATGCACCTCATAGATATTCATCGGGCTTTGGTAGGGATTGTGTTTGGCTTTGAATTTTTGCCATGCGTCATCGCCCCAGACATAGCTTGACTCGTAGATTTTGCTGGCGGTTTGCGGCGGCGATTCAAAATGCTGTGCATACGGATCACTCTTGAGAATTCGTTTGCCGGATTTGGTTTCGATGCTGTATTTGTAGGTAGTGAATTGCGGCAGCTGTTCGCATTCCATTTCCCAAACAGCGTCGGCAATTTTCTTCATCGGATTGGCGTCCTTGTCCCAGTTGTTGAATGCGCCGACAACCGAAATGCTGACCGCATTCGGTGCCCACACACGGAAAACGGTGTAGGCCTTGCCGGTTCGGCGGACGGTATGTGCGCCGAAGAAACGCTGCGCTTCGTAATTTTTGCCCTCATAAAATAGGTGGAGAGGGAACGCATCGGGGCTGTGAACAGCCTGCAAACTAGTTTCTTCGTGTTTCATGCTTTGTTTCCTGACCTTTCTGTTAAGGTATTGCAAATGAGCGGAAATGGCATGCGGCCCACTTCCTCATCTGTTATTTTATCATAGATTTTCCGATGTTTCAAGTGTTTCCGTGAATCTAACAAAAATTTCATGATTTCTTCCAATTTCGGTCGCCAGAATTGTGCGATTTGTCAGGATATTCTATGCGGGCATTTAACTTTTTCTGCAATTGTGACAGAATTCGACGGGCAAACAATGACACAATTGACGGTTGCATGGGTGTAACGCATATTATTTCATTATGTGGTCATACCACGCACACACAAAGTCTTCCGCACGGCGGGATGCGGAGGACTGCCGGCTGTTATGAAGCGGCACTGCCGGATTCCGTAGCAGAAATCATGGCTGCCAATACGGTCACATCATCTTTGGGCACACCCTTGGCATCTCGCTGTGCTTTGGCACAAACCGTATGGGTCAATGCCTGTAAATCGCCGCCCTGTGCCAAATGCTGCCGAATGTACGGATAGAGCGAATCGTCCAGTCCGTCCGAGAGCAGAAACAGCATATCGCCCGGTTCCAATGTCATGACGGTCGTATACGGTTCTGCTTTCGGGAGGATACCGATCGGCGTGGTGGCAGCCTGACAGAGCGTGATGCGTCCGCCATGCTTCATCAGTGTCGGACCGGCACCGTATTTGTAGAGCGTCACGGCGGCGGTATCGGTGGAAATCTTTGCCACATCGAGCGTGGCAAAGCGCTCCTCTCCGGATTTGGTCAGCATGATGGAATTGATCATACGGGCGGCTGATTCACAGTCCATACCCGACTGTACAAGTTGACGGAAATTGTTGAGGACGATTTTGGAATCGACAGCCGCACGCCGTCCCGAACCCATACCGTCGGAGATGACCAGATAGAGATGTCCTTCGCCATCGGTGAAGGTGTCGTAGCAGTCGCCGCAGGGTTCGTTTTCGTGGACGGCGCATTGGGCAGCTGCGGTCGCAATGCGATAGCTGCCCGTCGTTTGCAAGACCATGCGCTGTTCGTTCCCGATAAAGGTTGGCTCTGTCCAATCGAGGGGCCGTTGCAAGGCTTCTTCCAGATAGGCGGTTAATTCCGGCGCATCGAGCTTGGTATTCGCATCGGTGTACAGCTCAATCAACAGCCGTTGATTGGCACATTCGGAAACAGCAGCGGCTCGCAGTGGAATGCCGGCACTGTCAAGCAAATCGGAGACATAACGAGTCAGCTCCCGGTTGTAATGCTTCTGCATCTGCGTACCGGTATGGCGGAGCAGCTCTTCCGTCACACGCATCTGCGAAAACAGCAGCATTTGCGTATCCCGCAGTTGGGCAGCCAACTGTTTCGAGAGTGCGTCCTGCCGTTTCAGACGGGCAAATGCTTCGGTGATACGGTCAGGTTTCAGGCAGGCTTCCGGTGCGGTCAGTGTTTCCGTCATACCGGCTGCTGCCAATCGTGCAAAGCAGCTTTGGGTGGCATCGTCACCGCTTTCCCAGCAGGTGGCATGACTGCGGCAGCGTGTGCAAACACTTTCCCGTACCTGTTCGATCGGCTTTTGCGGTGGGTCATTGCGTGCTAGCATATTGGCGATACGCTCCGAAGAGCTGCGTACGCCGCCGATGGACTGGGAGAGGTAGTCCATGCGTGCGCTGACCAAGGCGGCGAAATCGCCTTCTTCATTGCGCCATTGGAATATATGGTCTGCCATTGTCGTTGTCGGCAGGCAGACGAACAGGAAGCCGCCGAGCAGACCATTCACCCAGGCATTCATCGCAGGAATCGTGCGACCGCAGAGCAATACGCCCAATAACGTGATGCTCTGATAGAGCAAGCATTGTACGGCAGGCTTTTTGGAAGATGCCATACCGACTGCCGCACCGGCAACGCCAATCGTTGCCGCCAGACCTGCCGTGCCGCCATCCGCTAAAAGGAGTGCCGCCGCTGTCAGTGCGCCGCAGAGCGCACCGCCCGGCACACGATCCCGCCGGGCAATCGTCAGCAGTACAAAGCTCGCACAGATTTCTCCAAAGCTGATGAGAAAGAAGCGTGCCGAGCAGAATGCCGAGAGCATGAGAATATAGCATACGGCAGCATAGCAACGGTCAATCCCGTGCAGGCGCAGCGGAAAGCCGGATTCCATACAACGCCGGACACGGGAAATGCCATAGGCGAATGCGCCGCCTGCCACCACGCAACCGCTCCAGACAAGCAGGCGCATGCCCTCAAGCAGTCCTGCCAACGCAAACAGAATGACAGTTACCAAGATAGCACCCGATGCTGCGAGGGCGGCAAGGGCATGGCGATTGCGTTCCCCGATGCCCCAGCGGCAGAGCGTGGTCAGCACGAGTGCGACAATCAGCATCGGGGATGACACGAGCATGCCGTTGAAGAAATAGGTCAGCAGGCTGCCTGCCAAGACGGCAAGCGCATACATTGGCGGCAAAGCTGCAGCCAATGGTACGGGAATCGGCAGGCGAATCCCGTTGAACTCCGCTGCTGCAAGCAGGGCAGAGAGCAGGGTAAAGGCGGTGATGCGCAGCGTATGCAGGAGCTGTGGTTTTTCTTGAACTTGTTCCCATGAGATCATAATCGTTCCTCTTTTCACTTGATTTGCATAGCATCATGCAGATAGTACCAGTATAGTACATGCGCCATGAAAAACTTGTCGAAATGAGAACGCTGTTCAATTTTTAGGCGACACCGCACAAAGATTGTGCGTCAGATGCGCAGTCGATTTTTTGTCAGATGAAACAAAAAGCGCAGGGAATACTCTGTGTATTCCCGAGCATTTTTTTAAATTATGGCGAAAAAAGCGCAAGTAGATGGCGTGCAAAGCCGTTAGGCGGTCTTTGTGCAGTGTTGCTTTTACGCGGAAATGTCGGCCGGAGAACAAAAACAGACGGCATTGGTCTGTCCATGCCGTCTGTTTGTTTGGTTTGCGCAGCGTCACGGCTGCGTTGTCATCAATCTAACATTGAATAGGAGTAATACGTCAAAATCGCAGAGGCCTCTGCCGGTGTGAGGGTGTTGCCATAATCCCAGTCGCAGGCGGTTTTCTGTTCCTGCGAGAACTGCGAACTGCTCCTCAACAACTGGATTGCGGCGTATTCACAGAGCACCATGGTGGCATCCGCTGCATCAATGATGCCGTTCTTGTTTGCATCGCCTGCTGCCGTATACTGTTCCGGTGTCAGCGGAAACAGTTCAATGTCCATCGCCCACCAACCGTCTTCCAAGCAGATGCAGTTGGTGTCCACCTTCTCGACATTGGGTTCTGCAATCAGGTTTTGATAGTATGCGTAGAGGGTATCATAATCGACATCGCCACTCGGGAACGTGTCTGTAAAGATTTCTTTTGTTGTGCGGTCGGTATAGTATACCATGAAGAGCGGTGCTGTGCTTTCTCTGTCATACCATACATGCCAATTCTCCCAGCCGATGGTGTAGCAAAGACCCAGAATCTCGATCTGCTCGCAGCATGCCAGCAGTGCTGTAAACATGGCAGCCTCTGTGGCACGGGATTCCGTGCTCAACAGATAGACCGCTTCACCGTCAGCCTGTGTGAAGGCATCGTCTATTGTGATATCTTCCCCCCCTGTTCGTCGTACGGATCGATATTGGTAGCCTTTCCGCAGGCAGCAGTAAATCCGGTGAAGGGCTGCAACAGAATGGTATCCTGCAGGTTTCCGCGCATACCCCACCATTGACCGTCCGACCATTCTACCGGTACACCCTCCATACCGGTTTCCAGAAATTCCTTGACGCTTTCGCCTTTGACCGCAATGCCTTCCGGATAGTAGTTTCCGGTGCGGCGGCAGGTGCTGACCCCATCCCAATAGGGAATCTCTACCGTGTCATAAGAAACGGTAGCCTGTTGCAGGATACGGTTTGCGGCATCCAATACGGCATAGGTTTCGGCGTATCCCACTACGGCAGATGCCGGCATCATGGCGGCACTCATGCTCAAGACAGCAGCGGTCAAACTTGCCAATAAACGTGTTTTCTTCATAACAATTTCTCCTTTGTCATTCGCGATCATCGACAGAGTTTCTCCGTCTTTGTTACTGGATTCGCTGTACCGTGCAAAAAACTTACAAAATGCTTCAATTTTTTGATTGTAAAAATGCACAAGATTTCGCATTTGTTTCAAAAGAACTTGGCATATTATAATTATACCCTATGCAAGTTTGGCTGTCAATCCTCCCGTTTTTGTGCACCATGACAATAAATTCATTGCTTGGCAAACGAAAGTTGTTTAATTAAATAAAATCTATATTCCGCAGTTTGATGAAACGGTCTGTCGGATTCTGTAACGGATATCGTAAAACGGCACACATGCGTGACTGCCATGTGTGCCGTTTGGATTATGGGTTATTGACCGAGGGCTTCATAGGGGACGAGATTTGCGAGATACTGCATAATCATGGAAGAATCTTTGCTGTCCAAAACGGCATCATAGGCGCAGTCGGCATTGGCTTGCCCCTGATCGGATACCCCAACGGCATTGTCCTCTGCAACATAACGGCAGAGCAAAACCGCATCGGCGACATTTACAATGCCATTGGTATCGACATCGCCCCAAGTGACTTCGGTTGTGACATTACCGGAATCGGTATCGTCAATTTCTTCCTGACCCGAGTATGTCATGGTCGGCTCGTCTGCATATCGGAAGTAGAAGTTTACGTAGTCCACTGCGCCCTTGAACGCTGCGGTATCATTGCCGCCCTTGCCCAGCGTGCAGACATCGGATTGGGCTGCACTCAACACGGAAATCGGTGTGCAGGAAATCGCAGCTGTGGCTGCGGTTTGCCCGTCAATCAGAAGCGTACCCGTGCCGTCAATCAGGCGAATGGTAATCTTGCTCCAGACGCCCTTGTTGAGCGGTGCATTGGCGGTAAGGGTTTGGAGCGTTGTACCATCGGTAATGGTGAACTCTGCCACACCGTTGGCATTGGAGGGTGTAAACTTCAGATAAGCGTTGTCGTCACCGAACCGGAACAGTGTTTGCTCTGCCGTGCCGCCCTTCCAGAGTGCCGCAAGGCTGATTTGCAGATTTTGGGTGTTCAGAATGGAGTCATCGAGCAGCAGGTAATCGTTTGTGCCGTCAAACGAGAGGACGTCTGCCGCAGAGGTGCGGTCTGCCTGCCACATTGCACCGACCTGCTGTGCATTGGTCGCACCGTGGCGGTCGAGCACCCAGTGGGAGGTTTCGCTGTCGAAGGAATAGCCGGAAATCATGCCGTCGGTGTAACAGCTGTTGACGGTGTCAAGCCAGCCAAAGCCAATGCCGCTGCTGAGGGTTTCCTCATTGGCATAGTCACCATCGAGGATAACTTGACCGGAGTAATTGCCCTTGCCGTAGAGATAGGACGTACCCTTGACCACGGCATTGTCGGTGACGGCATCGGCAAGATATGCCTTTTGTAGGATACGGGCATTGCCGGAAATCTTGCAGGAATTGGTGACTACCGCATGGTCGCTGACCACGGCATTGCCGCTCAGCGTGACCGAGCCGAATACCCAGTCATTATCATAAATCATGCCGCCGCCGTCTACAACCGCATGACCGCTGATGACGGCAGAATCTGTTGCGGTAACGCTGTTAGCGACAATGGCATAGTCCTCCACACGGACATTGCCGGAGAGATTGGCATTGCCCAGTACCATCGCATTCGGGCCGACATAGACCGAATCGGCAACTGTTGCGGAATCGGCAACAAAACCGCCGCCGTTGGCATGGAGATGACCTGCACCCTTGGTATAGCCGCCGATCTGCTGTACCGTTGCGCCGGTCAGCTGAATCTCATACGGGTAGCGGGCACGTTCGGTGCCGGTCTTGTAGCTCGAAACAGCGTCCTTGTGGAAGGCGTTGATGTCATAGAGATCTTTGGGTGTACCGACAACGGTTAAGTATGCAGATACTGCACCATCGGTCGAAACGGTCATGCTCTGTCCATCGCCGAACAGATCGGAGTAGGTTTCGTTTCCGGCACTGTCAACCGTGACGATACATGCCTGCCAACCGGCATTGGGATCATTGGACAGACCATGGAAATCAACGGAAATGCTCGAGTCGGTGATTTGCAGCGGTACAATGTTGATACCGGTCTGCATGGGGGCTTCCTCCTGTCCGACCTGCAGACGGCCGCTCGGGGTTTCTTCGAGGACGGTATAGAACAGATTCCAGTAGAACGGTGAGGAGGCAACTTTGTTGTTGAACTCGTTTTGATAGGCGGCCTGATTGCCGAAATCGAAGGTCGCCATGCGTTTGGCATAGTGACCGAGCACGGTCTGTGCCTCCGTACCAAACAGGCGTGTGATGGTATCGAAGGGATATTCGCCCGGCAAGGCTTGGCTCATCATCTGCTGCACCGCATGGATGCCCAGATTCGGCAGGTTGTCGGGATTGTAGGAGAGGTAGACGAGGAACGGCCAGACCTCATAATAGCTTCTGCCATGCGGCAGCGTTAGGCTCATATTGCGGATGTACGGCTCAAACCGACAGGTCTGCACCGAGCCTTGGTAGTAGTCGCTGGCAAGATACATCTCACGGAACCAGTTGGCTGCCGCCTCCCACCATGCACCGGTGATGTCCTGATCGACCCATGCTTTCTGGTGCATCGTGACGACATGGCCGAATTCGTGTGCGATGGTTAAATCATCGAGCATGGCACTCGGGCTGATGATGTGGATGCCATAGCCATCCTCAGCACTCATGAACGCCCAGCCATCCGGATACTGGTCAAGACCGGTTTCGGTGAGGTAGACATTGGTCTTGTAAAGCGTAGAACTGTTGCCGTATATATCGACATTGATATTGGTCATGCCGAGTACGGAGGTATAGAACTCCCAAAGGCGTTCCAGATCGTTGAGGTTGCGCTGCAAAAATTCCTCATTGACATGCCCGGTGGTATCGTTGTTGCCGTAGAAGATGCAGAAATGCTCCGAGGTCACATAGTTGGCAGTCGTGCAGTATCCCCATTTGTCACGGATTTGGTAGGTGTCGGCGGCTTGCACGGATGCAGGCACGATCGGCAGTGCGGCGGCGGTGACAGCCGTGCAGAGCAAAGCTGCCGCCAGTCGGATGGCAGGTTTGCCGATTATAGGCATTGTAGCATGGAAACCCATATGCGTCAATGTGCAATTGTCATCACTAGATGATATATTATCCCAAAAGTGTTGATATAAGAAAAAATCGTACAAATCAATCTGTTCCGATTTGTGCAAATAAACAAACATCCGGTAACCCGAAGGTTACCGGATGCTGTGTTTGGGATACAGGATTTACTGCATCTTGTAGGCGTCGATCATCTTCTTGACCATCTGACCGCCAATCGAACCTGCCTGACGGGAGGTCAAGTCACCGTTGTAGCCCTTGTTCAGGGTCACGCCGACCTCGTTTGCAGACTCCATCTTGAACCGTTCGAGGGCCTCTTTGCCCTTCTGCGTAAATTCACCCTTCATGATGATACACTCCTTTGCGGCAGCGTGTCAATTTGCGTCATGCCGGATGCATGCACCGGATTGCTGCCGTGGTAGTAGTATAAACCGAAGCGCACAATTTATCGCCGGAATTGTATGGATTTGTTTTTTCCAACTTGACACAAGCATGAAAACAAGGTATAATGTATTTAGCGAACTCCAATGCAAAGAGGTGAAAACATGGAGGCAGATGCCTATCAGCTGCGGCATTTGGCGGATTTGGCAGAGAAAGCGGATCGATGCCATTGCTTTACGTTTACGGCATTTTTGAATGAAGCGGAGCTGTCCGATTATTATGCCATGCGTCATGCGCTTGCACCCTGTGGTGCAACTATTTGGGGCGGCAGAGAGGCGGCAGAGCGGGTGATGATTCGGTTTGGTGATCCGGAACAGCTGGGTTATGCGGAAGAATTTCCGATTGCCTGCATCAAAATCAAACCGTTACAGGAAAAGTTTGCCGAGGCGTTGACGCATCGGGATATTTTGGGTGCAGTCATGCATCTGGGCGTCAAGCGCAGTGAACTGGGGGATATTGTGTTGGCAATACCCGATGCCTATCTGTTTTGCCGCGAACCGATTGCGGACTACCTTTGTCGGGAATTGAATCGCATTCGCCATACCTCCGTGCGAGCGACGGTGACGGACAAGCTGCCCGAGGTGCTGACCGTGACAACCGAGCCGATTGAGGTACAGGTGGCATCGGAGCGGCTGGATGGCGTGATTGCAAAGGTCTATCGGCTGTCACGCAGCCAATGCTTGCAGCTGTTTCGAGAAGGAAAAATTTTCCTCAACGGCAGGCGTCTCATGCAGGCAGATGTGCAGCTGAAGGAAGCCGATACCGTATCGGTACGAGGATACGGCAAATTTCGGTTTCTGGGTATGCGTGGCACAACCCGTAAAGGCAATCACATTGTCGGCATCGAGCTGTTCGGCGGTCAGCGGAAATAAAGAATCGCGATACCAATGCCGATTTGCAACAATAGTCCAAGCCAGTTGACCACCCGGAAATACCAATGCTTGGTCTTATGGCGAAAGCAGTACATCCCCAGTAAAGCACCGACCGCACCGCCCAGCAATCCAATGCCGAGCAAGGTCACTTCTTTGATGCGCCATTTGCCGGCTTTGGCTTTTGCCTTGTCCAGACCGTACAACACAAAGGCGACAAGGCTCATGACTGCCAGTGCCGTCAGATAGTACTTCAGCATCGGCATTACATTGCAAAGTCAAAGCAGGTACGGGTTGCGGTATAGGGCCGCACTGCCGTATCTGCCGCATGGACATGTGCCGGATGGATCGCATAGGCTTGCAGTGCCGCCATATCGGTGAAAGAAGAATCCAGCATGACATCGGCATTGGATGTGGCAAGACCGTCCGTGTAAACATGAATCTCCAAGAGATTTGGCACAACGCCTTGCAGCCCTTCCAAAGCGGCTTTGATATTCGCCTTGACCTGCGTGCGTTCTTCCTGCGAGAGCGTTTCCCGCAGGGTCCAGAGAATGATGTGCTTTACCATAATAACCTCCATAGTATGTGCAAATGGACTGCACGATATTGTCCCAATACCAGTATACCATATTTTTCGGCATTCGGCAAGCGGCAATTCGCAGGACGCTCCGATGCCGGCATAGAAAGGCGGGAATCCTATGGCAACCACAACCTCCGGCGATCTGCGCCGTTTGAAAATCATGTATCTTTACAAGATTTTGACCGAAAAAACCGATGAAAACCATCATCTGACCATGCCGCAAATCATTGCGGAATTGGCAAAGTACGGCATTCATGCCGGTCGTAAGGCACTCTATGAAGATATTGACGCCCTGCAATTTTACGGCGTGGATATCATTCAGGTGAAGGGGAATGAATCGGGCTACTATGTTGCGAGCCGTTCCTTTGAGCTGCCGGAGCTGAAGCTGCTTGCCGATGCGGTCACCTCGGCGCAGTTCATCACAGAGAAAAAGTCCAAGCAGATTCTTGCGAAATTGGGGGAGCTTTGCAGTGTGTATGAAGCAAAGCAATTGCAGCGTCAGGTTTATATGCGCAACCGAATCAAAAACGAAAACGAGCATATCTATATCAGCGTGGATACGATTCAGCGTGCAATTCACGAGAAAAAGCAGATTGCCTTCCGCTATTTCGGGTACAATACAGCTAAACGGAAACAGTATCGGGATGGGCTGCGGATTTGTTCGCCCTATGCGCTGACTTGGGATGACGGACGGTACTATCTGGTGGCGTACTATCCCAAGCGGCCGGACAGTCCGACCAATTTCCGTGTCGACCGCATGGAAAATGTGGAAATTCTCGATGCACCGGCAGCGCCGATCCCGCAGGAATTTCAGCTGTCCGAGCATTTGAGTGCGAGCTTTTCGATGTTCAGCGGCAAAACACAGCTTGTCACAATGCGGCTGAAAAACCATCTCGTCAATCCGGTCATTGACCGATTCGGCAAGCAGGTCGCACTCGTGCCGGATGACAGCGAGCATTTCCTGTTGAAGGTGAACGTCAAAGCCGAGCAGCCGTTCTATGGATGGATTTTCCAGTTCGGAACGGATGCGGAAATTCTGGAGCCGCAGTCGGTGCGGGATGCCTTTACCGCATTTTTGCAAACAGTCATGACACAGTATGGCGGAGGACAGAACACGCTATAACAACACAGAACCCCAAAAGGAGCATTATGTCTTATATCATTGAAATCAAACACATTACAAAGGAATTCAAAGTACTCAATCGTCACGAGGGCTTGAAGGGAAGCCTGAAGGATTTGTTTTCGAGGGATTATCGGATTGTCCGTGCGGTGGACGATATCTCGATGAACATTGCGCAGGGCGAGATTGTCGGATATCTCGGACCAAATGGTGCAGGCAAGTCTACCACCATCAAGATGATGACCGGTATCTTGCAGCCATCTTCCGGCGAAATTGTCGTCAACGGTCAAATCCCATACAAAAATCGTACTCGAAATGCAAAGGAGATTGGCGTGGTATTCGGACAGCGGTCACAGCTTTGGTGGTCGCTGCCGCTGGTCGAGTCATTCAAGCTGCTGCGGGATATTTACGAAGTACCGGAAGCCGAATATCGTGCGATGCTCGACCTGTACCGTTCGTTGGTCGATATCGAGAGTCTGCTGCATAAGCCTGTGCGGCAGATGTCGCTCGGACAGCGTACCTTGAGCGATATTCTCGCGGCCTTTCTTCATAATCCCAAAATCGTCTTTCTCGATGAGCCGACCATTGGTCTGGATGTTTCGATGAAGGCGAAAATCCGTACCCTCATTCATGCGCTCAATCGGGAAAAGCAGACAACCGTCATTCTTACCACGCATGATATGGGCGATGTGGACGCCCTCTGCCGCCGCATTGTCATCATCGACAAGGGCAAAATGCTCTATGATAACGATATCGAGCATTTGAAACGGTTTTTCGGCTCGTATCGCACGCTGAAAATCCGGATGGACGGCGATTTGCAGCAGTCGGCGGAAGCGATTGCACAGCAAATGCCGGAATTTCGAGTATCGGCGGATACGGACTGGATTTCCGTGTTGGTCGATGAGGAGCAGGCGAGCGTGATGGCGGTGCTTGCCCGCTTGCAGGAACGCTACCGCATTCGGGATATGCAGCTCGAGGAAATTTCAACGGAGGCGGTTATCAAGAAGATTTACGAGGAGGGGACGCAATGAAGTGGAAGAAGTACCTTTCCCTCACCCGAGCCGGCATTCTGGAAGCATTGCAATATCGGCTCGGACTGTTCGTCATGGTGATCGGCAATCTGATTTACCTGATTATTGTATATTTCCTCTGGCGTGCCATCTATGCGTCTGCCGGAACCGATGTGGTCAACGGCATGACCTTTTCTGATACGCTCATTTATCTGGTGCTGGCAACGGCATTGTTCGCTTTTATGGAAATGTACATCGTCTGGGAGATGGGACGCAGCATCCAAACCGGTGCGATTACGCTGACCTTGCTGAAACCCATGTCCTATCGTTCTTATTCGTTTTGGAACTGTGCCGGCGGTGTTATTGTGCAATTTTTCTGCACATTTCTGCCGACCTTCCTTGTCGTGCTGTTGGTGACAAAGGGTGCGATTCCGCTCGGCATCAATCTGCTGTATTTTGCGGTTTCGGTCATATTGTCCGTGTCGATCAACTTCAGCATAGACCTGTTTGTCGGCACGATCTGTATGTACACGGAATCCATCTGGGGCATCAACATCATGAAGCAGGTGGTGGTATTGCTGCTGTCGGGGGCGACTATTCCGCTTGCCTTTTTCCCCGAGCCGCTCAAGACTATTGCGTACTGCCTGCCGTTTCAGTCGATTTACAATGCGCCGCTATCGCTGCTCTTGACAGCCAATCCACAGCCTTCCGTCATAGCGGAAACACTTGGTATGCAGCTGGTTTGGAGCATTGTCACTATGGGGTTCAGCCGCCTGTTTTGGCAGGTATCACTCCGCCGGATTACCGTGAACGGAGGTTGAGCCATGCACAGAGGATTGCGATTTTATTTTTGTATTTATCGGAAAATTTTGGCACAGGATCTCAAGAGCAAGATGAGCTATCGTGCGGACTTCATCATCTCGACCATCGGTATGATTTGCACGAATATTTCGGGATTTCTCAGCTTCTGGATTCTGTTTCAGAATTTTCCGTCCGTTGGCGGCTGGAGCTATTATGAAATGCTGTTTTTGTACGGGTTTTCGCTGGTAGCGATGACGCCGGTACAATGTCTGCTTGACAACAACTGGAGCTTGCGTTATCAGGTATTCAGCGGAGATTTTGTCAAATACTGCTTTCGTCCGATGAACCTGTTTTTCTACTATCAGTCCGAGGTGTTCGATGTCAAGGGGCTCGGACAGATGGTATTTGGCATCGGTACATTGATCTATGCTTGGGTGCATCTGGAACTTGCATGTACGGCTTGGATGGTGCTGAAACTGGTGGTCTATCTGGTGTCGGCATCGTTGGTGATGGCAGCCTTGCAGAATGCGGCGGCGGCAAGCTGCTTCTGGATTGAGAATTCGTTTTATCTGCTGGATTTGGTTATGCGTTTCAAGGACTATGCCAAATACCCGATGACGATTTTTAATCCGGTGTTCCGCTTTGTGTTTACGTTTGTACTGCCGATTGCATTTATTGCGTATTACCCGAGTCTGGTGATTCTGCGGCCGGAAGCTGTGCCGCTCCTGTCGTGGCTGTCGCCCCTGATTGCGATTTTGCTGTTTTATCTCAGCTACAAGATTTGGATGAAGGGTGCAGCGGGTTATAGCGGTACGGGATCGTAAGGCGGCATCGCACAAAGCTTGTGTGTCAGATGAAACAAAGAGTCGGTTGCTTCAGCCTTGTTATCAATTAATTCACAAAAACTTTTCTTTCTATTCATATTTGCGGCGTTTGCATATGTTATGATAACAGCGTATTGTATTGTATCCTCGCAAGAGGAATGATAACAAGGAGGAAAATTGAATATGAACAAGAAATTCGACACGAAAGCAATGGTGTTGCTGGGTCTGCTGACGGCGGTTACGCTGATCTTCTCGTTCACGCCCATCGGTACGATTCCGATTGGACCGCTGTCCATCACGCTCAACATCATCCCGATTGCACTCGCAGCCGTTACGCTTGGCCCCGTAGGTGGCGGCATCATGGGAGCCATTTTCGGTCTGATGAGCTTTTTGCAGTGCGTCGGCATCGGTGTACCGAGCGGTATGGGCGTCACCCTGTTCGCCATCAATCCGTTCCTTGCCTTTGTGCAGCGGTTCATTCCGAGACTGCTGACCGGCATCTTGGCAGGCTGGGTGTTCAAGCTGTTGAAGAACCGCTCTAACATCTATGTTTCCTGTGCGGTGACGGGCTTCTCTACGGCATTTCTCAATACGTTGCTGTTCATGAGTGCCTTGATTCTGCTGTTTGGCAATACCGACTATGTGCAGGAATTGATGGACGGCAAGAATGTGATCGTGTTTATCTGTTCGTTTGTCGGCATCAATGCGGTTTGTGAAATGATCGTATCGACCGTGATTACCGGTGCAGTCGGCGCAGCATTGCACAATGCCAAGCTGATTCCGCAGGCGCAGGTCAAGCAGGAAGCCAACTAAAATCCTTCGGAGGTGCGCCATGGTTTTGGCTGTCGATATCGGAAATTCCAATATTGTATTGGGTTGCTTTGAGGGGGAAACGATTCGCTTTGTCGAACGGCTTTCGACCAACCACAATGCAACGGAGCTTGAGTACATCGTCCATATCAAAACGATTCTCGAGCTGAATCAAATGCGGGATTGCGAATTTGACGGCGGTATCATTTCATCGGTTGTGCCGTCGGTGACGCAGACCGTCAAGCAGGCGATGCAGCGTTTGACCGCAAGGCCGATTATGGTCGTCGGACCGGGCATCAAAACCGGCTTGCAGATTATGCTCGACAATCCCACGCAATTGGGCAGTGACCGTGTGGCAGATGCGGTCGGTGCGATTCACGAATACCCCTGCCCGATGATTATCATTGATATGGGGACGGCAACGACCATTTCCGTTTTGAGTCGGGATAGGCGGTTCTTGGGCGGTATGATCATGCCGGGATTTCGGGTATCGCTCGATTCGCTCGCAAACCGCACCTCACAGCTGCCGAAAATCAGTCTTGAGCCGCCGAAAAAGGTCATCGGTACGAATACTATCGACTGCATGAAGAGCGGTATCCTGTACGGAACCGCATCGAGCATTGACGGCGTGATTGAGAAAATTCAGGAGGAACTCGGGGAGACTTGCACGCTGGTTTCGACCGGTGGACTTGCCAATACCGTGATTCCATTCTGCAAACATAACATCATCATCGACGATCAGCTGCTGCTGAAGGGTCTGATGCGAATCTATAACAAAAATCAATAATACAATACACGAACGGAGCAGGCGCAGAACCTGCTTCGTTTTGTTTGCGCAGGTTGCTACAGCGGAAAGCGTTGCATTGGGTATGTTGCAACAGCTTCACGAAATATGGCAATCTCCCTTGACAATCGTCCGAAATCGTACTATAATGCCAACGGTATGATTTCGGACGAATGGAGGAATGACGATGAACGGATATGCCAATCACGCACTGAAACGATTCAACTACTTGCTGGCAGAAATTGACGCCGTGTATCATGAGATGGCAAAGCAATTCGGCTTGAGCGATACTGCCATGAACATTCTCTATGCGATATGTGTCGAGGGCGAATGCTGTTTGCTGAGCGATATTTGCCGATTGTTTGGTACGAGCAAGCAGACGATCAATTCCGCTTTGCGCAAGCTCGAGCAGGCGGGTATGGTCTATCTCGAGGCGGTGGACAACAAGAAGAAAACCGTCTGCCTGACCGAACAGGGCAAGGTACTGGCAGAGCGCACGGTGCGGAACGTCATCGAGGCGGAGAATGCCGTTCTCGATGGTTGGAGTGTGTCGGAACGGCAGCAGTATCTTGCGCTGACAGCACGATTTTTGATGCAGATACGAGAATATGCAATATCCATGACGGAGGAGGACTCACATGACTGAACAGAGAATGAAACGGGTGGTGCAGTTTGTGCTGCCGACCATGATGAGCAATGTTTGCTTTTTCCTGTTTACGATTTTGGACGGCATCTTTGTCGGACGAGGTGTCGGCACGGATGCGCTCGGAGCGGTGAATATTGTGATGCCGTTTGTGTTGGTCACGAATGCGCTGTTTGTTCTGATCAATATCGGCGGTGTTGCGATGGCTGCCATCAAGCTCGGACAGGGCGATCGTGCAGGCTTTCAGCGTGTCTTTCAGCAGAGTATGAGTGCGATTGTGGTGGTATCGGTGCTGCTGTGTATCGCCGGAACGCTGTTTCCGGCACAAATCTGTACGCTGCTCGGCGCAACGGAAACTTACCACGCCTATGCCACAGAGTATTTGTTTTGGTATGCGGTGTTTCTGATTCCCAGCGGATTGTCCATGGGTTTGCAGGCATTTGTCCGCAATGACAATGCTCCGACGCTCGTAAGCGTTGCCGTGATTGCGTCTACGATTTCGGATATCATTCTGGACTGGCTGCTGATTTTCCCGATTCCGCTTGGTGTGACGGGTGCGGCGGTTTCGACCGGCATCGGGCAGGTCTTGTCTATGCTGATTGTGCTGCCCCATGTGCTGCGCAAAAAGGGAAATCTGTGTTTTGGAAAACCCATGTGGGATATCAAGTTGATCGGCGATATTGTGCTGCATGGCTTGCCGGAATGTATCGCACAGCTGGCTTCGCCGATTGCAACGCTTTGCATGAACTGGATGTTCGTCACCAAAATCGGTGATATTGCCGTCAATGCCTATGCGGTGATGTCGTATGTGGCATCGTTTTCGGTGGCACTATTTTTCGGTACGAGCGAGGGCTTGCAGCCGTTGCTGGGGCAATCCTATGGGGCAGGGGATCAGAAAGGTCTGCGGTTTTATTTTCGTGTCGGTATGTGGATTAACATCATCGGCAGTATTCTGGTAACCGGTGCGGTATTGCTGTTTGGACGACAGATTTGCGGTTTATTTGGCATTGATGCCGAAACGCTCACCTATACGCTGGATAGTATGCCGTGCTACGCTTGGGGCTTTATCGTGATGAGTGTGAATGTGATGATATCGTCCTATCTGTATTCGACCAACCAATCTGTCCATGCGATTTTGCTCAATGTGCTGCGAAGCTTTGTCATCAGCGTGCCGGTTATGCTGCTGCTGCCGGAACTGCTTGGCGCAAATAGCATTTGGTATACCTTTGGCGTGTATGAAGCCATCGTGTTGATCTTTGCGATCATACTGCTGAAAGCAGCGCAGAAGTCCAAAACCGCATAAACCAAAGCCCGATGCCCGGAAAGTTTTCTGCGGCATCGGGCTTTTCATTTTCCGGGAAATGTGGTATAATATCAGATGAACACAATTGCTGCTCACAGGGCAGTGTTGATGGAACATTCCATACAGCAAGGAGAAATGTGTATGCTGACAGGAAAAACCGTAGTAATGGCGGTATCGGGCAGTATCGCCGCCTACAAGATTGCCAATCTCGCACGGATGCTCAAAAAGCAGCATTGCGATGTGCAGGTGCTGATGACGCAGAATGCCACGCAGTTCATTCACCCGATTACGCTCGAAACCTTGACCGGAAACAAATGCCTGATTGATACCTTTGACCGGAATTTTCAGTACAGCGTGGAACATGTGGCATTGGCGAAACGTGCCGATGTGGTGATGCTTGCACCGGCATCGGCAAATGTGATCGGCAAGATTGCAAATGGGATTGCCGATGATATGCTGACAACAACTGTTATGGCATGTACCTGCAAGAAAATCGTTTCACCGGCAATGAATCACAATATGTATCACAATCCGATTGTGCAGGACAATCTTGCAAAGCTCGAACGGTTCGGCTATGAGATTGTTGCGCCTGATCGGGGAATGCTTGCCAACGGCGATACCGGTGACGGCAGAATGCCGGAAGAATCGGTGCTGTTTGCGTATATCCTCAAGGAGATTGCCTGCGAGAAGGATATGGCAGGCAAGCGTGTACTTGTGACGGCAGGCGCAACCCGTGAGCCGATTGATCCGGTGCGGTTCATCACGAACCATTCGTCCGGCAAGATGGGCTTTGCGATTGCCAAGGCGGCGATGCTGCGTGGCGCAGAGGTGACCGTGGTCGCCGCCCATACCGATGTCGAACCGCCGCTGTTCGTGGATGTGGTCAAGGTCGGCACGGCGGCAGAGATGTTTGAGGCGGTCAAGGCACGCTGCGAACAGTCTGATATCATCATCAAGGCCGCTGCTGTTGCGGATTATACGCCCGTGACAACTGCCGATTCCAAGCTCAAAAAATCCGATGACGAGCTTTGCATCGAGTTGAAACGCACGGCCGATATCTTGCAGTATCTCGGTACACACAAACGGGAGGGGCAATTCCTCTGCGGATTCTCGATGGAGACTGAGAATGTTCTTGAAAATTCCCGTCAAAAGCTCGTGCGCAAGCATTGTGACATGATCTGCGCCAACAGTCTGCGCACAGCCGGTGCAGGTTTCGGTACGGATACCAATATCATTACCTTGATTACGGCAGATACCCAAACAGAGCTTCCTCTCTTGTCCAAGGAGGATGCTGCACATCGGATTTTGGATGCCATTTTGCAGCACAGGAAGGGCTGTTAAGAAGATCGAAAAAAGGATGAATATCATGTCTGCTTGGATTACCGCTTGGGGCAGTGCCGTATCGATTGCCGATCGCCGACCTGCCATGTACGCAAAAGACCTTACGCTCCGCTATCCGCTTTTGATGACGCTGTCGGGCAGTGCGGTTCGCATTACGCTGGACAATTTCTGCGGCACGGAGGCTGTGACGTTGGCTTATGCCACTGTCGCACATGCCATCGGCGGTGCATCGACTGCGCCGGAGCTGCATACGTTGCTGTTTGACGGTGTACCCACCGTGACATTACCTGCCGGTGAGAGCCGCACGAGCGACCCGCTGCCGTTTGCGATTGCGGCAGGGGAAACACTGACCGTCAGCCTGTATTTTGCCGATATCACACAATTGCGCTCCGGTGTAGTCATTCAAGCACCATGCCATCAGGGCTTCTTTGCGGTCGGCAACTATGCCAATCAGCCGGAGATGTCTGCTGCGTACACGAAGCCGACCCCGTGGTTTTATTTTCTCTCCGGCGTTGATGTGCTGACCGATACCGATGCCAAAGCGGTGATCTGCTATGGCGATTCGATTACGGCGCAGGGCTGGCCGGATTACCTGATGAAACGGGTACTGCATGCCGGATACCCGACGGCGATTGTGCGCAAGGCGGCAAGCGGAACTCGAATTCTGCGGCAATACGAAGATATCACCTATGAGTCCTATGGGCTGAAAGGTTTGATTCGCTTTCCGCATGAGATTCCGTCTGTGAGCGGTGCCGATACCATCATCATACAGCAGGGCATCAATGATATCATTCATCCGGTCGGCGTGGATGTCAACCCGTTCCGTCCGTGGAGTGATCTGCCGACTGTGGACGAGTTGATTGCCGGCTTACGAGCATATATTCACGCTGCGAAAGCATGGCAATTGCGGGTATATCTCGGCACGCTGCTGCCGATTGCCGGTTGGAGAACCGATGCGCCGTTTCGGGAGGAGATGCGCTGTGCGCTGAACGATTGGATACGAACAACGCCGGAAGCCGATGGCTGTATTGACTTTGATTTTGCCTTGCGTGATCCCAACAAGCCTGCCGCCTTTGCCGAGGGCTTTGACAGCGGCGATCATCTCCACCCCAGTCAAGCCGCCTATCGCCGGATGGCAGAGGTTGTGCCGGAAGAATTGCTGTACTGAGGCAATATGAACAAACGATCCGCTTGCAGATATGCGGCGGAAAAGCACCTCGAATGACTCAAGGTGCTTTCTGTTTTTATGCGGTTTTACTGCTGTTTGACGGTTGGCTGTGAGAGCATCATCCGTTCTAAGGGTTTTCCCATGGCATATTGTGCGCAGTACACGGTGGTACATTTCTGATATTTGGCAAATGTCCGCAGGGCAGCCGCCGCATCCCCATAGACCTTCCAACAGCCGATACATTTGCAGTCGGTGCGCTGCTCGATAAAACCGCAAACATCTTCCGGCGGATATCCGAGAAACAATCCGATTTCATGTGGAAATTCTTTGCAAACCGCAATGCGGCGAATCAGCTTCGTGATGCAGCGTTCCGGTGCCTGTACCGGATAGCCTCGCTCTGTCAGCAACCGGCATGCGCTATCCTGCTGCAAATCCTGTGACAGCTGCTGCGGACGGTACACATATATCAAAGCACGGCCATTGCGAAATCGAAGCGGTATCATCCGCAAGCCTTTCTGCTTCATGCGGCGATTCCAGTATCGTAGGGCACTTTGCATTTCGGCAGCTGTTGCATAGCTGCACGAAAACAGGCTGCCGGTTTTCATCGCTGCCAATGTGGGTGCACAGTGGCGAATCATTATCGCTTCCGACATCATATTCCTCCCTATGTTGCATGGATTTCCAAGATTTGCCGCAATGCAGCCATGGAACTGCTGTGAGAGCGTACAACCTTTGTTTGGGCTGCGGTATCTCGCAGGGCGCAGTGAATCATCTTATGCGAAACCGTGTTCGTAAACAGCACCAGCAAGTCCGGTGTACCGATATGTTTCAGTCCGTTTTCCATTTTGGGATATACTTTTGCTTTGCAGCAATAACGGCTGCACAAGTCCTTGTATTGCCGTGTCATACACTCGTTTCCACCGACAATGACAACACTCATAGTATCCTCTCCTTTTGAGTTAGCATACGCTAACTGACATATCAAACAAAAGCACATTTGCATGTGCTTTGTTTGCTGTGCGTTAGTTCAAAGCATATTCCGCTTTCAGTTTGCGTTTGGTGCTGAGAATCAATCCGGCAATCACTGCTGCAAATGCCAGCACAAACAATCCGCCGGCGATGGCAGGGACGATGGCAAGCGATGCCGGTGCGGTCAAGAGTGTGCCGACCGTGTAGACCAGATAGCCGACCGTGTAGCCAACACCCAGCTGCAAGCCAATGCCTGCCCAGAGCCATTTGCGACTCTTCATTTCGGCATTCATCGCACCGATTGCCGCAAAGCAGGGCGGTGTGTAGAGATTGAACATCAGATATGCCAGTGCGGCAACTTTGGTAATCGCCAGAATACCGGCAACCTCTACGCCGGCCCCCTCCATCAATGCCAATTCTTCGGTATCAATCAGGTTTTCCAGTCCGACAAAGCAGACCGCCAACGTGCCGACGACATTTTCTTTTGCGATGAAACCGGTTACCGCAGCCGCTGCCAGCTGCCAAGATACCACACCGACAATCGGCACAAGGAGATAGGCGAAGGGCTGTGCAATCGTTGCCAGAATTGAGCTGTCTGCCGATTCTGCAACGGTGAAATTCCAGGTAAAGCTCTGCATGATCTGCACGGCGGTATTGCAGAGCAGAATAATGGTTGCAGCCTTGACGATGTAAGCCCAGCCACGGCTGCACATCGACCGAAATGCACCCCAAACGGACGGCAGCTTGTATTCGGGCAATTCTATGATGAAGTAGGACTTGCGGGATTTGTAGCCGGCAATCGTGTTGACGAGCAGCGCACCGAGGAAAATCAGGACAATGCCCGAGAGATACATCACCGTACTGACCCAGCCGGCATTTTCAAAGAATGCACCGGCAAACAACGATATGACGGGAATTTTCGCACCGCAGGGCATGAACGGTGCCAGCATGGCGGTGGCTCTGCGTTCCCGTTCGTTCTTGATGGTACGGCTTGCCATGATACCGGGTACGGCACAGCCGATGGTAATGACGAATGGAATCACGGACTTGCCCGATAGTCCGACCTTCTTGAAAATCGGATCCAGTACGACTGCAACGCGAGACATATAGCCACAGTCCTCAAGCAGGGCGATCAGGAAGTACATGACCATGACGAGCGGCAAAAAGCCGATAACCGCAATCACGCCGCCAATCACACCATCAACCAACAGCGCCGACAGCAGCGGATTGGCATTCTCCAGCAGACCGCCGATCCAGCCTTGAAAAACCTCGAGCCAGCCGACCATCCAATCGGCAATCGGCGTACCAACCCAAACCTGCGAAATTTGGAATACCAAAAACATCACAACCGCAAAAATCGGAATGCCGAGCCATTTGTTGGTCAGTACGGCATCGATTTTATCACCGATGTTCTGTTCCCGTGTCAGAACCTTTCGGGTTTCGACCTCGCTGACGATGGCATTGACAAAGGCGAACCGGTTTCGATCCGCAGTTTCGACAGCGGTTTTGTCGGTCAGGTCAATATCGCCCTGACGATAGGGGGCAGACTGTACCGTACCGGCTGCAGCAATCGCTGCGGCAACGACTTGCTTGAGTCCGTCATTCGTGGTGGAAACCGTTTGGATGACCGGACAGCCGAGTTTCACCGAAAGTTGTTCTACATCGATTTGGGTTTCTTTTTTCTCGTTGATATCGCTCTTATTGAGGGCGACAACAACCGGAATTCCCAATTCGAGCAGTTGTGTGGTAAAGAACAGACTGCGGCTCAGATTAGACGCATCGACAATGTTGATGATCGCATCGGGTTGTTCCTGCTTGACATAATGGCTGGTGATACTTTCCTCGCTCGTGAATGGCGACATGGAATATGCGCCGGGTAAGTCAACCGCAATCAACTCCTTGCCATATGCCCGTTTCATCGGCTGTTCCTTTTTGTCAACGGTGACGCCTGCCCAGTTGCCGACCCGTTCATGGCTGCCGGTCAGGGCATTGAACATCGTCGTCTTACCCGAATTGGGATTACCTGCCAATGCAATTCTCATGGTGTTTCCTCCTGTTTCTCACTCCATTTTGTGTTAGCGTACGCTAACTGTGTGCCTTGAAAAAAGCAGATTCTCATCTGCTTTTTTCTTTTTCGCTTAGATGACAATGGCGTTTGCCAATGCCTTGTCGATGTTGTATCTGCCGTCTTTGATGGAAATGACGCAGCCGTTCTTCATCTGCCGCACAACGGTAATGGTTTCTCCGCTGTATGCGCCGAGCGTGAACAGAAACGCATCCATTTCTGCATCGTCCGTATTGAGCGCCTGAATGGTATAGGTTTTCCCTTCGAGGGCATCTCGCAATGTCATACGACCACTCCTTTCATCCATCCATCGGTTTGCTATGGCTAACTCACGGGCTTTGAAAATTGTTAGCCATTGCTAACTACATATATTCTAGCATATATAGCCGTCGTTGTCAAGTGGATTTTTCGCAGAAATGGCATTTTTGTCAAAGGTGTCTGTATTCTGCCGGATCATATCGTTCCATTTTCTGCAAAATGACAATATGCCAAGGATACCTCCCTTCGGAGCATTGCACTGCGAAGGGGATTTGTTATCGCTTGGATTCCTGTTCCGCCTTTTCTCGCAAGGTGGGATCGTCATATTCAAACTGGAAGGTACGATAGGCATTGATGACAATGGTGTCCTCGAAGAGACTCACGCGAGGGGTTTTGTAGCCGTAGTTCATGTGAACATGGCCGTGCAGGTGGTATTTGGGACGATATTGCATCAGCAGTTCCCCGAACGCCGCAAAGCCCATGTGACAGGCATCATCGCCGTCATGAAAGGATTGAATCGGCGCATGCGTGACCAGAATATCAAAGCCGCCGTATCGCCGCAGTTGAAACCAGAGCTTGCGAATGCGCTTTTGCATTTCTTTTTCGGTATACTGATGTGCGCCGTGGCGATAGCGCATACAGCCGCCCAGTCCGAGTATCCGAATGCCATTATGCACATAGATTCTATCCTCAATGCAGAAGCAGCCGTCCGGCGGGATTTGGCTGTATTTTTCGTCATGGTTGCCGTGGACATAGAGCAGCGGCACATTGGAAAAGGTTTCGAGAAAGGATAGATAATGCGGGGACAAATCGCCACAGGAGATGATCAAGTCAATGCCCCGCAGCATTCCCGGCTGATAGTAATCCCATAGGGCTTTGGATTCCGTATCCGACATGGCCAAAATGTTCATGGGGCAGTTCATAGTCCTTTCGTTCCGATTTCATGCAGCCCGTGCTGTGAAACGAAGCTCTGACAGCTCTCGACCAGTTCGGAGGTGTCCGGAATCCGTCCGACAATGTTGTCAAGCAGCCAATCCGCTTGAATGATCTGCTGCGGAGAGAGCATGGCATCCGGTTCGGCGATGCAAGTGCCGTCCTGCGAGAGCAGAAGACCGGTGAAGGGGTGGAAACTGCCCTTGCAGATCTGATCTTGTAAGAGGCGTACCAGACGCACCGTACCGCTCGGCAGACGGCTGGAATATGCCACATCAATGGCACCGGCAGACATACCCCAGTAGTAGTTGAGGGCATGGGTACTGTCGTCATTGGCATCGTTTTTCCATGCGCCGATCAGCACGGAGTTGACCAGTTCCTCATAGAGCCGTCCCCAATTCCAAATCGGTGCGGCAAGCCGGAACGAGCGGTTATCGTACAAGCCATAAAGTCCGAAATCCATATCTTCTGCGAGCGGGGCATTGATATCCCGATTGGAGATGAGGTCGATTTCCTTCGTACGGAAGTAGGCGTAGGGGTTATGGTCTTTCAAGGTCGACCAGTCCAGATAGACCATGGCTCTTGGGTTGACCATCTTGACACCCAATGCGAAGGCGTTGACCGAGGCGGGCGTACCTAGAACCGGATAGTCGGCAATATAGCCGATGCGTTCATGCTCAGTCATCGATCCGGCTATGATGCCGGTCAGGAATTTTGCCTCGTAGATGCGCAGATAGTAGGTGCGCAGCTGCCGGTAGGCGGTGTTCATCGAGCAGTTGATGAGGATGACTTCCGGGTTGGCAACCGCCATGCGCATACTGACCGCATGGAAAATCGGCGAGGTTGTGAAAATCACCCGATAGCCATCGGCAATGGCTTTCGTGATAATCTCCTCGGCATTGTTCTCATCGGCGATGAATGCGGTTGTGGAGATATCGTCGCCGAATGCGTCCTCGATATAGCGTCTGCCGATTTCGTGGTTATACGACCAGCTCGACACCTGCGGATCTTTGGCATAGAGAAATACGATCTTGAGGACAGAATTGCCAATCGGCAGCATTTTTGTCAGAGAAACCTTACGGCTGCCCTCGGTCGGGTTGAGGATATGGGAGGTGGGGTTGTCCTCTGCCAGTACACGGAATTCGCCCCAAACACGCTCGATGCGGCGATGCAGCTCCGCAGAGGACAGCGACTGCAGTTGCGCAAATCCGTAGATTTCGAGGAAATGCAAAAACGCATCGCCAATCGTGATGGGCAGGCGGGTGCCGTTCTTGGAACGGTAGTAGGACTCGAACACCGAATACAAAAACCGTACATACTTACGCAAATCCTCCGACCATGCACAAGGCTTTCCGGTTTTCTCATCGAAGGACGGAATCGCACGCAGCAGACGGGGGAATCCGCCTCGTTCACTCATTTGGATTTCATAAATGCCTGCAACACGATAAAAGTCGAGGAATTCCTCGTAGACATAGTATTCGGTGGTATCCTGTTCTTTGGGGAGAATACGTGTGACCTGCGCGTCGATGCTGACGGCACCGAAAAATTTCGAGACGCTGACACGCTTGTTGCCCTCGACCACATAGAACCGCTGCATATACTCATAGACCTGAATCGGGTCATTCACGCCCTGTTCCCGTACCGAATCGCAGAGTGCAGACCACTTGCTGCCGAATTCGGTATCATAGTCGAGCAACGGCATGAAGTTCGAGGCGAATGCAACGGTGCGCTCTGCCGATGCCGTACCGGCGATGAGTGCAATCGGAATCTCGACCGTTCCGAGCGGTACTCTGCCGTCCTCTCGATCTTTCCGCAGCAAATCCTCGAGTACCGGCAGGTAGGGGTAAAAGCCCTTGGAAATGGCCTGACGATAGCGTTTTTCTGCCAGCTTCTGTGCTTTGACGTAATCCTGATATGCCATGTGCAATCCTCACTTTCTGCGGTCATGCGAACAGCCTGATATGCAGAAAACCGCCACCCTTCGCAAGACGGATGGGCGGATAGTGACGGTGTTCCGAATTGTTGGTGGGAATCAATCGGCGAAGTAGCGTACGCCGTTTTCAAAAATCATCTGGTCCTTCACGCCGGGAACATTCTTGCAGACTTGGTTGCCGATACGCTCGCTGTGTCCCATCTTGCCGAGGACTCTGCCGTCCGGCGAGGTAATACCCTCGATGGCATCAATCGAGCCGTTCGGGTTGAAGCGAATATCCATGGTCGGTGTGCCGTTTAGGTCGACATACTGCGTTGCAATCTGACCGTTGTTTGCCATGCGCTGAATCAGCGATTCGGAGGCGATGAAACGACCTTCACCATGGGAAATGGCAACGGTATGCAGATCGCTAACCTGACTGCTTTGCAGCCAAGGCGATTTGTTGGAAGCAATGCGAGTCGTAACCATCATGCTCTGGTGGCGGGCGATGGTATTGAAGGTCAAGGTCGGGGAATTGTCACACATTTCGGTGATTTCGCCGTAGGGGACAAGGCCGAGCTTAATCAATGCCTGGAAGCCGTTGCAGATACCGAGCATCAGACCGTCACGATTTTTCAGCAGGGTATGGATTTCCTCTGTCACCTGCGGATTGCGGAAGAATGCGGTAATGAACTTGCCGGAGCCGTCCGGCTCGTCACCGCCGGAGAAGCCGCCGGGCAGCATGACAATCTGTGCATTGCGGATGGCTTTCACGGCTGCCTGTACGGACTCCTCGATATCCTGTGCACTGAGGTTGCGGATGACGAGGATTTCCGGCTTTGCACCGGCACGGGCAAAGGCTCTTGCGGTATCATATTCGCAGTTCGTGCCGGGGAATACCGGAATCAGCACACGAGGCTTTGCAACCTTGATGCTCGGCATTACACGGCGTTCTGCGGAAAAGCTGTAAGGCGTAATGGCGGCAAGGTCTGTTTTAATGCGGCAGGGAAATACCGATTCGAGCTTGCCTTCCCATGCTTTTTGCAGGGTTTCGAGATTGATGGTATAGACATCGCTGTAAATCATGTAGCCTTCGGTCGTACGGCCGATGACCTCCTCGCCGTCCTTGGCAGTGCCGTTCAGCTCGATGAGGAATGAACCGACGCAGGGCGTAAACAAGACCTTATCGGGCAGCTGTTTGGTGAACTCAAAGCCGATGTGGTTGCCGAATGCCATTTTGGCGATACCCTCGGCAACACCGCCTGTGCTGACCGTCCAGATGGCATTGGCTCGACCCTCGGAAATCAGCTGCTCGACTGCATCGAAGCAGGCTCGTACGCTGTCCCAATCGGGCAGACGGTTGCTGTCATACTGCGGAGCAATCCGGATGACCGTGTTCCCGGCAGACTTAAATTCGGTGGAAATCACACGATTGGAATCAGCAACCGATACGGCAAACGAAACCAAAGTCGGCGGAACATCGACATCCTCGAAGGTGCCGGACATGGAGTCCTTACCGCCGATTGAGGCGCAAGACAGCTCGAGCTGCGCTTTGAATGCGCCAAGCAAAGCGGAGAACGGCTTGCCCCAACGCTTGGGGTTATTCTGGGTGCGCTCGAAGTATTCCTGGAAGGTCAGCCAGCACTGATGCCAAGAGCCGCCGGCTGCGACAACCTTTGCGACGGATTCAATGACTGCCATCATGGCACCGTGATAGGGCGATTGTTCGGAGATGGTCGGATGGAAGCCCCAGCCCATAATCGAGCAGGTCGAGGTTTCACCGCTCAGCACCGGAATCTTTGCAGCCATTGCCTGCGACGGCGTCAGCTGATAGACACCGCCAAACGGCATGAGGACAGTACCTGCACCGATGGTCGAGTCGAACTTCTCGACCAGACCCTTCTGTGAGCAGATGTTGAGGTCGCTCATCAGGTCTTTCCAGCCCTCGGGCGTATCCTCATAACGAGCGGTGACGGAGAGCGCAATCGGTGTTGCAGCAACGATATCGGTATGCTTTTCCGCACCGTTGGAATTCAGAAATTCTCTGGACAAATCGACAATCGTCTTGCCGTTCCAGTTCATGCGCAGACGGTTGGTATCCGTGGCAACGGCAACGACCGTTGCAAGCAGGTTTTCCTGTGCGGCAGCCTGCATGAATGCTGCCACATCCTCCGCGGCGACCACCACCGCCATACGCTCCTGCGATTCACTGATGGCAAGCTCCGTGCCGTCCAGACCGTCATATTTCTTCGGTACGGCATTGAGGTCGATGTCCAGACCGTCAGTCAATTCACCAATGGCAACCGATACACCGCCTGCACCAAAGTCATTGCATCGCTTAATTAGACGAGTGACTTTCGGGTCACGGAACAGACGCTGCAGCTTGCGTTCCTCGGGTGCATTGCCCTTCTGCACCTCTGCACCGCAGTGCGTGAGCGATTCGAGGGTATGGGACTTGGACGAGCCGGTTGCACCGCCGCAGCCGTCACGACCGGTCTTGCCGCCGAGCAGAATAATCACATCGCCGGGAACGGGAGCTTCTCTGCGGATATTCTCAGCCGGTGCTGCACCGACCACTGCGCCGATTTCCAGACGCTTGGCGACATAGCCCGGATGATAGATCTCGGCAACATGACCCGTTGCCAGACCGATTTGGTTGCCGTAGGAGCTGTAACCATTGGCTGCACCGACCGTAATTTTCCGCTGCGGCAGCTTGCCGGGCATGGTGTCGGCAACCGGAACGAGCGGATTGGCTGCACCGGTCACACGCATCGCCTGATAGACATAGCTTCTGCCCGACAGCGGGTCGCGAATCGCACCGCCCAAGCAGGTGGCTGCACCGCCGAACGGTTCGATTTCGGTCGGGTGGTTATGGGTTTCGTTCTTGAACATGAGGATCCAGTCCTCGGTGCCGTTGTTGGTTTCGACCTTGATTTTGACGGAGCAGGCATTGATTTCCTCGCTCTCATCGAGTGCAGGAATCTTGCCGTCTGCCTTCAGCTTGCGCATTGCCATGGTTGCCATATCCATCAGCGTGATCGGCTTTGCATCTCTGCCCAGCTCCTTGCGGATGCGCAGATAATCCTCAAATGTATCCTTAATATAGGGCGTTGCGATTTCGGTCTTGTCGATGGTGGTCAGGAAGGTGGTATGCCGGCAGTGATCGCTCCAGTAGGTATCGATCATACGAATTTCAGTGATGGTCGGGTCACGATGCTCGGTATCCCGGAAATAGCTTTGGCAGAACTTGATGTCATCCAAATCCATCGCCAGTGCATAGTCCTTGAGGAATGCCTGCAAGCCGGCTTCGTCGAGGGCGGTGAAGCCATCGAGGGTTTGTACGGTGGTCGGAATGACATAGTTGGTATCGAGCGTATCGACCGTTTCAAGCGATGCTTCACGGCTTTCCACGGGGTTGATCAGATACTTCTTCAGACGCTCGAATTCGGCATCGGTAATCGAGCCGGAAACGATATAGATGCGGGCATTGCGCACACGGCAACGCTCCTTGCCGTTGAGGATCTGGATGCACTGCTCACAGGAATCGGCACGCTGGTCGAACTGACCGGGCAGATATTCCACGGCAAAAATGCGCTCCTGATTGGACAGCATCGGCAAAGTCTCATACACATAGTCAACCGCCGGCTCAGAGAACACGGTCGGAATGGCACGCTGAAAATCCTCCGCTTCAATGTGGTCGGCATCGTAGCGATTGAGAATGCGGATATTCAGCACATCCAGCCGCAGAGCCGTGCGCAGATCGGCGAGAACCGATTGTGCTTCGACCGCAAATTGCGGTTTCTTTTCCGTATAAATGCGATATACAGCCATGATTTCATCATCCTCCAAAATTGGTTGTCAAATTGGAAGAGGGTTGTCCGATACAGGCATCCCCCTCGTATGACTCTATTGTAACACAAATGAGCGCATTCTGCAAACCCTTTTCCTCATTTTTCGGAAAAATTTTCACGAGTGTACCGTCCGGGGTATGTCCTTGGTAAAAGCTCTGTGCATTTTGCCGTTTTTTTGCCTCGACCAAAACTGGTACGGTCTGTCCGACATAGGCGGCGAGATGGGTATTGCGGAGCGCATCGGCAATCTGTCCGAGTCGGGCGGCACGGATAGACTTTACCGCAGGCGCAATTTGATTGGGGAAAGCAGCCGCCTTCGTACCCTCACGGGGCGAATAGGGGAAGACATGGATTTTGGCAAAGCCGATTTCCTGCACAAAGGCACAGGTCTGCTCGAACTCGGCATCGGTTTCGCCGGGGAATCCCACGATCACATCGGTAGTCAGTGCGGCATGGGGAAACAGCCGGCGGATCTGCTCGGCGAGGGCACGATATTGTGCGGTATCGTAGCGGCGGCGCATACGGGACAGCACCGTGTCGACACCGCTCTGCAAGGATAGATGAAACTGCGGACAGAATTTCTCACAGGCGGCAAATTGTGCGAGCAGCTCCGATGTCATGCGTTCGGGTTCGAGCGAACCGAGGCGTACCCGTAATATGCTATCGGGGGCTGCGGCGGTGTTCACGGCATCGGCAAGGCTTTGTGCGGTATCGATACCGTAGAAGCCCAGATTGATGCCGGTCAGCACGATTTCCCGAAAGCCCTGTGCTGCGAGGGTTTCGACCTCCTGCCGGAGCCGTTCGTGCGGCATCGAGCGACAACGCCCTCTTGCGTAGGGAATGATGCAGTAGCTGCAAAATTGGTTGCAGCCGTCCTGAATCTTGAGGAAGGCTCTGGTACGGGTGGTGTCGGCACAGGGCAGCTCGGAGAACGCATCCTGTGCCGCATAGGACGTAATGCAATGCGTTTGCGCAGTCGGGTGTATGCGTTCGGCGGCGGCAATCCATGTGAGCAAAGCAGCACGGTCTTTGGTGCCGGTGACGAAATCGGCATCGGCGAAGTCATCGTTCGGGAATGCCTGCGGCCAACAGCCGGTCAGCAGCAGCAGAGCCTTCGGATTCTTGCGGCGCAGACTGCGCAGTAGCTGCTTTGCCTTCCGGACGCTTTCGGCAGTCACGGCACAGCTGTTAATCAGCAGAATATCTGCGGATTCTATGGCGGCGGCAGGCTGTAAGCCTTGACGTTCGAGTAACTGCGCCAAACCGGAGGATTCGGCTTGATTGACCTTGCAGCCCAATGTGAAAATACGATAGTTCATGGTTGCTCCTATACAATATGCACAAATTTATTGTTTTTGACTTGTGCATGATTTACAGAGTATCGGGATTGAAAAAAGAAATGCGACGCACACTTTGGAATTCGGTCAAGTGTACAAAATGCGCCGAAATTGCTTGACAAAAGCAATTTTGAATGGTATGATGTCCGTAGAAAAAAAGAAGAAAGGCACATTCGATTCGGTATGGACGGAATGACCGGATTCGCAAGTTAGAAGATGTCAACGATACGCAAGAATAAAAAGTGAGGTTCTTTCTATGTCTGCATTGACTGTATTCCTGCCTGAAGTTACGGATGTCGCAGAGTTTGTCAACATCATGGGTCGCTTCCCATTTGAAGCACAGCTGACGGTCGGCTCCTATGAAGTGGATGCCAAGTCCATCATGGGTATTCTGACGCTTGATCGGGAACAGCCCGTGCAATTGGAGGTTTCGACGGCAGATCAAAATGAGCTGGAGCGTCTGACCTTGGCCATTCATCGGTTTTTGTATCAGCCTGTGCGCTGAGAACACCGAGTGGTCAATTCCCATTGCCCATATCCTTTCGGGAGACAGATGCTGCTCCCAAAATCCCCCTTTTTTCATGTTGCTCCCTCTACCCGAACAGGGCGGAGGGGCACGCAAAACTTCGCATCTTAGCCTGCGCATCGCAAGGTGGAAAGGCAGATGCGTTTGGATAATGCCGAATCGCTGTCAGAGGCGTCGGCGCATATGCAAGAGGATGACGCAGTTCGTAGATTCGGACTGCGTCTTTTTTGTCCTGTATCCTTCGCATTCGGCAGGCATCAGCCCTTGCCGTTATGCTCTCTGCGTGCCATCAGCTGATAGCCGGCATCGGTTTTGAAGATGAAGTAGCGGTAGGGGGAGTCCGGAATCGAGAAGGAAATCGCTTTCTCCTTGCCGTCACGGGTGTAGACCGTTTCGGTATAGCCGTCATAATCGTTCTCCTCGAAATAGTCTCGGCAGTTATTCTCGATGGTTTTGTGTTCGGCACTGTCCTCGTGCAGCTTGCAGCAGTTTTCCAACACATCGTTGACATTGCTGTTAATTTGGAAGAGAATTCCGGTGTAGTAGGTTTTGTTCTCCTGCTGCCCTTGCTGGAAGGTATACAGCGGCGTAACATCGTCGGTGATGGAGATGCCGTACTTGCCTTCCATTGTCATAATGCTTGCATGAGAGAACGATTCGTTGAGGACGGTAATCTGTGCATCCTCGAACCGATGGACCAATGCCATGCCACCAACAACGAGAATTAGGGCGAAAACCAGTATGATGATGAGAATCCGAATGATCGGTCGCAGACTCTTGGCACGATCTGCGGCAGTTTGATATGTGTGCATAGAAACAAATCCTTTCCGATGTGTGAACCCTTACGGGAAATGTACCTTTATAGTATAGCATAAATTTTCGTTTTTTGCAATGTTTTTGAAAAACAATTTGTTTGTATGAGCGATTCTCTTGTTTCAAGGAATCCGCTGGATATCGCATAAAATATTATCATAAACGGTCGGACGCTTCTCTTGCATTTGGGATTGGAATATGCTATAATAAAGGTGTCGGGTTCGATAGCCCCAAGAACCTTGCATAGATGTGCAGCCATATATCATATCCCAAGCGGATTGGAGAAAGGATGGGAGATGCCATGGACCAAATGCAAGAATCGCTGGCATATAAATGTCCCAACTGCGGCGGTGATTTGAAATTTGCGGCAGAGAAGCAGCTGTTTGGCTGTGAGTTCTGCATGAGTGAATTCACCGAGGCGGAAATGAAAGGAATCGCCGGCAAACAGGAAGAGATCGACCTGCAGGAACAGGAAAAACAACAGCAGGAACGGCAGGAATTTGCCGAGCAGACCGATGTGTATGTCTGCAACAGCTGCGGTGCGGAAATCATGGCAGACTGCAATACCGCTGCCACCTTCTGCTATTACTGTCACAATCCCGTGATTTTGAAAGGCAGAGTGGCAGGTGAATACCGTCCCGCCTATGTGCTGCCGTTTCAGCTGAATCGGGAACAGGCGGTGGAATGCCTGCACAAATGGTGCAAAGGCAGATGGTTTTTACCCAAGGATTTCCTGTCCGATGCGCAAATTGAAAAGCTGACGGGGCTGTATGTGCCGTTTTGGGTAACAGACTGTGATGTGTCTGCACGCATGGATGCACTGGGCAAGCGGGTGCGCACCTGGACATCCGGCAATTACCGCTATACCGAAACGAAAGAATATGCGCTCACACGAAAGGCAAATGTGGCTCTGAAGGGCTTGCCGGCAGACGGTGCTACGCATATCGATGACAAGCTAATGGAGGCGGTCGAGCCGTTCGACTATCAGAAAGCCAAACCGTTTGCGATGCAGTATTTGAGCGGATTTTTTGCGGAAAAATATGATATGGATACGGCAGCGGTGTTCCCCAGAGTCAAGCAGCGTGCCGTGCAGGCGAGTGACCGGCTGCTGCGCAGCTCGATGCAGGGATACAGCTCCATCTCGGTGACCAGCTCGGATATCAAGCTGATGCGTACCACTTGGGAATACATGTTGCTGCCGGTCTGGTTCATGACCTATCGGCATGGCGACAAGGTCTATGAGTTTGCCGTCAACGGGCAGAGCGGAAAATTTATCGGTAATATGCCATTGGATTGGAAGAAGCTCGGCTGGTTCAGTGCCGGTTTGGGGCTTGCGGCGGCTTTGGCTGCCTTGCTGTTGCTGTTTTTCTTGGGAGGTGGCGGACTATGAGCATGAGAAAACGGCTTTCTATCATCGGCAGTCTGATTGGCTGTGTTGCGATTCTGCTTTGCGGTACGCTGCGTGTGCATGCTGAGCGGCAGTTTGAGGACTGCATTCCTGCCTGTCAGGTCTATGACCATGACAATGTGCTGACCGATTCCGAATTGGAAGATTTGAATGCGTTGGTGCGAAAAACCTCCGATACCATCGATATGTATGTTGCGGTTTGCATTTACGGCGAGGACGCAGCATTCAGCAGTGACAGTGCGGTTATGCGGCGTGCCGATGATGTTTACGATGCTTTGTTTAATCCGCAGAGCGGTGTGGATACGGACGGTGTGCTGCTGCTGATCAACAACGATACCTACTATGACTATCTCAGCACAAGCGGTCTCGGTGAGCTGTATTATTACAATGGTGCAGCCGATGACCGCACACAGGCGATTCTCGACGAGGTGCAGCCTCTGCTCAAGCAGGGGAACTATGACAAGGCGATTCGTGAGTTCTGCGACCAAATTGTAAAGTACAAGAATGCCGGTTTGCCGAAGAATGCGTACACCTATGACAAAGCAAACAAACAGTATACGTATGTCGAAAATGGCAAGCTGGTATCTGCTGCCGGTCTGCCTGCCGGATATGGGCGAGATGTTTGGGCACTCGTGGCAATTGCCTTTGTCATTGGCGCAGTTGCGGCAGGCGTTACAATACTGATTGTGTGGAACAGCTATCAGCTGAAAAAATCGCTTTCGCCAACAAACTATATCAGCCAAAGGGATACCAATTTCACGGATAAGCGAGATGTGTTCCTGCGTACCTACACGACCAAGACGCCAATCAACACGAACAACGGCCGAAGCGGTGGCGGCGGTGGCAGCTCGCACCGCTCATCGGGTGGGCATTCGCATGGCGGCGGCGGTTCTCGCCGTTGAACGGCTGCGCTCCGAACGCTGCGGCTAAAGCAACACCGCACAAAGAACGCCTGGCGGCTTTGCACGCCATCTGCTTGTGCGTTTTCCGCCGTATATCACAAAAATGCTTCGGGATACCCAAAGGATTCCCTGTACTTTTTGTTTCATCTGACGATAAAATCAACTGCGCATCTGATGCACAATCTTTTTGCGGTGTCGCCTAAGACATTTTTTTAGATACAGATGCGGAAAGACAGAATTTGTGTGCATACTGAGTTTGTAAGATAGCCGCAGCAAATGCAGAGCGAGGTGGATTTTAAGCATGAAAGAAATTGTAAAGCAGCTGTCACAGCTGTTTCGCAGCAGTTTCTTGATTTTATTGGTATTGGCAGCGACCGTGGCGGCAATATACCGCTTGCTGATGTTACAAATCGTTTCGACGGACGATGCGCCGGTCAAGGTCGATCGGGTTTCCGTCTATTCGCAGGTCATGCAGGCAAACCGTGGGGAGATTGTGGACTGCAATGGTGAAGCAATCGTTTCCAACAAAATCGGTTACAGCCTGATTGTCGAGAAAGCGTTTTTTCCGTCCGATGCAGCAGAGGGGAATGCCATTTTGCTGAACATCACGCAGCTGCTTGCAGATTCCGGCTATGATTGGAACGATACACTGCCGATTTCCAAAGAACTGCCCTATACCTTTGAAGCCGAGGACGAGCAGGCGATTTCCAAGCTCAAGAAAATGCTCAACCTCAATGACTACGCCACGGCCGAGAATTGCATTGACAAGCTGATTTCCGATTATGACATTGCGGATACCTATACACAGCCCGAGCAGCGTACCATTGCCGGATTGCGGTATGAGATGTTGGCGAGAGGCTTTTCGATGTCCAATGTGTTCTATCTTGCCAATGACATTGATATCAACATGGTGATGCGAATCAAGGAGCTGCGGCTGGAATTGCGTGGCGTGAATGTGGTCGAAGAAGCCATTCGCACGATTGAACGAGGCGATGTACTGCCCCATGAGATCGGCTATATCGGTCCGATTTATACGCAGGAGGAATTCGAGACGCTTTCCTCTGCCGATGACAGCTATGCGCTCTCCGATTGGGTCGGCAAAACCGGTTTGGAGCGTACCTTTGAATCGGAGCTGCGCGGCGAGAACGGTGTGAAGGAGATCACCGTCACGAATGGGGAGGTCTCCGGTGTGACCGTTACGCAAGAGCCGGTCGGCGGACATACGCTGCAATTGACAGTCAACAGCGGTTTTCAGACGGATTTGCAGGCATTGCTTTCCGATTTTTGCCGCTATCTGCGTACCCACGAGGACGAATGCCGGGATGCCAATTGCGGTGCGATTGTGGTACTCGATACCGACAGCAACGCCGTTTTGGGGATGGCGACAGCACCGACCTATGACCTCAACATTTTGCTCGACGATTACAGTGCGGTTGCCAATACCGAAAATACGCCGCTGGTCAACCGTGCGACCGATGGTCTGTACCGTCCCGGTTCGACCTTCAAGACCATTACTGCAACGGCAGGTCTGGATACCGGTATCATCAACAGCAGCAGTCGGTATTTCTGTAATCGGGAATTTCACTATATTGATTCAACATATCGCTGTACCGGCAATCATAAGTATATCGGCGTGACCCGTGCAATTACCGTGTCGTGTAACATTTTTTTCTATGAGCTTGGGTTAAAGCTCGGCATTGATCGTCTGGTCGAGTACGAGAAGCTGTTCGGGCTTGGCGCATCGCTCGGACTGGAATCGGGTGACAGTGCCGGCTATCTGGCATGTCCGGAAACCTTTGAGCGTCTGGGGATTGACTGGTATGTCGGCGAAATTGTACAGGCTGCCATCGGACAGTCCGAGATTCAGGTCACACCGCTGCAAATGGCAGTTGTCGCCAGTACCCTTGCGAATGATGGGGTACGCTATCGACCGCATTTGGTCGATGCTGTTTGGAACAATGCCATGACGCAAACGCTTTCCGAGTCTGAGCCGGAAAGCGTGCAAACAATCGCACAGGACAATACCGGCATTTTCCAAATGATAGAGGATGGCATGATCGGTGCGGCACAGACCCGTATGCCGACCGAATATGATCTCAACCGGCTGGGATTCGATGTTGCCATCAAGACCGGTACGCCGCAGTCGCCTCGTGGCACGGATAGCTTTGTCATTGGCTATGCACCGGCAGACGATCCGGAGATCGCATTCTGTGCGATGATTGAGGGCGGCAAGAATGCAAAATATATGGTGCGGCAGATTTTGGAGCTGTATGCCGAATATTATCCGGATTCAACCATCGGCATGGCTCTGGCAGAATGAGAGGAATTCCATGAACATTCAAATTTTCGGAAAATCCAAATGCTTCGATACCAAAAAAGCGGAGCGCTTTTTCAAGGAACGAGGTATTCGCTTTCAGCGGATCGACCTGCCGAGCAAGGGTATGAGCAAGCGAGAGCTGGAGAGCGTCATTCGGTCGGTCGGGGATATTGCCCTGCTGATCGATGACAAGCATCCGGATGCGGCTCTTGTGCGCACCCTACTGCCCGATGCCCAGAAGGAAAAGCTCTGCGAAGCGCCTGCACTGCTCCGTACGCCGATTGTACGGGACGGACAACGGGCGACAGTCGGGGACGGTACGGCGGTCTGGACGGCTTGGCTGAAGGCGAAACCATAACGGGAGGGCATATGTATTACTGTTGCGGCATAACCGAAACGGGCGTCATGACGCACAATGAGGACTGCATGATGATTCATCGCACGGTGCGGACGGATGGCGCATTGCAGCTCGGCATCGAAGCACCGTTCTTGGCAGCGGTCTGCGATGGGGTGTCCGGAGAGCAGGCAGGCGAAATTGCATCTCGGCGATGTTTGGAGAAGCTCTCCGTTGTGCGTTACAGCAAGAAAATCAACTTGACCCGACAAATTCTGGACGTACACCATTTCATCGCTACACAGGGTAAAAAGCATGGCGATATGCGCAATATGCAGACCACGCTTTGCGGCATTGCGATTGATGAAACGCATGGGTTGCATACATTCAATGTCGGTGATTCTCGTTTGTACCGCTATCGAGGCGGCATACTCGAACAGCTCAGCCGTGACCAGACACTGGTACAGATGCTTTATGACGAGGGGTCTATCACTAGCGAGGAGAAAAAGGTACACACCCATCGGAATATCGTGCTGCCGGTGATTGGCAATCTGGATTCCGTACCGCAGCCCGATGTGACGGAGATCGCAGAGGGCATGCGCTGGGGCGATGTGATACTGCTTTGCTCGGACGGGCTGACCGACTATGTGACGCCCTATGAAATCGAGGAAGCGTTGGCAGAAGCAAACCCTATGCCCGAACGACTGCAACAGCTGGTGGAGCTGGCACTGTCGAAGGGCGGCAAGGACAATATCACCATGATTGCGATTGTGCGCTATCCGGACGGCATTCCGCTGCCGTTGTAAGGAAACAAGCTAGCATCCATTGGGGGTGCTAGCTTGTTGTTGTTTTGGGTTAGCGTAGGACTTGCAGAAATCGCTGTACCTCTGCGGGCGTGTTCATTGGGGATGGGGAGAAGCGAATCGTACCATGCTCTGCCGTACCGATGGCTCGATGGGCAAGCGGTGCGCAGTGCAGCCCTGCCCGAACACAGAAGCCTGCCGCAAAAAGCCGTTCTGCGGTATCCGAGGGCAGCTCTCGTTTTAGCGTGAACGATACGACCGGCGCATAGTTGCCTTGCGGATGCCGGTATACAACCGCATCGGGAATGGCAGCAAGCCCCGCAAGCAGACGTTCACAGAGGGCAGTTTCATGGCGATAGAGCGTGTCAATGCCTTTTTCCTGCACCCATTGCATACCGGCATCGAGTGCGGCAATGCCGGGAACATTGACCGTACCGGCTTCGAGGGCATCGGGCAGAAACTCCGGTTGTTGGAGTGAATGCGAGAGCGAACCGGTTCCGCCCTGCATGAGCGGCGTGAGCGCAATGCCTTCGGCGGAGAGCAGCATGCCGGTTCCCATCGTGCCATACAGACCTTTGTGCCCGGCGGTACAGAGCAGCATATTCGGTTCGAGCGTGATGGGCAGAATGCCGCAAGCCTGTGCGCCATCGGCAATGAAGCGGATGCCATGCGCCTGACAGAGCGAGATAAGCGCACGCCATGGCAGAATCTGCCCGGTCACATTGCTGACCATCGTACAGACGATTGCTTTGGTATTCGGGCGAATCAGCGCACGAAAATTGGCAACGGTTTGGGCATCGTCCGGCTCAACATGGGCGATGCTGTATACAATGTGTCCGGACTTCGCCAGAGCGACAATCGGCCGAATGACGGAATTATGCTCCAGATCGCTGCAAATCACATGGTCGCCGGGACGCAGGCTGCCCTGAATGGCAAGGTTCAGCGCATGGGTGCAGTTGAGCGTAAACACAACCCGTTCTGGCGCACCTTGAAAGCATGCGGCAGCGGTTTCTCTGGCGTGATAGACGACAGCACCGGCGCGCTGTGAGAGGATATGCCCACCCCGTCCCGGATTGCCGCCTGCCGTACGCATAGCAGATGCCACAGCCGTATGCACCGGCGGCGGTTTCGGAAAGCTGGTGGCGGCATTGTCAAAATAAATGGGAGCCGTTGTGCGCATCGGGAAAAACCTCCTTTCGATGCCGTACGCTCAACGACGCTGAAAGGGCAGACCGTACTGCTGTAACAACGGAAATACCGTTTCGGGCGGTGCATTGACCCGAAAGGCAAAGGTACAGCCCTCCGAAGTTGTCATGCGTTTGACATGAAAGGGAAGACGGTGCGATTCGAGCAGACGTTTGGCTTTCTCAGCATAGGTCTCCGTCGGGAGCAGAAATCGTGTTTCCAAGAGAATCACTTCCTTTCGATTGCATATGAAAAAGCAGTCCGCCTCATATGGAGAGGGGACTGCTTTATACTATGCTGATTCGACAGAATCTGCTACGAGTTTTCAATGCCGTGCGGAACGGTGTTTTTTTATCTGAATGGTGTGGAGCATGGCATCAATGATGGGTTCTGTCTGGGCGGTGCGCTCGTAAAAGGTCAGCAGGTAGGTAATTTCCTTTGTTTGAATCAAGTGAAAGACTGCCGATTTGGAACGAGCATGATTGTACGAGGTTTGGAGATAGCGGAAGTGAATGGTCAGGGTGGGTGTGTGTCCGAGATAGCTGCGTTGAAAGCTCTGCACATACATATGCGAAAATTGTGCATCGAAATGTTCGAGAATATCTTCGGCGGTCAGCTTATGAATCGGTACGGAAAAGACAAGCGTTTGAATGGAGATACGCAGCGGCAGGGAGCGGGAAACCAGCAGCAGTTCATTGGACTGCCGACTCTGTACAACCATATCGTGAGGTGCCATCATCGTAAATGCACCGTCAAAGTAGTGGATGGACTGCGGTAGAATGACGACGGAAAGCGGAACTTTGCTCTTTGCTTGCTTTGCTTTGCGAAAGCGAGAAAAGGGTTTGCGCAGGGCTGCCCAAAGGCGTGCGAACGCTTGTCGGACGGTAGAGCGCAGTTTCATGCGATGCACCTCCTTTCGTGAGATGAACGTCGATTAGTTGACGCTGCTGCGAGCCACCGTGACGATGAAGCCATCGACATTGTTGCCGGAGATTTCGTAAGTACCGGTGGTCGGTACGGGGGCGCTTGTGCTGCCGCTCATGCTTGCCGGCACATAGTAGATGGCATAAGGCTTCTGGTCGTATGGGCAGGTGTATTCGAGCATGGCAGTGCCATAGCTGTAGGAATTCTTGAGCAGGTCGAGATATTCCTCAAGGCAGAGATTCTGCTCGGTCATGTATGCAGCATGGGGCAGACCGACATAGCGGAAGGAGTAGGTCGAACCCTTCTCACCGGTTTGTTCGGCTTTCTCGGTGGGATAGCGCAGAACAAAGCCGTATTTTGCCATATTCTTGTAAATCCAGGAATAGGTGCCGGTATCGGTGATGTAATCATAGCTGCCGTCTGCTTTTTTGAGGTGGAGCTGGATGTCAAGACCGCTGGCGGATTCGGGATTGCTCTTTTCCTTGCCGATCGCAAGATAGCCGTAGTTGAACATAATATCCTTGTTGCCGGTGGCAGCATAGTAAGCAGAAATCATGCGGTTAAACTGTGCTGCAACCGTGCTGTTGACGGTGGTGTAGGCGGGGTAGGAAATCTGGTAGCAGTCCGGACGATCTGCCATCGTAGCGAGTTTAACTAGATCCAGCTCTTCCTCGGAGAGGTGGCTCGGATTCTCCCCATTGACCAGCACGAGATTACCCCGATAGATGGCATCGGCGTTCATGATCTCTTCCTTGTAGGCAGAGAGATTCTCTGCAATTGAGGATGCACTGCTGTCGGGGGTAGAGCCATCCGGCGTGCTGCTGTCGAGCATCGAGCTTTCCTGTCGGGAACTGAGCGAATCGAGGATACCGGACTGCGAGGATGAATCCTCCTTATCCAGCGATCTGGTACAGGAACTGATGCAAGAGCCCAGTGCGAAAATCAGGGCAATCAGGATCACAGCAACGATAATCACACGATCCCATCGAATTCTTCTGCCTTGCATTGACATAGTATCTCCTCCTATTTTACACATCCATGATTCTATCTTCGTAAGTAGGAAAAAGCACAGTCCCACTGCGTGTGAAACTGTGCTCTCACTTCATGCAATTGCGCAGCAATCAAAGCGGAGCTGCATCAGTGGTATCCGGCAGCGGGAGCTCGACTGTGGCGGCTGGTTCTGCCGAAACCTCCGGCAGCATACCCATCTCGGACATCAGACGCTCCAGTTCGGAATCGACCTTGGCATTGCGTTCCAGTTCCTCGAAGGTTGCAACTTCTTCGGGCTTACCCGAGCCTGCAATTTCAACGAATGCAGCCGCCTCTGCTTCCTTTCGTTCGATTTTCTCCTCCATCTTGGAGAGCTTATCGAACCCGCTATTGGTATCGATGCCGCCCATGGACTTTGCGAGTTCACGGGTGGTATCTGCCATCTGCGAACGGGCAATCAGCATGGCCTCACGGCTCTTTGCTTCCTGGAGCTTGGACTTGAGCACCTCAACCTGAGAACGAATGGCTTCGGTTTGGTTGGAGATGGTCTCATACATTTCACGGTAGTTGGCAACATCCTCGTCTGCCTTGACCTTGGAAGCGAGTGCCTTCTTTGCGAGCTCCGCATCGCCTGCCTTCAGCGCAGCCTTTGCACGGCTCTCCCAGCTTGCCGAAACGGCACAAGCATTGCGGTACTGCCTCTCAACCATACGCTCACTGGCAACTGCCTTGCCCAGAGCCTGTGTCGATTTGGTCAATTCCTTTTGCATGTCAACGATAATCTGCTTTACGAGCTTCTCCGGATCCTCCGCCTTGTCGAGCAGATCATTGATATTCGCCTTCAAAATGTCGCTGATTCTGGAAAAAATACCCATCTCAAACCTCCTGTATATCGAAATCTTCATTGAAATTTGTATGTCGCCGCTGCTGTACGGCGATGCTGTGAGATACATCCGGCTGACCTGTATCGGGCAAACACATGATGTTGTTTCTATTATATCAAATCGTTCTACAAATGTCAAGGGGATTTTGGAGGGTTGTTTCGTTTTTTTGCAGCGAACAGAAAAATCACAACTTGATGACAAAAGGCGTAATCAGGATGATGACCATGCAAATCGGGCAGACATACTTGATCATCACCCGAAACAGCTTCTTCGCACGGAAGGTATGCCCGCATTCCTCGACCTCGTCCTCGATGGTTTTGACCTTCACAACATAGCCGATCAAAATACAGGTCAGCAGTGCGACGATTGGCATGAGCACATTGTTGCTGATAAAATCAAAGAAATCGAGCATCTGATAGCCGAGAATCGTCACTTCATCCCAGATGCTGTAGCCGAGGACGGAAACCATGCCCAAGACAATGCAAAGACCAAAGGCAATGAGGCAGCTCGGGATTCGCTTGAGGTGAAACTTTTCGCTGATGATGGAAACGACCGTTTCCATGAGCGAAATAGAGGAGGTCAATGCGGCAAGCGATACCATGATGAAGAATGCGAATCCGACCCAGCGACCGCCAATCATGGATTCAAACACATTCGGTAAGGTCACGAACATCAGGCTCGGTCCTGCCCGCAAGGCATCGGCATTGCCGCCGGAGAACACGAATACTGCCGGCACGATAATCAAGCCCGCCAAGCTGGCAACGCCGGTATCGAACAGCTCGATGTGGCGGACGGAGCTTTCGAGGGCGTCCTCCTTGCGCATATACGAGCCATAGGTAATCAGGATACCCATGGCAAGCGACATCGAATAGAAGAGTTGTCCCATGGCTGCAGTGACGGTGATCAACAGCTGCTTGAGGGAGAAGGATTGGAGGTCGGGCAGGAGGTAGTATTTCAATCCGGCACCTGCACCATCAAGGGTTATGGTATAGATGGCGATGCCGACAATTAAAAGAATCAGTGCCGGCATGACAATTTTGCTGATGCGCTCGATGCCCTTCTCGACACCCAACAGAACTACAACTGCTGTCAGCAGCAGGTAAATCAAAAAGTAAATCGTGGATTCCGATGTGGAGCTGATGAAGCCGGAGAAAAAGCTGCCGGTATCGGCGGCTTGCGATTGCGTACCGGTTGCAAAAACGGCGAGATATTTCAGAACCCAGCCGCCGATGACGCAGTAATAGGGCGTAACAATCAGCGGTACAATGGCCGCAAGCAGACCGAGGGGTTTGAATTTCGGATGCAGGGTTTGGTAAGCACCAATGACGCTTTTGCGTGTTTTTCTGCCGATGGCAATTTCTGTAATCATTAAGGAAAAGCCAAAGGCAACGGTTAAAATAATATACACAATCAAAAACAATCCGCCGCCGTATTTCGCTGCCAGATAGGGGAAACGCCAAATGTTTCCAAGTCCCACTGCCGAGCCGGCTGCTGCCAAGACAAAGCCGAGTTTCGAGCCAAAGCTTGCTTTTTTTTCCGTTTGTTGTGCAGTTGCATTTGCCATAGGGTTTGTCCTTTCTGTTCGTAAGATATGTCGCCTGCATGCGACAGCGTTCTTATTTTACCCGATTTTCGCGAAAAAGCCACACCTTTTTCATGCGGATTCATAAAAAACGATGATTCATCGAAACAGGGCAGCTCGATACGAATCCGCAGACGGAAATACCGTGCAGACTTTGTGAGAGTTTTGTCAATCTTGCCGAAAAACAGGGCAGAATGGATCGGTATCTTTTTCATTTTCGTAGAACATGGCAGATGCCGAACATGGGCTTTTTCGAAACAGCATGCGGTTTTGTACGGTGTTACTGAAATAACCCGGTTTGAGCAGCGGAATCTTTTCCGGCGGAGTGGTACAAAAAGGCTTGCGTTTTTTGGTAAAATGGGGTATAATAGATAATATGAAAGTGAAAAGGAGGTCTTTCGATGTCATTTCTTCCGATTGCACTGATGGAAGGAGAAAAGATTACCGGAACGATGGGCGGAAATACCATCGCTGCCATCACCATCATTGGTTTGGCTGTGGTATTTGCCGGTCTGTTGATTTTGATTCTGTATCTTTATCTTTCCGGAGCCGTGTTCCGTCGTTCCAATTCCGCTGACCATAAGCCGGAACCTACGCCGAAGGCTCGCCCCGCCGCACAGGTTGCACCGGTCAAGCAGGTGTCGAAGTCGGCAGCTGCTGAGGATGAGAGCGAGGTTGTTGCTGCTATCATGGCTGCCATCGCTGCGATGGGCGCTGCGGACGGCAAGACCTATCGGGTTCGTTCGGTTAAGCCCGTACATCGTGGTAGTATGGGTCGCTCCGCATGGGCACAAGCCGGTCTTTCCGACAATACCACGCCGTTCTGATCTTTGATCGACGAAAACTCATTGGAAATGAGGGCATACCGTTATGAATGAAGTTATGGATATCATTTCCACAACCCTAAGCGGTCTGTGGAATGACAGCGGTATCAGTGCCTTGTTCGCCGACGGAGGTTGGAAGAACCTGATCATGATCGGGATTTCCTTCGTATTTATGTATCTGGCGATTGCCAAGGACTTTGAACCGCTTTTGCTGCTGCCGATTTCATTCGGCATGCTGCTGACGAATTTACCGTTTGCCGAGATGTATCATCCGGAGCTTTGGGAACTTGCGGATGGGCATGTGGACTATGGACGTGTCCTGCAGGAGTGCGGATTGCTCGATATCCTATATATGGGTGTTAAGCTGCAAATCTATCCGCCGCTCATCTTTTTGGGCATTGGCTGTATGACGGATTTCTCGCCGCTGATTGCCAATCCCAAGAGTTTTCTGCTCGGTGCTGCGGCACAGGGCGGTATCTTCTTTACCTTTGTCTGTGCAGGTTTGATGGGCTTTACCGCTGCGGAAGCGGCGTCCATTGCCATCATCGGCGGTGCAGACGGTCCGACTGCTATCTATGTGTCCAGCAAGCTGCTGTCCGGTGGCGGATCCATCAGCACCGGTAACATTGCGCTGGCGGCATATACCTATATGGCACTCGTTCCGCTGATTCAGCCGCCGCTCATGCGTCTGTTGACCACCAAGAAAGAGCGTGCGGTTAAGATGAAGCAGCTCCGTGAAGTCAGTAAGACCGAGAAGATCATCTTCCCGATTGCCGTTACCGTGATTATTTCTCTCCTCGTTCCGTCGGCAGCCCCTTTGGTCGGCATGCTGATGTTCGGCAACCTGCTCAAGGAAACCGGTGTGGCAAGCCGTCTGGTCGATACCGCACAGAATGCCCTGATGAATATCGTTACGATTTTCCTCGGCATTTCCGTTGGTGCAACCACGCAGGCCGACAAGATCATCAACACAAGCTTTGCCGGTGTGATGCTGCTGGGTGTCATTGCATTCAGCTTGGGTACGATCAGTGGTATTCTCTTTGGTAAGATCATGTATGTTGCCACGAAGGGCAAGGTCAATCCGCTGATTGGCTCTGCCGGTGTTTCGGCTGTTCCGATGGCAGCTCGTATCTCTCAGAAGGTCGGTGCGGAAACCGACCCGACCAACTTCCTGCTCATGCACACCATGGATCCGAATGTGGCAGGCGTCATCGGCTCTGCGGTTGCGGCAGGCGTGCTGCTGTCTGTTATCGCATAACGCATATAAGGCAGCATCGCACAAAGACCGTCTGACGGCTTTGCACGTCATCCGCTTGCAATTTTACCGTCATATTTCACAAAAATGCTTAGGGATACCACAGAGTATTCCCTGCGCTTTTTGTTTCATCTGACGAAAAAATCGACCACGCATCTGACGCACAATCTTTGTGCGGTGTCGCCATAACACATCGTTGCAAAGAGCGGATTTGCTCCGGCAGATCCGCTCTTGGATTCACGGGAACACCGTGCTTTACGGTGCTGCCGAAACTATTATGAATGGAGGATGATTGACATGGTAGAAACACCGTCCGTCAATAGCCCTGAGGCACTGCTCGAATGCCTGCAACGTGTTCGTGCCGCCCAAACCATCTATTCCACCTTCCCGCAGGAAAAGGTTGACGCCATTTTCCGTGCGGCCGCCATGGCAGCCAATCAGCAGAGGATTCCGCTGGCAAAGATGGCTGTTGAGGAAACCGGCATGGGTATTGTGGAGGACAAGGTGATCAAGAATCACTACGCATCGGAGTACATTTACAATGCCTACAAAAACACCAAAACCTGCGACATTATCTCTCGTGACCCGGCGTACGGCACGATGCAGGTCGCAGAGCCGCTCGGTGTTGTGGCAGCGGTCATTCCGACCACGAACCCCACTTCCACTGCCATCTTCAAGATTCTGATTACCCTCAAGACCAGAAACGGCATCATCATCAGCCCCCACCCGAGAGCAAAGCAGGCAACCATTGCCGCAGCGAAGATTGTGGCAGAGGCTGCATACAAGGCAGGCGCACCGGAGGGTTTGATTGCCTGTATCGATCAGCCGTCTTTGGCATTGACCAATATGCTGATGAAGGAAGCCGATATCACGTTGGCAACCGGTGGTCCGGGCATGGTCAGTGCGGCATATTCGAGCGGTAAGCCGGCTCTGGGCGTGGGTGCCGGTAATACCCCTGCGATTATCGATGACAGTGCCGATATTGTCATGGCGGTCAACTCGATTATCCATTCCAAAACATTTGACAATGGCATGATCTGTGCGTCGGAGCAGAGCGTCATTGTACTGGATTCCATCTATGACAAGGTCAAGGCAGAGTTCCTCGCAAGGGGCTGCTATTTCCTCTCACCCGAAGAAACCGACCTGGTGCGCAAGACCATCATCATTAACGGTGCTCTTAATGCGAAGATTGTCGGGCAGTCGGCATACAAGATTGCGGAGCTGTCCGGTGTGACTGTTCCGGAGGATGCGAAGATTCTGATTGGCGAGGTCGAGAGCGTGGACATCTCCGAGGAATTCGCACACGAAAAGCTTTCGCCGGTCCTGGCGATGTACCATGCCAAGGATTTCGATGAGGCAGTGTCCAAGGCGGAGCGGCTGATTGCCGATGGCGGCTATGGTCATACCTCCTCGGTTTACCTCAATCCCGTCACCGAACGGGAGAAGGTTGAGCGCATTGCCAACACCATGAAAACCTGCCGCATTCTCGTCAACACACCGTCTTCGCACGGCGGTATCGGTGACCTGTATAATTTCAAGCTTGCGCCTTCGCTGACCTTGGGCTGCGGTTCTTGGGGCGGCAACTCCGTTTCGGAGAATGTCGGCGTCAAGCACCTGCTCAATATCAAAACGGTCGCCGAAAGGAGAGAGAATATGCTGTGGTTTAGAGCACCGGAGAAGGTGTATATCAAGAAGGGCTGCCTGCCGGTCGCACTCGATGAGGTCGGCACGGTGCTGAACAAAAAGCGTGTATTCATTGTCACCGACTCGTTCCTGTTCAAGAATGGCTACACCCAGCCGATTACCGATAAGCTCGATTCCATGGGCATTACCCATACCACCTTCTTTGAGGTTGCCCCCGACCCGACTCTGGCTTCGGCTCGTGAGGGTGCAGCAGCGATGACCGCCTTTGCACCGGACTGCATTATTGCCATCGGCGGCGGCTCGGCGATGGATGCGGCAAAGATTATGTGGGTACTGTACGAGCATCCGGATGCAGACTTTATTGATATGGCAATGCGCTTCAGCGATATCCGCAAGCGTATCTACGGCTTCCCGAAGATGGGCGAAAAAGCATACTTCATTGCCGTGCCGACCTCTGCCGGTACGGGTTCGGAAGTCACGCCGTTTGCGGTTATCACCGATGAGTCCACCGGCGTGAAGTATCCGCTGGCAGACTATGAGCTGATGCCGAACATGGCGATCGTTGATGCCGACATGATGATGAATGCACCGAAGGGTTTGACCTCGGCATCCGGTATCGACGTTGTAACCCATGCACTCGAGGCATATGCCTCTATGATGGCAACGGACTTTACCGATGGTATGGCGATTCGTTCGCTGCAAACCACATTCGCCTATCTGCCGCGCTGCTATGACAATGGTCCGAATGATCCGGTTGCCCGTGAGAAGATGGCGCATGCTGCCACGATGGCAGGTATGGCATTTGCGAATGCGTTCCTCGGCGTCTGCCACTCGATGGCACATAAGCTCGGCGCATTCCACCACATTCCGCATGGCGTTGCCAATGCCTTGATGCTCGAGCAGGTACTGCGGTTCAATGCGGTGGAAGTGCCGAAGAAGATGGGCACGTTCCCGCAGTACGAGTATCCGCATACCCTTGCACGCTATGCTGAGGTTGCCGATGCTTTGGGTCTGAAGGGCAATACCAATACCGAAAAACTCGAGGCATTGATTGCAGCCGTCAGCGAACTGAAGACCAAGGTCGGCATTCCGAACAGCATTCAGGCATGGGGCATCGATGAGGCGGATTTCATGGCACGGCTCGATGAGATGACTGAGCAGGCATTCGATGACCAGTGCACCGGTGCGAACCCCAGATATCCGCTGATGAGCGAAATCAAGCAGATGTATGTCAATGCCTACTACGGCAAGTCGGATACTGTGTAAGGAGGATGCGTTATGAAAAACATTCCGGAAGAGCAAATTATTGTTCGCCGTCCTGCCAAGGTCGTCTATCGTGAGGGCGATACGGTCGTCAAGCTGTTCAACAGCGACTATTCCAAGGCATCCGTCCTCAACGAGGCACTCAATCAGGCACGAGTCGAAGAAACCGGTTTGAATATCCCGAAGATACTCGAGATTTTTAAGGTCGAGGAGCAGTGGGCGATTCGTTCCGAATTCATCGAGGGTAAGACATTGCAAGCGATGATGGAGGAGCAGCCCGAAAAGCAGGAGGAATATCTGCGCTGGCTGGTCGAATTGCAGATGCAGATTCATGCAAAGCGTGCGCCGCTGCTGACCAAGCTGCGTGACAAAATGCACCGCAAAATCAGCGACAGTGCGTTCGATGCCACGACTCGGTTTGACCTGCATACTCGTTTGGAGGGTATGCCCCGTCACCACAAGGTCTGCCATGGCGATTTCAACCCGTCCAACGTGATTGTTCGTCCCGATGGCACGCCGTTCTTTCTCGACTGGGCACATGCTACGCAGGGCAATGCCTCTGCCGATGTCGCAAGAACCTACCTGACCATGTGTCTTGCTAACCAGATGGATATGGCAAAGCAGTATCTTAGCCTCTTCTGCAAGATGAGCGATACCGCCATGCAGTATGTTCAAAAGTGGATGCCGATTGTCGCTGCATCGCAGTCGGTCAAGGGCAATGAGCAGGAAATGGCTCTGCTGTCGAGCTGGGTCACTGTCTGCGATTACCAGTAAACACAAGGGGGACTCCGCAAGGAGTTCCCTTTTTTCAAGGAGAACGAAATGGAAATACGAGAGGCTGTGCCCGCCGATGCGGAACGGATTCGGGCGATTTATGCCCCCTATGTGACGCAGACGGCGATTACCTTTGAATGGGATGTACCGACCCTCGCCGAGATGGAATGGCGTATCCGACAAACCATGGAGCGATACCCCTATCTCGTGCTTGTGGAAAACAGCAAGGTCTATGGTTATGCTTATGCCGGTGTGTTTGCGGAGCGGAGCGCCTACGCATGGTCTTGTGAGGTCAGCATTTATCTGGATCGGGCAGTGCTGCGCCGTGGCTATGGCAAACAGCTGTATCAGGATCTGGAGGCTCGTTTGCAGACGATGGGGCTGCAGAACCTCTATGCCTGTATCGCTATGCCGGCAGAGCCTGACCCCTATCTGGACGAAGGCAGTGCACTGTTTCATGCCGCCTGCGGCTATGCGGAGGTGGGACGGTTTCACCGTTGTGGGTATAAGTTCGGGCGGTGGTATGATATGATTTGGATGGAAAAGCATATCGGCACACATCCGACCGCCCCACGGGAGATTTGGTGAGATACCCCGAGAAAACACCCCTTGCAATTTTTGCAGAGATATAGTATAATGATACTAGCATGCGGTTATGCCGCAGTGGAAAGGAAGATGATCTATGGACGCTGTACTTCGGAAACAGCTGCAAATCCATGCCTGCCATGTGCGCATGGGCATTTTGGACGGCGTGTATCATGCCAAATCCGGTCATCCGGGCGGTTCGCTCTCGATTGCCGATTTGGTCACTTATTTGTATTTCAACCGCATGAATGTCTATCCCGACAATCCCGACTATGCCGGTCGTGACCGCTTGGTGCTTTCCAAGGGGCATACCGCTCCGGCGCTCTATGCCGTGCTGGCAGAACGTGGATTCTTCCCGATGGACGAGCTGAAGTCGCTGCGTCATATCGGTGCGATGCTGCAAGGGCATCCCTGCATTCATATTCCCGGTGTGGATATGAGTTCGGGCTCTCTGGGGCAGGGTATTTCCGCCGCCTGCGGCATGGCGCTGGCAGGCAAGCACCGTGCCGAGGATTTTCAGGTGTATACCATTCTCGGCGATGGCGAACTCGAGGAGGGTCAGGTCTGGGAGGCAGCCATGTTTGCAGCGCACTATGGGCTGGATAACCTGACTGCCATCGTGGACAACAACGGCTTGCAGATTGACGGCAAGATTACAGAGGTCTGTTCGCCCGAGCCGATTCCGGATAAATTTGCGGCATTCGGCTGGCAAGTCATTACGATGGATGCACATGATTTCGATGACATCGATCGTGCATTCCGTGCGGTAGAAGTCGTCACCGGTCAGCCTACGGTCATCATCCAGAAGAGCGTTAAGGGTAAGGGTGTTTCCTTCATGGAAAATCAGGTCGGCTGGCATGGTTCTGCACCCAATGCGGAGCAGTATCAGCAGGCAATGCAGGAATTGCAGGCAGAATTGAAACGATTGGAGGCGCAGGCATGAGCGAGGTCATTAAGAAGGCAACCCGTGAGAGCTATGGCGAAGCCTTGGTAGCGCTTGCGGAACGCTATGAGAATTTGATTGTGTTGGACGCAGATTTGGCTGCCGCAACCAAAACCGGCATCTTCAAAAAGGCATATCCCGATCGGCACTATGATTGCGGTATCGCAGAAGCCAACATGATGGGCGTGGCTGCCGGTCTGGCAACTATGGGTATGATTCCGTTTGCGTCGTCGTTTGCGATGTTTGCAGCTGGCAGAGCCTTTGAAATTGTGCGCAACAGCATCGGCTATCCCCATCTCAATGTCAAAATCGGTGCTACCCATGCCGGTATTTCCGTCGGTGAGGACGGCGCAACTCACCAGTGCTGTGAGGACATCGCCCTCATGCGCACCATTCCGGGTATGGTCATTCTCAATCCGGCAGACCATGTGGAAGCCAAGGCTGCGGTGGAAGCTGCCATTCTGCATGACGGACCGGTGTATTGTCGGTTCGGACGTTTGGCAGTGCCGGTCTTCAATGACCCCGAAACCTATCGCTTCGAGATTGGCAAGGGCGTTGTTTTGCGGGAAGGTATGGATATTGCGATCGTTGCAACCGGCCTGATGGTCAACGAAGCCCTTCAGGCTGCCGATACGCTTGCGCAAGAGGGCATTCACGCAAGAGTGATCAATATCCACACCATCAAACCCCTCGATACCGACTTGATTACCGCTGCTGCACAGGAATGCGGTAAGATTGTCACCTGCGAGGAGCACAGCATTATCGGCGGTCTGGGTTCTGCGGTTGCGGAATGCGTTGCGGAAACCTGTCCGGTTCCGGTACACCGTATCGGCGTCAATGATCAGTATGGCTATTCCGGTCCTGCTGTGGAGCTGCTGAAAGCATTCGGTCTGACTGCGGCGCATATTGTTGAAGTTGTCAAGAACGCACTCTGATTTCTAGGGCGACACCGCATAAAGATTGTGCGTCAGATGAAGCAAAAAGCGCAGGGAATACGTTATGTATCTCGAAGCATTTTTTTGAAATATGGCGGAAAATGCGCAAGCAGATGGCGTGCAAAGCCGTTAGGCGTTCTTTTTGCGGTGTTGCCCTAGCTATACAACAACCGCTCTCCGATTTGGGGCGCAGTTGTGTTTTACCCAAGCAGCGAAAAGCAGAGGATTCCAATTACCGACAACAAACCGCCGAACAGATTCAAGCGGCTGTGGCGCTCCTTGCGGAATACCCCGATGAAAAAGAGCGTTGTCAGAATGATCGGCTGAATCAGCGCATAGCCCGTCAGGCCTGCCAGCGAGATGGCGAGGTTTTCGGCAATCAGTCCAATGGCATTGGGCAGCTTGGTAATTGCCGTAATGTATACGCCCTTGCGCTTCTCTGCCCAGAGCGTGCGGAACGGCACGAACGGCAATAGCCCAATCGTCAAAAGAATGAATGCCCAGTACAAGACCATGGTCGAGGACATCGCCCGTTCGGGATGTGCCGTGGTAAAAGTTTCAAATATCTTGATGATATAGCCATAGCTGAATTTGGCTGCCAGATAGACGATGAGCGGCAGGAGAATTTTGCGGTAAGGAATGCTCTCCCGATTGCTCTTGGCAATGAGAAACAGTCCTAGCCCCGTAACCGCAATCCACAGTAGACTCAGCCAGCCAAAGGGTTTGCCATAGGCGAATACATCGGTGAAATACGAAACGAATAGGTTCAGTCCGAGCCATGCTTTCAGTTCAAATGCCGATAGCGCTGTCAATACCAATGCACTCATCTTGAATTCGAGCAGCTTGGAGAGCGTAATCAATAGGATTGCCGCAATCGCCTGCCATGAGAAAGGACAGCTGTGGTCGATGAACGGCAGGAACAGTGTGAGAAAGCATAAGGTCGCACATGCCATAATCCACGTAAAGGCATTGTCGTCGAGTTTTGCCTTAGCAACGGCATATTGGTCGGAGAGCGAGCAGATGACATAGCAGCCTGCCGCCAGCAAAATCATAGACATGAGAAAACCCTTTCTGCTATCCGGTCGCAAAAAAGACTGCTGCCGCCATGGCAACAGTCTTTTGGCTTATTCGTCTTCGACATTGAGCGTGGCGTCAATGGTCACCTTGGTTGTACCGCTGACCCAGACGCCGTTTGCCGTATCGGGCAATGTGAAGGTCACGGCGTGGTCAAAGCTGCCTTCTTCTGTAATCGAGGCGTTGTAGAGATTGACTGTGGCGATGATATCGCTGGACGATACAGCCTCCAATTCTTCCGGCGTACCAATCAGCGTGATTTCAAAGCGGGCATTTTTGATGTTGAACTGATACTTGGACGAGCCGTTGACAATCGCGATATCTTTGGTCTGAATCAGACGGGTTTGTGCGACAAGATTGGATTCGTCCAATTTGACATTGACAACGCCCAGATTGGATTGGTCAGCATAGCCCTCATCCAGCTGTACCGGAATCTCAATCACACCGCCAAGAGAAAGCGAGGATAACGGAATGACACCCAGATTCCAAGACTCCAGTTCGTCCAGCGTGGCTTTTTTATCCGGATCATCGGTTTCGATCGTAATCATGAGATTCTCGCTGCCATATCCCGGAAGCTGGTAGTCGCTGTCCGTACTTAAGCGCAGTCTGGAAAGTACTGTTTCAGAATCAAAACCGGATGGCACACCCGATAGGCTGATGCTGACCGGCAGTGTTTTGGAATAGGTCACCGGAATGGTCACCGCAAAGCGTGCGGTTTGTACTTGCAGTGCCGGATCATCAATCGTTTTGCCGTCTGCATTGATGAGCGAAAATGTGGCACAGTCGGGAAAGCTGCGGGTTTGGTAGAGCTTGACGGAATCTGTGACCGTTACTCGAACATGATCAACCGTTGCAAGAGTCGAGCTCGGACCGGTGATGGCAACGGTAGAGGGTTCGCATACGATGGCTTCTTCATGAATGTGCATCTCATCGTCATAGAGCGAAATGTTCGGATAAAGCACCTCACTGACCGGAAACTGCTTTGTTTCATAGCGGTCGAGCTGTACCTCGACTGTTTCACGGGAAAAGGTGACGTTTGGCGGCTGATAGCCGGATTTTGTCTTGAGCTTGACCGAGAGCAGCTGTGTGCCGACCATGTCGTCCACATTGGTGTCGAAATCAACCGAAACAATCAAATCATCTTTCGTGAGGCCGCCTAAGGCGGTACGGGAACCGGCGATGGTCACATCAGTGGTCAGCTGTTCATCCGGATGCAGCAGGCTCAAGCCATACGCCTCTGCACGAGAATTGGTGATATCCATCTGGATGGGGACATTGTAGAAATTCACTTCATAGTCCGGATTGACAGCCACTGCGATATAGACCCAGCAGGCAACCGCCAAAAAAATAGAAAACAGCCAAAGCCGCAGATTATTGGACGGAGCTTTGCGGCGACCGGTATCGGAGACTCCGGGTTGTTTTGCATTCATACGCCATCCTCCTTATCTTTTGAACTGTTGTGAGGCGTATCCTTGCGCAGAAACGGGAGCGGCAGCCGAATCGTTTTCTTTCTCCAGCTGTCGTCCTCCGAGGGCAGGAGTGCGTCTCGGAGATATTGTTCGACCGTATGACGGTTGAAATTGCGGGTGAGCGTGCCGTTATCGGCGATGGAGATTTGACCGGTTTCCTCCGATACCACCAGAATGATCGCATCAGAGTTTTCGCTCATGCCGATGGCGGCACGGTGTCGAGAACCCAAATGCTTGTCGATCAGTTCTTCCTTTTGGGGCTTCGGCAGGAAACAGGCTGCTGCCAGTACAATGCCGTCTCGCATGATCACAGCACCGTCATGCAGCGGCGTGTTGTGGAAGAAGATATTGCCGAACAGCTGCACACTTGGAATAGCATTCAAATATGTGCCGGTGCCGATTTGTTCGCCGAGTTTGGTGCTGCGCTCAATGACGATCAGTGCGCCGGTTTTGGTTGATGCCAGATTGGCGATCGATTCTCCGATGATTGGGATTGCATATTCCCACTGTGCCCGTACATCTTCCGAATTACCCAGTGCAATGCGGGAAACCTTCGATGCCCCCTGACCGAATTTCTCGAGAACACGGCGAAATTCCGGTTGGAACAGAATGATGATGGCGAGGATTCCGACATTCAGCACCTGCTCGGTGATGAACCGAATCGCTTTCAGCTCCAGCAGGTCGCTGAGCAGATAGGCGACAATCAAAAACAGCAGACCCTTCATCAGCTGTCCGGCTCTCGTTTCCCGTACGAGCTTTAGAACTGCATAAATCAAATATGTAAGAAGCACGATGTCGATGATGTCAATGATGCCAATGGATTGCAGCACATTGCTTAGTGCGTTCCAGACATTGCGAATGGTGTCGAGCATATCAGGGGCGCTCCTTTCGTATGGGTCCGGGCGGTCTATTCTCTCTGTTCGCCGTCCGTCTGATTTTCCATACTATTAGTATAGCACAATCCCGTACAGATTTCAACACCCTATTGGGATTTTTTCGAGAATATTTTGCAGTCGGACACAGAATCTGTCAGCAGCTTTCTGTGTTGAGGCCAATAATCGTTGATATGATAACAGCATTTTGTACGCCGTGCAGTATGAAATGCACCGATGAGGATATGTGCTGTTCGCCATTGTCCTGACAATGATACATGGCATATGCTATGATGAAAGAGAAATAGCAATTTTTGCAGAAAAAAAGCCGTCGCAGACCTGCGACAGCTTCATTGCAAAAGATGTGCAACACTTGCACAGAACGGTTACCCGAACGATTTGGAAAAATCTTTATTTGAACTCGTCGTGTTGTGTTAGAGGGTAGCAATCCTCTATCTTTACTATACCACATTTGCGGTCATTTGTCAAGCGGAATTTTCAAAATAATCAAATTGCATAAAGGATTTGCAAAAAAATTGGAAATCCTGTATAATATTATTGTACGTACGATGATGTATCAACAATCACAAGGAGGAGAAAATCATGCTAAAATCATATGAACCTTATTATTTGGGACTGGACATTGGAACCAATTCGGTTGGCTGGTGTGTCTGCGACCCTGACTATCATGTATTGAAGCACAAGGGCAATGCGATGTGGGGCGTGTCGTTGTTTGATGAAGCACAGCAGTCAGCGGAACGCCGCACCTTCCGAACCACACGCCGTCGCTATGCACGTCGCAAGCAGCGGATTCAGCTGTTGGAAGAATTGTTTGCAGCGGAGATCGCAAAGACCGACCCGCAGTTTTTCCTGCGCCGAAGAGAAAGTGCACTTTGGGCAGAGGATCGTTCTGCGGACAACGACGGTTCTTTGCTTGGCTCACCCGAATTGGATCAGGCATACCATACGCAGTATCCGACGATTCACCATTTGATCTGCAAGCTGATGGAGTCGGACGAACCGCAGGATGTGCGTTTGGTCTATATCGCCTGTGCTTATCTGCTGGCACATCGGGGACATTTTCTCTATGACATTGACCTAAAGCATACCGAACAGCTGACGAGCATTGCGCAGACCTATCAGCGTCTGCGGGAGTGGTTTGAGAGTCGGGACTACGCATTCCCATATACCTGTACGCCGGAGGAATTTGGTGCAGTGCTGACAGCAGACAAGCGTGTCAGCGTGCGAGAGCGCAATTTCCAAACGCTGCTTTGGAACGGGAAAAAGCCGGTGCCGGTAGAGGAGGATCCGGTAGACCGGCTGCGACTGGTCAAGCTGATTGCCGGGTCGAAGGTAAAGCTGTCGGATTTGTTCTTTCAGGATTCGTATGCAGAGCTGGAGAAAAACAGCATCAGCGTGGCGGCAGCCGATTTCGATGATACACTCGAGCAGCTGCGTGCAGAGCTGACAGAGGATGAAGCCGAGCTGCTCACCATTGCACAGGCACTTTATAATTGGGGTCTGTTGGTCGATATGCTTGCCGGAAAGCAATATATTAGCCAGGCGAAGGTTGCAATTTACGAGGAACATCAGAGCGATTTGAAATTGCTGAAGCAGATGGTGCGGAAATATGTGCCGGCGCGTTATGATGAAGTCTTTCGCTTGGCGAATGAAAAAGACAATTATGTGCGCTATTCTGGCAATCTCAAGGGTGCGGCTGTGGGGAACATTGTTTCTTACAAGAATTGTGATGCGGAGGCATTCTGCAAATACATTCGCAGCGTGCTGAAGGATGTGACGCCGGATGCGGCAGATCAGGCGGCGTTCACGCAAATACAGGACAAACTGGAAAGCAACGTATTGTGTCCCAAGCAGGTAACGTCCAATAACCGTGTGATTCCGTATCAGCTGTATGCGATTGAGCTGCAACGGATTCTCGAACGGGCATCCGGCTATCTGCCGTTTTTGCGGGAGACGGATGCCTACGGCAGCGTGGCGGACAAGGTCTATTCTATTATGACGTTCCGAATTCCCTACTATGTCGGCCCGTTGGCGGCAGGCGGCGAGCATGCCTGGATTGTGCGCAAAGCAGAACGCATTTTCCCATGGAATTTTGATGAGGTGGTCGATCTTGATAAAAGCGAAGAAGCCTTTATTCGCCGCATGACAGCGCAATGTACCTACTGTGCCGGAGAAGATGTATTGCCCAAGCAGTCGCTGCTGTACACAAAATTTACCGTGCTGAATGAAATCAACAACATTTGCATCAATGGTGTACGGCTTTTGCCGGAGGTCAAACAGGGTATCTATCGAAATCTGTTTTTGCGATATAAAAAGGTGACGGTCAAGAAGATTCGGGAGTATCTTTCTTCCAATGGATGGTTTAATGAAAAAACGGATCAGCTCGGCGGCATTGATATTACCGTCAAATCGAGCTTGAAACCGTGGTTGGATTTTCGCAGGCTGATGGAGGCGGGAACGCTTTCGGAAACCGATGCGGAAGCTATCATTGAGCGCATCACCACAACAACAGATCGCAAACGCCTGAAGCAATGGCTGAAACAGCAGTATGCCGGGTTGGAAAAAGCGGATATCGATTATCTGTCGGGACTGGGCTATACCGATTACGGTCGGCTCTCTCGATGCTTCTTGGCGGAAATTCCGGAGGTGGACAGCCAAACCGGCGAGATTGTCGGCGGCAGCATCATCGAGCAGCTTTGGACGGGCAGCGAAAATCTGATGGAGCTTTTGAGTCAGCGGCATGGCTTTCAGCATCAGCTTACACAGAGAAATATGGAGTATTACGCAGAGCATCCGAAAACGCTGTCGGAACGCATGCGGGAAATGTATCTGCCGACGGCAGTACAGCGTTCTGTGACACGAACGCTCGAAATCGTCAAGGAGCTGCGAAAATTGACGGGTGCAGCACCGGAGAAAATCTTTGTGGAGATGGCACGAGACCATACTGGTGAGCAAAAAGGACAGCGGAAGCAATCCCGTAAAGAGCAGGTGCAAGATTTTTTGAAGAAATTGGAGAATACCGACCGGCTGCGGGCAGAATTGGAGCAGCAATCAGAATCGGCTCTGCGTAGCGATAAGCTCTATCTGTATTTTATGCAGCTGGGACGGTGTATGTATTCGGGAGAGGCGATCGATCTCCAATCGCTGGGCACGGATGTTTATGATATTGATCATATCTTCCCACGATCGAAACTCAAGGACGATAGTTTGGATAATCGTGTGCTCGTGAAATCTGCGCTGAACGGTGCAAAGACCGATCGCTATCCTCTGATTCCCGATATTCAGTCGCAGATGCACGGATTCTGGTCGATGCTGCATAAAAACGGTATGGTCAGCGACAAGAAGTACGAGCGGTTGACGCGGACAACGAAGTTCACCGATGAAGAGCTTGCGGGATTTATCAGTCGGCAAATTGTTGAAACACGACAGTCTACCAAAGCCGTTGCCACATTGCTGAAGGAAATGCTGTCGGAAACGGAGATTGTATATGTCAAGGCAGGGTTGGTATCGGATTTTCGACATACCTATGATTTGCTGAAATGCCGTGAAGTGAATGATCTGCATCATGCAAAGGATGCCTATCTCAATATCGTGATGGGTAATGTCTATCATGTCAAGTTTACAGCGAATCCGCTTGTGTTCATTCGAGAAAACGGGGGACAAAATCGCACCTACTCGATGCGGCTGGATAGACTGTTGGAGCATGATATCGAACGAGGCGGCGTGGTCGCATGGCGCAAAGGGGAAACGCTGGAAATTGTCAAGCGACAGATGGCAAAGAATAACATTCGATGTGTGCGGTATTGCTATACGAGAAAAGGTTGTTTGTTCAACCAAAATCCCGAGCGCAAAGCGGAAGGGAAATCAAGCTTGGTCGAGCGGAAACAGGGGCTTTCTGTCGAAAAATACGGCGGCTATAACAATACAGTTGCAGCTTGCTTTGTGCTGGTGAAGTATTACAGCGGAAAGAAATGCGGTCTGGTGCTGATGCCGCTGGAAGTGATGCATATGGCACGATATGTTCGGGATGCTGCATTTGCAGAGCAATACTGTATGCGGACATTGGCAGAGATTGTCAGAAAGCCTGTGGAACGGGTGGAGTTTCCGTTGGGGAAACGATTCCTTAAGATCAATACGTTGATCGAAATCAATGGCTGTGTTCGGGTCAACCTTCTGCGGAAAGACAGTGGCGGTACACAATGGGGCTATACATTGGCATCTTCCTTGTTGCTTGACCCTGTTGATTATGTATATGTAAAACGTCTGTCCGGGTTTGCGGAAAAGCATAAAGGTGTGCAGGCAGTACCGGATGCAAAGCATGATAAAATTACAACAAGTGAGAATGAAAGACTGTTTGAACGTTTGTTGCATAAAATGAAGAACTCAACCTATCAATATCTGTTCCGCAGTGTGGCAGATACGATGGAAAAACATCAAGACATCTTTTTCAGCTTGCCTGTGGAGCAGCAGGTTGTGGTTTTACTGCAAATGGTCAATCTGCTGAAAACCGGAAGAAAGAACACCTGTGATTTATCGTTGATTGGAGCTTCCAAACAGAGTGCTAATATGCGATTCAATACGGATCTGCTGAAATGGAAAGGCGTGCATGACATTCGTATCATAGACCAATCGGCAACCGGTCTGATGGAAAAGAAATCTGCCAATCTTTTGACACTATGAGTTGGCGTACCGTTGTCATTACCGGGCACTGCAAACTGGACTTGAAAATGGGCAGCATGGTCATTCGTTCGGAGGACACAAAACGTGTTCTCCTGGACGAGATTGCGGTTGTGATCGTGGAAAACAGCGGGGTTGCCATGACGGGCTGTTTGCTTCATGAGTTGGCACGACGGAAAATCAAGCTGATTCTCTGCGATGAAAAGCATAATCCTGCGGCAGAGCTGATGCCGCTTTACGGTTCGCATGATTGTTCTGCGAAAATCCGTACGCAGATTGCCTGGAATGAAGAAATAAAAACGGCAGTCTGGACTGAAATCGTATCTGAGAAAATCCGACAGCAGGCAGAGCTTTTGTCACAGGAGCATTGGGAAGCCGAAGCAGAAAAGCTGCGTTCTTATCTGGATGATATGGAACCGGGGGATGCAAGCAATCGGGAAGGACATGCGGCCAAGGTCTATTTCAATGCGCTGTTCGGTGTGACGTTTTCTCGCAGTCAGGCGAATCCAATCAATGCTGCATTGAACTATGGCTATGCCATATTGCTGAGTGCAGTGAATCGAGAGGTCTGTGCCTGTGGGTATTTGACACAGCTTGGAATTTGCCATGACAATACGTTTAATCCCTTCAACTTGAGCTGTGACTTCATGGAGCCGTATCGGATTCTTGTGGATCGATTTGTTTGCCAAAAGCAATTTGGAATGTTTGAAAGCAAGCAGAAGCATGAAATGCTGGAGATAGTGAATCAAGTTGTTTTCATAGATGACAGCCGACAGTATTTGTATCACGCCATTCGGATTTACGTGCGCAGTGTGTTGGATGCCTTGTGTACGGGCGATGTCATGAAAATCAAGCATTATCGAATCCTTGGTGAGGATCAATGAGTTACCGCTATATGAGAGTGATTGTGATGTTTGACCTGCCGACATTGACGGCAAAGGATCGGCAGATGTATCGAAAATTCCGCACGCATTTGTTGAAAACGGGATTTCTGATGTTGCAGGAATCGGTGTATTGCCGGATGGTGCTCAATAAAACGAATGTCGATCAGTTGATGGCACAGCTCAAAGCCAATCGCCCCCCGGAGGGCATTGTAATGGTATTGACCATCACCGAAAAGCAGTTTCAACGAATGGAATTCATTACCGGCACATTTACCACGGATGTGATTGACAGCGATGAGCGATTGATTTTTTTGTAACGGAGGCATAACATGCAGTATAAAATTGTCAGGCAGGACTTGTTTCCACCGTTTTGTTTGGAAACACAGCGGGTTAATTTGCTTGCTATCGAACGCCCGTCGGCATTTTATGCACTGGTATCGGAATTGTATGGACAGCTGAATGGTGAAGATGGGAAGATTGTGCTTTCCGCCAATAATCAACCCTTGAAAATTGCAGCGAAAACAGAACTGCTGACACAATTTGTGCCGTTTGAACTGAACGGAAAGCGGATGCTGAATAAACTCTATCAGAATTTGGAAAAGAAGGCATTGGGTGGAGAAACGCTGGATGCTGTGATTGGCTTGCAGACGGCGGTGAATGTATTCATGGAAACATTGACCGCCGGCGAGCTGATCGATACAGAATACAGCGGGGTGAATTTGACTGCATTGTGGAAGGCGATTGATTTGCGTATCTGTGGCGATCAGGACACCTTGGAAGAAAAATTGGCAGATTACATGCTGTATGTAAGGGAATTGGAGGGGGAGAAGGTGTTTGTGCTTGTGAATTTGCTGTCATATGTGAATCCGGAACGGCGTGAATTGCTATACCGCACGTTCGTTGACCATGGGCATACGGTGCTGTTGATGGAGCCTTATGCACAAACACCATCGGAATGGCTGCATCAAATGATTATTGATGCAGATTTGTGTGTCATTGATTGACAGAACACAAAATATGTGATATGATATAGATAATCCCTCTAAAATGCACAGCGGGTCGTGCCGTTTTCACAAACTTGAGGTTTGAGAGTCGTGTTGTTTTAGAGGGTAGCAAAACTGAAAAAGAAAAGGAGGCGAATCATAATGGGTTTGAGAGTCGTGTTGTTTTAGAGGGTAGCAAAACTGCCGGACGATTGCCAGACCGTTCGTGGCGGGTTTGAGAGTCGTGTTGTTTTAGAGGGTAGCAAAACTCTGTGCGGTCTTCGCCGTGAAAGTGAAATGTTTGAGAGTCGTGTTGTTTTAGAGGGTAGCAAAACTGGACGGAAGAAGAGCAGCAGATTTTTTACGTTTGAGAGTCGTGTTGTTTTAGAGGGTAGCAAAACGCCACAAATTGCTTTGTCAGCGTTTCGAGGGTTTGAGAGTCGTGTTGTTTTAGAGGGTAGCAAAACCAGACAGCCCTTGCCCAAGGCGATTTTGCGGTTTGAGAGTCGTGTTGTTTTAGAGGGTAGCAAAACGCAACATGAAAGACAAGAAGATTTGCCCCTGTTTGAGAGTCGTGTTGTTTTAGAGGGTAGCAAAACTCTGTGCGGTCTGCGCCGTGAAAGCGAAATGTTTGAGAGTCGTGTTGTTTTAGAGGGTAGCAAAACAATATCTTCGATGGTGGCAATCCCGTCAACGTTTGAGAGTCGTGTTGTTTTAGAGGGTAGCAAAACTATTACCACGCCAAGTCCGGCGCAGCAATCGTTTGAGAGTCGTGTTGTTTTAGAGGGTAGCAAAACGGAAACCGTTGCGCTCTATGTGGCCGAGCTGTTTGAGAGTCGTGTTGTTTTAGAGGGTAGCAAAACCAAAAAAACTAATAAGTGCTGCGGAGCTGATGTTTGAGAGTCGTGTTGTTTTAGAGGGTAGCAAAACCATATTGGTATCTGGACGGCGGTGATGTGCGTTTGAGAGTCGTGTTGTTTTAGAGGGTAGCAAAACCTCATGTTGTTTCACCCCCTCCCCTTCCATGTTTGAGAGTCGTGTTGTTTTAGAGGGTAGCAAAACGTGAATGCGGAATTCACATTGTGCTGACGGGTTTGAGAGTCGTGTTGTTTTAGAGGGTAGCAAAACCAGACAGCCCTCGCCCAAGGTGATTTTGCGGTTTGAGAGTCGTGTTGTTTTAGAGGGTAGCAAAACATATATAGAATATACCGCTCCTGATACTTCGTTTGAGAGTCGTGTTGTTTTAGAGGGTAGCAAAACGCTTCACCATTTTCACCTGTAGCTTTTGATGTTTGAGAGTCGTGTTGTTTTAGAGGGTAGCAAAACATCAGCTCCGCAGCACTTATTAGTTCTTTTGTTTGAGAGTCGTGTTGTTTTAGAGGGTAGCAAAACAACTCACAGACTTGACGAATGCTGTGAATCGTTTGAGAGTCGTGTTGTTTTAGAGGGTAGCAAAACTCACATCATTCGTGCACAGAAGATGACCGCGTTTGAGAGTCGTGTTGTTTTAGAGGGTAGCAAAACTGTGCGCATTGGGCAAAGTCTACACCCTATAGTTTGAGAGTCGTGTTGTTTTAGAGGGTAGCAAAACGAAAACACAAAAAGGAACAGTTCATCGTGTGTTTGAGAGTCGTGTTGTTTTAGAGGGTAGCAAAACTGGATTTGAATATAGATGCGCAGAAAACACGTTTGAGAGTCGTGTTGTTTTAGAGGGTAGCAAAACCGAACCACCTCTTTCGTTTCACCCTCTTCAGTTTGAGAGTCGTGTTGTTTTAGAGGGTAGCAAAACGACCGTTGTAGATCAGAGTGCCGTTCTCGAGTTTGAGAGTCGTGTTGTTTTAGAGGGTAGCAAAACCCGCTCTGATTGAGGGAGTGCTCCGGCAGGTTTTGAGAGTCGTGTTGTTTTAGAGGGTAGCAAAACACCCCTTAAGCCTGCGCTCTGCGACTGTCTGTTTGAGAGTCGTGTTGTTTTAGAGGGTAGCAAAACCTAGCCTCGCTAATCAGCGCAAAGCTAGACGTTTGAGAGTCGTGTTGTTTTAGAGGGTAGCAAAACAGCGGGCCATCGATGATATCAACGGCTTGCGGTTTGAGAGCCGTGTTGTTTTAGAGGGTAGCAAAACCGCAGATCAGATGATCGTCGCGGCATCCATGTTTGAGAGTCGTGTTGTTTTAGAGGGTAGCAAAACTGCGGATTATCTGCGCTCTCCATATGTGCTGTTTGAGAGTCGTGTTGTTTTAGAGGGTAGCAAAACGGTTATCCTCGTCCCTTTTGATGATTCTATGTTTGAGAGTCGTGTTGTTTTAGAGGGTAGCAAAACCACGCATATTGCCGTTGACGGTTGCCCGCGGTTTGAGAGTCGTGTTGTTTTAGAGGGTAGCAAAACCACCGAGCTTCTCGGTGTCAACTATCGCACGTTTGAGAGTCGTGTTGTTTTAGAGGGTAGCAAAACACGCGCGGCACGGCACAAGCTGCTTGGCGGGTTTGAGAGTCGTGTTGTTTTAGAGGGTAGCAAAACACGGGCGCGCAGAACATCTATAGGGTGCGTGTTTGAGAGTCGTGTTGTTTTAGAGGGTAGCAAAACGTGATCGTGTATGCCATTATAGTTTCCTCCGTTTGAGAGTCGTGTTGTTTTAGAGGGTAGCAAAACTTAAAAGCTACCGGCTGTCCATCCGCCGGGTTTGAGAGTCGTGTTGTTTTAGAGGGTAGCAAAACATTGTTGACGTTGGTAACGAACTTCTTTCCGTTTGAGAGTCGTGTTGTTTTAGAGGGTAGCAAAACCTGAACATCTGCCTGAAGCCATTCGGCGCGGTTTGAGAGTCGTGTTGTTTTAGAGGGTAGCAAAACGCCGACAGTAACGCATCAAGAAAAGAGTATGTTTGAGAGTCGTGTTGTTTTAGAGGGTAGCAAAACTCTCGATGGCTTCGACGCTGCTTTCTTCGCGTTTGAGAGTCGTGTTGTTTTAGAGGGTAGCAAAACCAGACGGAACGCAGTTAGAAATCGAGGTTAGTTTGAGAGTCGTGTTGTTTTAGAGGGTAGCAAAACCCGCGCTTATTAGTTCCTTCGGCACATCGGGTTTGAGAGTCGTGTTGTTTTAGAGGGTAGCAAAACACCGTCCTCATCGACTTCAACTTCTTCGACGTTTGAGAGTCGTGTTGTTTTAGAGGGTAGCAAAACCGTTGACGGCAGAATATGACGTACTTTCCCGTTTGAGAGTCGTGTTGTTTTAGAGGGTAGCAAAACTGAAATCACCGTCATTGAACCTTTGTTCCTGTTTGAGAGTCGTGTTGTTTTAGAGGGTAGCAAAACATTCGGATAGGATAGACGACTTCGCCGGAACGTTTGAGAGTCGTGTTGTTTTAGAGGGTAGCAAAAGTGCTCTGTTTGTGTTGTCCTGAAGATGATACAGCACGTGTGTTATAATATAAGCATATACGACAATAGTGACCTTGCTTATTCGATTTTGAAAGGGGTTATTGGATTGAAAATTTTACATATCAGTGATTTGCATCTCGGCAGACGGGCACATGCGCTTCCATTTTTGGATAATCAGCAATCTTTGCTTGACCAAATTATTGCATTGGTACGAGAGCAAAGCATTGATACGGTGCTCATCGCCGGTGATGTTTATGACAAACAGATTCCGTCCATTGAGGCAACACGGGTTTTTGACGGATTCCTGACCGAGCTTGCCGCATGTGGTTGTGAAATTTGCCTTATCAGCGGCAATCACGATTCCCCCGAACGACTCGAATTTGGCAGCCGTTTGTTGACTGCCTGCAAGATTCACATCTGCTCTGTTTTTCAGGGTGCATTGCAGAAGGTTACGCTGCAGGATGCCTACGGACCGCTCAACTGCTACATGATGCCGTTTTCCCGTATGGGTACGCTGCAGTCCTTGCTTTCCCGGGAAGAAGGCTCTGCGCCACCGGAAACATTGACCGAATGCCTGCGGCTGCTCATCGAACAGGCGAATATCAATCCGGCAGAGCGCAATATCCTGATGTATCACGGCTTTGTGCTGGGTGGCGAGCAGGTGCTTGAAACCTCGGATTCCGAATTGCAGCTTGGCGGTATGCAGCAGGTTTCGGCGGATGTTTTCGCCCCCTTTGACTATGTGGCACTTGGGCATATCCATAAGCCGCAATGGGTCAAGCACAATCGTATTCGCTATTGCGGTTCGCTTACGAAATACTCCTTTTCCGAGGCTGCACAGAAAAAATCCGTCACCCTTTTGGAAATGCAGGAAAAGGGGAATTACACGGTTTCTTTATATGCACTTAAGCCGAAATGGGATATGCGGATATTGGAAGGCTCGTTTGACGAGCTGTTTGCGGCGGCAGAGCAAAATCCCGGTGAAGATTTGTTCAGCATTCGGTTGACCGATGCCGAGGTTGTGCTGCATGCGATGGATCGATTCCGCTACTACTATCCGAATGTGTTGGAACTGACCTATCCGGCCTTGCAGGTCGAATTGCCGGACTATGTCACTGCGGCAACGGATGTCAAGGACAAATCCATGATGGAATTAATTGACGAATTTCTACGGGTGAACTATCACTTTGACCTGTCGGAACATCCGAAAACAGAGGAAATTCTGACATCCATTCTGAAGGAGGAATAGCTATGAAACCGCTTTCTCTGACCATTGCAGCATTCGGACCGTTTGCCGATGTGCAGCAGATTGACTTTGCTGCACTCGGAACAGATTCCATTTTCCTGACCTTGGGCGATACGGGTGCCGGCAAGACAACGATTTTTGATGCGATCTGCTTTGCGTTGTATGGGGTTGCCAGCGGGGAACAGCGTGAAAATACCAAGCTGTTCCGCAGCCATTATGCGAAACCGGAACAGGAAACCTATGTCAGGCTGCGCTTCGCCTGTGGGGAGCATATTTACGAAATCAAGCGCACCCCGAGCTGTGTGCGGCCCAAACAGCGAGGGGAGGGGTTCACAACCGAACCCGCAAATGCAATCCTTTGGCGTATCCTTGGCGAGGAGGATGTAGAAATACTTTGCGAGGGTGACGCCTTGACCAAAGAGCGAATCGTGCAGATTATCGGTCTGGAACGAGATCAATTCCGGAGTATTGTCATGATTGCGCAGGGCGAATTCAAGAAGTTTCTGCTGTCTGATTCCAAACAAAAGTCGCTGATTCTCCGAAAGCTGTTCCGTACCGAATACTGCGAGGCGTTGAACGAGCGGCTCAAAGCGGAACGCACTGCGGCAAAGCAGGCATTGGATACGCAAACGCAATTGCTCAATCATACATTCCGCCGGATTCAGCCACAGGAGTCCTATCTGCAAACAGAGTATGAACGGATGCTTGCAACGGGTACAGAGTCCATGTGGGAGCAACTTTGCACACTGCTGCAAGCCTCTATGGAGCGGGCGCAGGAAGCCTTGCCCGCATTGCGAATGCAAATGGAACAGCAGAATCGGGAACTGGAAACGCTCATCCGGTCCATCACGCAGGGGAAACAAATCAATGCGCTGATGCAGCAGTATCAGAATCGTACCGAAAGGCTTGAACGGGAAACCGTTTTTCTTGCACAGCTTGAACAGAATTGTAAAGATGCAGAGAAGGCGGCAGAAGCCTTGCCGGAGCTGCAAAATCAGATTGCCGTGCTGCAAGAGCAACTGCCGAACTATCAGGCTTTGCAGCAGTTGCTGGAAGACTATGCCAAGCTGCAAAGCGCACATCAGGAGGAAACACGGTCGGTCGAGCAGCGGCAGAAAGCCCTGGATATGCGGAAGGCAGATTGCTCCCGTATCGAGAAAATCATTGCCGAACAGACGGATTTGCCCGTACAGCTTGAGAAAGCAAAGCATGACCTCGAAGCCGCCAAAATGCAGGAGGAACAGCTGTCTGCGATTGTCAAGCAGTTCGATGCCGTTCAGCAAGCTGTTCAAGAACTGCAAAATCATTCGCAGAAAACAAAGCAGCTGAACACGGAGTACTTTTCTGTGATAAAGCCGCAGTACGATGTCGCCGAACGGAACTTTTTCGGGAATATGGCAGGCAATCTTGCACAGACACTGAAGCCGGGGGCGTGTTGTCCGGTATGCGGTTCGAGGGAGCATCCGATGCCGGCTGTCCTCGATCCCGAAACTTATGTGACGGAGGCGCAGTATCAGGAATACAAGAAAAAGCAAGAGCAGGCACTTGCCAATCTGAAAGACAGTCAAAGTCAAGACGGGTTGCTAGCGGACCGCTTGCAAAGTCAGAACGAGCAGCTTGCCAAATTGTTGCAGGCACAGGAGTTATCGATGGGCACGCAACCGGAGGATGTTGCCGGATTGCAACAGGAGAATCGTGACCGCAAAACAGCATTGCAGAAACAGTGTCAGCAATTGGAGCGGCAAATCGAGCAATTGCAGCAGATGCAGGTACAGCTGACAGCACTTCGTGCAGAATTGCCGAAACAGGAAACCGCACTGCAAGCTGCCACACAGTCCTTGCAGACCACGGCACAGCTGCTTGCGGCGAAAAAGGCGGAATACGAAACTTGCAAGGCGGCACTGCGCTTTGCGTCTTTACAGGAGGCAGAGCAGCATTTGCGGCGGATGCAGGAACAGGCGAATGCGTTGCAGCAGGCACGCACGGATGCGGAAACCCAATTCCGAGCACAGCAGGATATCCGCGCAAAGACGCTGGGCGAATGTGAGGGTCTTCAGAAGCAAATCGGCGACAGCACCCCATACGATGTTGCCGCAGCGGAACGCCAAAAGCAGGAGCTGGAAATCAATCGCGACAAGCTGCAAGCCCTCATTCGGAATGCCGAGGTCAATATTCGGGAATGCAAACAAGTGGTGGACGAAGCAACCGCCTGTGCAAAGCAGATGCAGGCAGCAGCCGCATATGTGAATGTACTGGAACAGTTGGTCAAAATGATGAGCGGCGATGCGAAGCAAGCGGCGAGGGTATCGTTTGAGCGATATGTGCAGGCCTATTATTTCAATCAGGTGCTGGTCTTTGCCAACAAGAAGCTCACCGAGCTGTCGGATGGACGGTATTGCCTGCAATTGCGGGATGCGGCTGAAAATCGCAATCAAACTGCCGGTCTGAATCTCGATGTCATGGATTATTATACCGGACAAGCCCGTTCGGTTGAGACGCTTTCGGGCGGTGAGACGTTTTTGGCGTCGCTTGCATTGGCACTCGGGCTCTCGGATACCGTGCAGCAGCAGAGCGGCGGTATGCGGCTTGATGCGATGTTCATCGATGAAGGGTTCGGTACACTCGACAGCACCATGCTCGACAATGCCGTGAAAGTATTGGAACAGCTCTCCGACAACAGCCGCATGATCGGCATCATCTCCCATGTGACCGAGCTTGCCGACCGATTCGAGAAGCAGATTCTCGTGACCAAGGGGAAGAGCGGCAGCGTGATTCAAGTGAACGCCTAATCCATACAGAACAACCCGACTTCGCAAACAATGCGGAGTCGGGTTTTGCAGCTCATGTCGCAAGCCATTGCTGTACGGCGGCATAGATCGTAAAGGCAACCTGTTTCTGGTAATCCTCGGTTTTGAGCAGGGCAGCCTCTTCGGGATTCGAGAGGAAACCGCATTCGACCATTACCATCGGATTTTCGCAGTAATAGCAGAGAAACAGCTCCTTGCCGCAGAGCTTGATTTCACGGGAATTGTCCGGCTGGAGCATCATCTGAAACTGCGATTGCAGCATCTGTGCCAGCGATTCACTTTCGCTGTTCGTGTCCGCATAGAACATCTGTGCACCGCTGTACTGTGGGTCGGTGAACTGATTCTGATGAATCGACAGGCAAATGGCATTGTCGTATTGGTTCAGCAGTGCCAGCCGATTGTCCATGTCGGAGCTTTTTTGGTTTGCAATGCCCTCGATGCCCTTGTCGTGAATCGAGCGATCGGTATCCCGTGTGACATGAACCGTGTAGCCGGAGACTTCGAGCAAATCCCGCAGATTCAGCATAATGTTCAGGTTGATGCCCTTTTCCGGTACGCCGTCTGCCGTCGAACAGCCGCCGTCCATACCGCCGTGTCCGGCATCCAGTACAAACACAACCTCCTGCGATGTGGGCTGCGCAGCGGTCGGGATAAATTCTTCGGCGGTATCGGCAGAGCGGTGCAGGGCGATCCCAATCCCAACGGCACAAACCGTTAGCATCCCCACCAGAAACAAACCTCTGCGAATCAGCTTGCGATAAATTGATTGCATGATAACACCTCGCTGTGTTGCGTTCTTATCATAGGCAACACCGCACAAAGACCGCCTGACGGCTTTGCACGTCATCTGCTTGCACTTTTTCCGTCATATTTCACAAAAATGCTCGGAAATACACAGAGTATTTCCTGCGCTTTTTGTTTCATCTGACGAAAAAATCGACTGCGCATCTGACGCACAATCTTTGTGCGGTGTTGCCCTTAGTTGTATATATGTATGCGAGGGCGTGAGAAAATAGAACCGCCGCATCGAGAAGATACGGCGGTGTGTGCGTTATGTTTTCGGGATGGCAGACATTTGGGTATAGAGCGTCTGCCGGAGAGCATCGGGGCATTTCTGCATCGTCAGAACCAAATCAATGGTATCCTGTGCAGTATATTCGTAGCAGGTCAGAATCGCCGACCATGGATATCCGTTGGCATCGAAGAATGCCCGTACTGTCTGGCAAAGCGCCGGAGTTTCGATGATTTGCTTGATGTCGGTAGCTGCACCGTAGCGATAGGGCGATTCCACATCGGCATAGATATCTGCAGACAACGGCAAATCCGCACTCGAGAAACCAACGCTGATCGTATAATGCCCTTCTTCCATCGTCCATGCCCTGCGGTTCGGATCATAGCTTTCAAAGGCATGTTGCTCGAGCGGGAAGGTCAGGGTTTGGGATTCACCCGGACGCAGCTCCGGTTTGCAGAAGGCTTTCAGCTCCCGTATCGGCTTTGTCAGGGTTGAATGTGGGTCGCCGACATAGAGCTGTACGACGGTTTTGCCGGTACAGCTGCCGATGTTCTGCACCGTCACGGTGACATTCACCCGGAACGGTGCGGTCGATACGATTTCGGTCTGCAAATCGGAGAGGGCGAATTGCGTATAAGAAAGACCGTGTCCGAAGCAAAAGGCAGGCGTAATCTTGCGGGCATCGTACCAGCGATAGCCGACAAAAATATCCTCACCGTACCATACATCCATGCCGTCGCCGGGGAAGTGCAGATAGGTCGGCATCTGTTCGCATGCAGCAGGGAAGGTCAGCGGCAGCTTGCCGGAAGGATTTTCTTTGCCGCAAAGCAAATCCGCAATCGCATTTGCCCCCTGCATGCCGGGCAGGAAACAGCAGAAAATGCTGTCGAACGCATCCTGCCATGCGCCTAGAGCCACCGGTGCGCTGATATTGAGGAGCAGGACGGTTTTCAGGCTGCGCTGTTTGGCATAGGTCAGCAGCTGTTCCCATTCCCGCTGTACCGATGCGGCAATGCCGATGTCGGCACGGTCGGTACCTTCCTGTCCCTTCAGGTGGTAGACATAGACCAGTGTATCCGCACCGTCGTAGCAGCCGATTTGCACGGCGGCGAAGCGTTCCGTCAACGCATCGAGCAGCGAAACATTGCGTGTGGTATTGATACCGGCACTGCCCTCACCGCAGGTCAGAAGGCGTTCCGGATGGTCGCCGCAAAGCGCAATCTTTGCATGGGGCGAGAGGGGGCAGCAGGCTCTGTCATTTTTCAGCATGACAATGCCCTCGACCGCAGCACGATAGGCGGCTGCATCGGTTGCAGCAATATCGATTCGACCGGCAGCCGGCTTGGAGTAGTCTTTGGCAAGACGGGCAACCCGTTCTGCCGATTGTCGGAGGGCGTCTGCATCGAGCGTACCGTCTGCGAGGGCGGCACGGAGCGTATCGGGCGGAATCGGACCGGGCATTGCCAAATCGTTTCCGGCATTGACCGCTGCCGCCGGATGATAAACTGCGCCCCAATCCGACATCACAAGCCCGTCAAAACCCCATTCATTGCGCAGCATATCGGTCAGGAGCTGTTTGTTTTCGGTACAGGGAATGCCGTTGATTTGATTGTAGGCACTCATGACCGTTGCCACACCGGCATCGACACAGGCACGGAATCCCGGATAGTAAAGCTCCTGCAAGGCTCGTTCGGAGATATGTTCATTGACGCCGAGCCGATTGGTTTCCTGATGGTTGGCAGCGAAATGCTTGACATTGGCTGCCACGCCCATTTCCTGTACACCGGTCACAAGGGACGGTGCCAGAGCCGTAACCAAATAGGGGTCTTCGGAATAGCCCTCAAAGGCTCTGCCGTTTCGAGGGTCACGATGGAGGTTGACATTCGGTGTCCCGAGCAATACATGCACGCCGAACACACGAGCCTCCTGTCCGAGTGCTTGTCCGACTGTATGCACAACATCCGGATTCCATGTCGCACCGAGCAGCATGCCGGGCGGATAGCAGCCGGGAGCGGAAAAGTCGGGATTGCGTTCTTTCAGGCGTTCGACAATCCATGCGTGCAGCTTGCGGGCATCGTCATCGGGCAGTTGTTCCGGCTCATAAAAATGCGCCAATACCGCTCGCAGGGCATCGCCGCCGATGCCCGGAAGCCCTGCATGGCTGAGAAAATCGCCGAAGAGCTGCTCATAATTCATACCGGTACCGCCATCGAGCAGTTGAATGCGCGGGACATCGGCTTCGGGCAGCTCGGCAGCACCGAAAAAGCTGCTGCCGTTGACCAGATAGAGCTGTTGTTCCTGTGTGAAATTCATAGCATCACCTCATAAGATATGTTGATAGTCCTGTAACGCTCGGGTCAGCACATTCGGACGCAGAATCCATGCAATGCGCTCCCCGTTGGGATTGAGAAAACGATAATGCCCTCGCAGACCGACGGTTCGATGGTGCTGGAATTGCCAACCGTCTACCGCATAAATTGTGTCATACCATACATCACCGCCGAACGTCCGCATCGGGCGGTTTACGGCAAAGCGATCGGCATAGCGTGCGAGAAAGCCTTCGAGCTGTTCCGCATGGGGAAACAGCCTTGCCATCAGTTCGGCATAGTAGCGGTTGCGTTCGGCAACTGGACCGTCGGCAGAGGGGCTGCATAGCAGAATGCGTGCATCCTCTGCACCCGCACGCATACATTTTTGAATGAAATCATCGGTAAAATTCAACGTTCCCGTTATGAAATTGCCGAGCGGCTTTCGGGGTTTTATCAGCGTAAAGCCGCAGTCGCTGTATTGCTCGATGAGATTGGTGCCGCCGGCATGGAGAAAACGAGAGTTCTGCACGTCATAGAGCGTAAAATCATGGCGTAGGGAGAGCATGAGAAAATTGCGATGTCCCTCGTGATAGAGCGGTGCAATGCAGTGGTCGCCCTCGGGAGTGACACCACCATCGACATAGGTATTGTGGCGAAAGGTCACCGGTGCATAGACTTGCGGAATGGCAGAGGTTGCAAGCAGTACCGTGCGGATGTCTGGCACGGGCAGTCGGTTGAGCAGGATGTATTCGGTTTGCATGGTGTTACGACGAAATACGCTGGCATAGACGGGAATTTTGCTGTGGTGCAGACGGAACAGCGGTAGGCTGCGCAGCAGACGGATCAAACCATCCCGGGAGAAAAATGCGCCATTGCCGCCCTTTGCCATCAGATCCCTGCGCTGAATGCTGCTCCAAATGGATTCCGCATAGTCCGAGTCGCCGAGCGAAAACAATATCGCATTGAGCGCACCGACCGAACAGCCGGCATAGGCGTGCAGATGATCGGTATAGTGCATATCTTGCAGCACACGCCACGCACCGACTTGAAATGCCCCCTTCGCTCCGCCGCCGCCCAATAGCAAACCGGTCGGATAGGATTCTGTCATGGGGTCTGTCCTTTCTGAAATTTTGTCATCAGGGTCAAGTCTGCCTGCAATGCCGCAATCGCATCGGTTGGCAGCGGTGCATCGGCATAGTGTGTTTGGCGAAACGCATCGGTTGTGGCATCGAGTGTGGGCTGTGCTGCGACTGCCGCCCATTTTCGGCGAATTTCCGTAACGGTATCGGCGGCTCGCACATCGGCAGCATCCATCGGCGGTGCTTCCAGCAGCAGACGATAGCCCCGGTCAAATTTCTCTTGAGAATCCGGCGATTTGCTCCACGCCCTGACCTGCTGTTTCCAGCGTCGTATGCGTTTTTGTGCGGTCATGCGTGCTTCGGGTGTGGATAGGCTTTCGATATCTTGATAGGCAGCATCGTCATCGGTTGGTGTGGAGGCAGAAGGTGCAGCCGCCGCAGTACGCCGCATGCGCAGCCGTAACACCAAATCAGCCAGATTACGCAGGAAATCTCGCAGCAGCCAGTACCAAACCCATGCAACCAGTGCAATCACCAGTATCCACAAGACCAAAGTCCAGAGCGCATTGCCGCCATCGGACGGCATCGGCTGTGCCGTGCTGGGGTCGGTTATGGGGGGGGCTTCGGGGGCATTGCCGCCCGATGCGGCGATGAACCGGACGAGGAACGAGAGGATACCTTTCAATGCTGCGATGCCGCCCGATTGTATGGCGAGCAATGCCATTTGCAGGGGCTTGCGCAACAGAAACAGCAGACCGACCAGGCAGAAAATTCCACCCATCAGCCGCAGATTGCCTCGTCGAATCTCGTTCGGAACCGGCAGTTCTTCCGCACCGCTGCGGCGATTGACCATTCGTTGCAGCGTAAACTGATTGCGCAGCAGCAGAAAGCCAATCGTTTCGATTGCCGTCACCAAAACCGCAGCCGGCATCGAATAGGGCAGTTCGGCAAAGTGCAGCAGCATGGCAAGCAACAGCTGTCCGGTCAAAAATGTGACATAGGGAGTGACGGTGAACAGCGCTTCCGGTTCGGGCTTCGCCGCTTGCAGGCTTGCGGTCAAAAGGCAGATGCAGAGCAGAATCGTGAGCGTCAGTCCCAATGCCGTATGCACCCAAACGCCACAGCCTGCAATCAGCAAGACCGGAACAACTGCACAGAGGACTCGCAATCCCGTACGATGGGTGCGGCGGTGGAAACGCAGCAAAGCCGTAGCCAACACAGATACCGCAAAGAGTGCAGCCTGTATCCCAAACGCCATCGACTGCAAAGCGATGGTCGGTCGCATGGCAAAGAGCAGCATCCAAATCGGATACCATGCCAGACTCCGTGCGCAAACGGCAATCATCGGCAAATAGCCTTCAAACGAATGGGATGTGTGCATGGGACTCCCTCCTTTCCAAACTCTGTTATGGGTATTGTAACACATTCCGATGGGGTTGTCAAGGCGTGAAAACAGGAAAATGCTCCCCGATCGCAGTTGGATCGGAGAGCATTGTGTGTTATTCGGTATCGAGTCCGCGCAGGAGTGCTTCGTAGGATTTCACAATACCGGCACTGCCCGTGAAACGGTTCAGTCGCACGGTCCTGCCGTCATACACGCCGTCAACCACCAGAGCGAAATTGTTCTCAGCCAGACGGACAAATTCCACTTTCACCGATGTGCCGTCTTTCTTGTTGTAGGTGATGGAGATTGCCGCTTCGCCGGCAGGCTGTGCAGTTTGATCGAGGGCGGTAAATTCCAGATTGCTGATGGCACGGTAGAAGTTCTGGAACAGCGTGATTAAGTCATCGTCCTCGGAATCAATCTTGATATCACTGAGGGCATATTCACCGTTCTCGTAATCGACATAGAGCGTTTCTTTCATGTCATAGACATCGCCCATATCAATATCCACAGATACCAAATCGATAATATCGATATCCACGCAATACGGATAGATGTAGGAAACGGGATCGTTATCGAGGAAGGTCAGGTCTGCCTTCTTGATCAGGAATACCTGCTTGCTGTCAACGAAATAGCCATAGACATTGACCTCATCGGCACTGTCCGATGCCGGATTGCCGATCCACACCTCTTCCTTCATATCCTTTGTGCCGGAATAGCCCTCCAGCAGCAGGCGGTGGGTGGGATTGTCCAGACCGTATTGTGCCAAATCGGTGGGGTTCTCCTCCACAAAGCCAACGAGCGTCACGCGAATCAATGTGTTAATCATATTCTCGATGTTGGCACTGTTGACACGGTAAGTGCCCGGTACTTCCATGTTCCAAAGGTTTTCCTCATCACGGGTCAGACGTACGATGGCATCATCGCCCTTGAAGACCTCGTAATGGGTCACCTGTGTGCTGAAGGTGTCGAACAGATAGAGGTTTTTCAGCGTATCCTTCGAGGCACAGAACACCGAGCCTTCCGTATAATTGATAGTGTAGACATCATTTGAGCCTTCCACCATTGCATAGTAGGCATCATAGGTCGGGGTGTTGTCGCCGATGTAGAGGACATAGGGCTTGTCCTCGCCGGTATCGGTCGTATAGACCTTCAGCGTGACCGGATTGTCAAAGCCATAGGTAGCGGTATCTTGGCAGTCGAACGCAACCGTTTTCAGGGAATCCAGCTCACAGAAGTAGTTGCAGATGGTCGAAATGGCATAGGTATTGAGGTTGAACTGCTCCGCACTGGCAATGACCCAGGTTTTCTGTTCGCTGTCCCAATCGAAAGCATAGTAGCCCTCCTCGTTTTCGAGGGTGATGCGTTGAATGGTGGTGCTGTCCACACGAAACAATGCCTTGGCAGCACCAATCTGCTGTTGCTGTTCCTCCTGCTCGGCGGCATTGTCTACGATGAAGTAGATGACGCAGAGCAGGACGGCAACGATGCCCAGCACCCATATCCAGCGGAATTGCTTCATGCGTCCTTCCTCCTTAACCATACCACAATACCGAGGGCGGCGAGCACACAGGGAATGCCGACGAGTTGCTTGGCGGCATTGTCTATGTTGATGTAAATGATGCAGAGCAGTACGGCAACGATGCCCGGCATCCATATCCGGCGAACTTGCTTCATGCGTCCTTCCTCCTTAACCATACCACAATACCGAGGACGGCAATCACACAGGGAATGCCGACGAACAATGCCATATAGCCGTTTGCCGACTCACTGCTGCTGACATTCAGGCTGTCGTAGGTTTTCACTTTGTTGGCGATGCTCATGTCGATGTCGCTGTCATACATCCAAGTGATGGTGCTGAGGAACAGCTGCAACGGCATGATATAGTAGTCGGTGTTCATGCTCGTGTCGGTCAAAAATTCCGCAGAGCCGAAGACTGCGAGCTTTGCATTGTTTCGCAGTGAGTCCTCCGAATACATGGCAAGTGTCAGTGCCTGACCCTGCACCGGATCCATATCTTCATTCGTACCGCCGCAGGGTTCGCCGATGGCGGTGGTGGCGGTTTTGATCAGAGAATCAATGGTGCAGGTCATGTAATTGTCGCCGTAGATGCTGTAGAAGCTGCGGGACGTTGGCATATAGGGGATGATGCCGGTGGCTTCCAGCAATGCGCCGGTCAGGTCAGCGTCTGCATTCTCACTGGCCGGTACGAAATCAATCATGAAGATATTCGGGTTGTTGGAAACGTGACGGGCGGTATCGGTTTCGTGGATTTTGTTGTAGTCCATGCCGATGCAAAATTCGAGCATCAAAGCTTCCAGATTGGTATAGCTCAATTTCGCCTCATTCGGGCTCATCAGCAGCGTGAGATTGCCGCCTTTCTCAAGGAATTTCTCGAGCTTTTTGCGTTCCTCTTCGGAGATATCAATGGTCGGACTCGCAACGATGATAATGCAGGCATCCTCCGGAACGGCTTCTGCCGTAACCAGATTGAGCGTTTTGGCACCATAGTTATAGTTGCGCAGGTTTGCTTCCAGACGGGTCATCTCCGAGAGCGGAATCTCCCCGTGACCTTCGAGGAAGTACACCGTCGGCTGTACGCCCTCGACTACGGACTTGATGGCACCGGTCAAGTAGTTCTCCGCACGAAACTCGGCATTGACAACTTTTTGGGTATTGGTGTCGCTGTCGGTTTCATATTCGTATACATACATCATGTTGCGTGGGATACGTTTCACCAGACCCGTGCGCTCGCACACCAACATGAAATCGTATTGGGAGAGGTTATAGAAGTTATCGGGGTTCAGTTCCTTGAGAATTTCGGGATTGGCATCGGGGTCGATATCAATGAGATTGAAGCACTCGTATTCATCGTATGCCAGCAGCGTGCGATAAAGCGCAAGCAGCTCCAGCTCCGCTTCCAGTTCTTCCATCTTACCGAGGAAGTATACATCCACTTTTTCTCCCTGTGCATCGAGCTGTTCGAGGTATTCGGTGGTGGTCGGGGTCAGCGTGTAGAGGCTGTTGGGCGTCATATCAAAGGTGATATTCAGACGGCCGACGATGAGGTTCAGCAGAATCGCAATGACCAGCACCAATGCCGCCAGCGACCATGCCAATGCCGTGAACTTTTTATTCTTATTGGTTTGATTGCCGGAAGTATTCATAATCCGTATTCCTCCATGAATGGGTGCACCCGTTTAGGCACGGCTCCATCTTCTTTTCTCAATAATGATGATCGTCCAGATCAGGACAACCGCAGACAGCGACAGGAAAAAGACCAGATCTGCCACATTGAACAGTCCCTGCGAAAATCCGACAAAGCGTGCTTCGGTCGAGAACCAGCTGAATCCCTTTGCCAGAACGGGAACGGACTGGATGAAATCGGATGCCGTGAAATTGTCCAGAAAGATGACAACGATCATAGCTGCTTCGCTGAGGACAGCGGCGAGGATCGGGCTGTCGGTCATGGCGGAGATCATCACGCCGATGGCGATACAGACCATGCCCCAAAGCAGGAAGCCGACATAGCCGCACAGCAGCGTGGAGAAAACCACAGAGCCGTTCAGAAACGCAATCAGCGGATAAATCAGCGACAATGCCATCATCAGCAAAAAGACGGTCACAACTGCAAAGTACTTTGCCAGTACGACCTTGGTAATCGTGATGGGAGCGGAGAGCCAGAGCGTTTCGGTATGAGATTTGCGCTCCTCGGCGAATGTACGCATCGTCAGCAGCGGAATCAGGAAGATGAAGTAGAAGAAATTGTTGTAGAAAATATTCGGGAACGAGAATTTGAATACGGACGAGTCCATATTCGCAATGCCGTTGATGAAGCTCAGCGAGAATACCATCAGAAACAGTGCGCTGACTACATAGGCAAAGGGCGAATAGAAATAGGATTGCAGTTCCTTTTTATATAGTGCAAACATCGTTAGTCCTCCTTCTTTCCGGCGGCGGCATCTTCTGCGGCACGTTCCGCTTCCAATTCCTCGGCGAGCGAGTCGAGGGCTTCCTCCCGTGTTTGCGCACGGGGCTGTGCGGTCAGCTTGACAAAGACATCCTCGAGTGAGGACTTGACCGCCGTAACCTCAAGCGTCACGCAGTCGGCTTCGATGAGCTTTGCCAGAATGGTCTTGCGGACGGATTCCTCTGCCAGCACAACCGTGTAGTTGTTGACACCGGTCGATTCAAATTCCACCTCACGCAATTCCTTCACGCCGGGGATACCTTTTATAATAGTGCTGACACGATGAATGTCGCCCTCGATCTTCAGACGCAGAATCGGCTCGGAGGTCGAGAGCTGTTCGAGATGGTCAATGGTATCGATCGCACGAATCTGCCCCTTGCTGATGATGACAACCCGTTCGCAAACGGCAGTGACCTCGGAGAGAATGTGCGTCGAGAAGATGATGGTATGCTCCATCGCCAGTTCCTTGATCAGGTTGCGAACTTCGATGACTTGCGTCGGGTCAAGGCCTACGGTCGGCTCATCGAGAATCAGAAATTTCGGCGAACCGAGCAATGCCTGTGCAAAGCCAACACGCTGCCGATAGCCCTTCGACAGATGGCCGATGATGCGCCGCTGCACATCGGTAATACGCAGACGCTCCATCGCATATTCAACCTGTTTTTTGCGCTCGTTTCTCGGCACACCTTTCAGTCCGGCAGCGAACATCAGATAGTCATAGACCCGCATATCCGGATAGACCGGCGGCAGCTCCGGCAGATAGCCGATGCGCCGTTTGACCTCAAGCGGCTCGGTTGCGATGTCGTGCCCATCTACAAGTACCGTGCCGGAGGTCGACGGCAGACAGCCGGTGATCATGTTCATGGTTGTGGATTTGCCCGCACCGTTCGGTCCGAGGAAGCCCAGAACCTCTCGATCGCCGACTGTGAAGTTGAGGTCCTGTACGGCAGGATGGCTGCCGTAGAATTTGGTAAGATGTTGGATTTCAACCATAGGAAACAATGCCCCTTTCCAAGTTGCGGCAAGCCGGGCGGTACTCCCGGATGCTTGTCTTTTGCGTTTGGATTATATTGCTGAGAATTTGTGGATATTGCCAATTTGAAAATCTAGGCAAACACACAATAATTATCGCAAAATAATATGTATTCAACATGAAGTAAACGTGTCGAAATTGTGAAAGCGGTCAAAGAATTTGAGTCTGATTAGAGAATAGCAAAGAAATGTGTTGATTCTGTGTTGTGTGCTTGTGTATTTTCAGGGAGGAATCTATTATCTTTGCAGCCGCAAATCGGATCAGATGAGAAATTTCGTAAAAACGCTGTGGAAGGAACCGGCAAAATGCACAAATCGATAACGGCAAATTTGTTTAAGCATCCAAAATGACGGCAGGAAGGACTTGGGTTTGGCGGAAAGCCTTGACAAATGGAAAAGAAAGGGCTATAATAATGGTAGAGTTGCACAGGGGACATTTGCGCATATGCCATGCAAATTCGATGAAATTGGCAAGCATATTCGTAAAAGTGCCGATGACGGAGACGAAACGCACGGGCTTCGGAACTGTCATTTGTGCGTCTGCTGCGTTTGTGTATCAAACTCAAACCGTGCGAATTTTTACCAATTACGAGAGGGGAAAAAAGAATGCAATTCAAGAAGAACCGCGCAATCCTCGCAGCCGTTCTGGCAACTGCAATGGCATCGTCTGCATTGATGACCAGCACTGCATCGGCTGCCGGCACTCGTACCAAGGCTGAGGCCTATGGCGACGAGACCTACGCACAGCGTTTTCTGTCCCTGTATGATGACGTTGTCACCAAGGGTCAGGAGAATGGCTACCTGAGCACCAAGAACGTGGCTCCGGGCGGCTTCGGTGTGCCGTACCACTCGATCGAGACCGTTATCTGCGAAGCGCCTGACTACGGTCATGAAACCACTTCCGAGGCAATGTCCTACATCGTATGGATTGCTGCCATGGAGGACAACATCACTGCAAACACCGACTATAAGGAAGCAACTAGTGATCTGGCAAAGGCTTGGAAGACGCTGGAAGTGATGATTCCAACCGAGCAGTCCGGCTTCTGGAGCAAATCTGAGCTGAGCGCACAGGTTGCCAAGGAGTATCCGGAAGGTCCGGAGAACTATCCGTCTGAGGGTAACCAGTCTAATGTTGGTAAGAACCCGATTCACTCCCAGTTCACTTCCGCTTACAGCAGCCAGAATGGTGAGTACCTGATGCACTGGCTGGCTGACGTTGATGACTGGTATGGCTTTGGCGGCTCCGCAGAGGGCGAGCTGGGCACTTTCACCTTCATCAACACTTTCCAGCGTGGTGACCAGGAGTCCTGCTTCGAGACCATCCCGCATCCGTGTGTGGAGGAGCTGACCTACGGTAACTCCACCAACGGTATGAAGTTTGCATTCGCAGACGGCACGACCGCTCCGCAGTGGTCTTACACCAACGCTCCGGACGCTGAGAACCGTGCCATTCAGGCAGTTTACGCTGCTAACCGCTGGGGTGTGGGCGATGCCAACGTTTCTTCGCTCGCCGGTATGATGGGCGACCAGCTCCGTAACGATATGTTCGATAAGTACTACAAGGCAATCGGCTGCCAGAATATCCAGACGGATGCTTCCGGCGGCGGTCTCCAGGGTCAGCACTTCCTGATGTCTTGGTACACCGCATGGGGCGGCGCATTGGATGGTCAGTGGTCGTGGCAGATCGGCTGCTCGCACTCTCATATGTTCTATCAGAGCCCGCTCGCAGCTTACGCTCTGCTCTATGATGCAGATTTGAATGCCGGCATGAAATCCTCCGGCGCAGTGAAGGACTACACCACCTCCCTCCAGCGTCAGCTCGAGATGTACATGTGGCTTCAGTCTCCGGAGGGTATGTTCGCCGGCGGCTGCACCAACAGCTGGAATGGTAAGTACGAGTCCTATCCGGCATCTGTGTCCACCTTCTATGACATGGCTTATGATGAGCACCCGGTTTACAAGGATCCCGGTTCCAACAGATGGATCGGTAACCAGGTCTGGGCAACCCAGCGTCTTGCTGAGCTGTACTACATCATCAAGACCGAGGGCGATGCTTCCAATGGTTCCATTAAGCCAGGCGGCGTGACGATGGAAGAGGCACTGTCCACCATGCTCGAGAAGTGGTGTGGCTTCATGGTCGAGAATACCGACCTCACTGACGATGGCGACTATGCAATCATTTCCGTCCTTGACTGGGATGGTCAGCCGGATACTTGGACGCAGTCCTTCAATCCGAATGGCAACACCGGTTTGTCCTGCACCGTTGCTGGTAAGGGTAATTCCGACCTCGGTTGCGTTTCTTCGCTCGCTAATACTCTGATTCACTATGCAGCTGCCGAGGGCGTTCAGGCTTCCGGTACTGTTGCTGAGGGTACGACCGTTGCTGAGAAGTCCCTGTATGTGGCACAGCAGCTGATGGATCGTGCTTGGAATCTCGGTCGTGACGATGTAGGTCTGAGCAGAACCGAGTACAGTGCTTCGCTCTGCCGTTTGTTCGATCAGGAAGTCTATGTTCCTGCCGGCAAGGAAGGTACCTATCCTTATGGCGATGTCGCTAAGAACGGCATCAAGTTCTGCGATATCCGTACCATGTACGAGGAAGAGGAGAAGTTCCAGGAGCTGAAGGCTGCTTACGAGGCAGATAAGGCGAATGGTGCAACCACCTTCTATGATGCCGAAATCTTCGCTACCAACTGCGATGACTTCGTCAATGTTGGTTCCGTTGAGCTGAACTACCACAGATTCTGGCATGCAGGCGATATCCTGATGGCTCTTGGCTCTATGTATGAGCTGTATCCGGATGTGACGCCGAGCGATACGGTAGTTGAGAGCGATGCTGATTGGGGTAATGTTGACTGCTCCGAGGGCGCAACGCCGGAAGAGCGTGTGACGGTCGCTGACGCTGTTTTGCTGAGCCGTTATGTAGCTGAAGACAGCAACGTCACCGTTACTGCACAGGGCCAAATCAATGCTGACTGCGCATACGATGGAATCATCAATGCAAACGATGTCTCTCCGATTCTCCAGTTCCTCAGTGGTCTGCTCGATTATTCTGAGCTGGGTAACCAGCAGTAAGATCGTTCCAAAGCGGAGGATTCTACTTCTAACACATGAAAATGACCGGTTCTGTTTGAACCGGTCATTTTTGTATCCAATTTGTATTCAAATCTGTCTTGCATTTCTCGCCGGAATATGGTATACTAAACTGATGCAGTATGATAGGGGACGTGTCTCCGGACATATCCGGACATATTTAGCATATTTAGAAGGAAGGCGATATCCAATGCCAAAAAGCATGACCGGCTATGGCCGTGCACAGCAAATGATTGCGGAACGAGATGTCCTTGTCGAGATCCGATCCGTGAATCATCGCTATTACGAATTTTCTGCAAGATTGCCCCGTACTTATCTCTATCTCGAGGAAAAACTCAAAACGCTGCTCAATGGTTCAATTGTGCGTGGTAAGGTCGAGGTTTCCGTGACCATTAATCGTCTGGACGGCAAAGATGCGCAGGTCATCGTCAACGAATCGGTCGCCAATGGCTATATCGATGCGCTGCGCAGTTATGCAGACCGGCAGGGCGGTACGCTGCGCGATGACCTGACGCTGTCGTCTTTGCTGCGCTTGCAGGATGTGTTTACCGTCACTAAGGCGACTGAGGATGAGACGGAAGTCTGGGCTGCGGTATCGGTTGTGGCACAGCAGGCATTGGACGCCTTTATTAATATGCGTGCTGTGGAGGGCGCACGTTTGGCTGCGGATTTGACCGAGAAACTCTCCAATATCGAGCAGATGCTCGCATCGGTCGAAGCCATCGTGCCGACCATCGCAGAGCAGTACCGCAATCGACTGTATGCGAAGCTCTCGGAACTGCTGCAAGCTGCCAATATTGATGATCAGCGTATTTTGACCGAAACTGCCATCTTTGCTGAGAAAACGGCGGTCGATGAGGAAATGGTGCGGCTGCACAGTCATCTCGCTCAGGCAAGCGCATTGCTGACAGCAGAAGAACCGATCGGTCGAAAGCTCGATTTCCTCGTGCAGGAGATGAACCGTGAGGTCAATACGATCGGCTCGAAAGCACAGGATTTGCAGGTGACCAAGCTGGTGGTGGACATGAAATCCGAAATTGAGAAAATCCGTGAACAAATCCAGAATATCGAGTGAAGGGGTATCGGCATGCGCTTAATCAACATTGGCTTTGGCAACATGATTTCATCGTCACGTCTGATTTCTATCGTCAGTCCGGAATCTGCACCGATCAAGCGGATCATTCAGGATGCGAGAGATCGTGGTCGGTTGATTGATGCGACCTATGGCAGACGCACCCGTTCGGTGATCGTGATGGACAGCGACCATGTGATTTTGTCCGCCATTCAACCCGAAACTATCGCTGCACGTTTGGGTGGCAGCAATGCTGTGACAGAGGAGAAAACCGAAGATGAATCGTAAAGGTTTGCTGCTGGTGGTGTCTGCACCATCCGGCTGCGGAAAAGGCACGATCCTCGCAGAGGTCTGCAAGCGGATGTCGTGTCAGGTGTCTGTTTCCGCAACAACCCGTTCGCCCCGTCCCGGCGAAATCGATGGACAGCACTACTATTTTGTTACAAAAGCGGAATTTGAGGAGCGAATTCAAAATAACCAAATGCTCGAATATGTCGAATACTGTGGCAATTACTACGGGACTCCCAAAGACAAGGTCGAAGCATTGCGGGCACAGGGTGTGCATGTGATACTCGAAATCGAGGTGCAGGGTGCGATGCAAATCCTGAAGCGTTGTCCCGATGCGGTGTCGATTTTCATCGTGCCGCCGTCCATTGAAACGCTCCGGCATCGTCTGGAAAAGCGTGGTACGGAGGATTCCGCTACCATCGAAAAAAGAATTGCTGCCGCTGCAACAGAAATGCAGTCTGCGGTACACTATCAATATGTGGTTATGAATGATGCGCTGGAAAATGCGGTCGATGATTTCTGCGCCATTGTGCGTGCGGAGACCTGCAAGCAGCGTCCGAACGAATGAAAGAGGAGAGTATTATGTTAAAGCCTTCTATGTATCAGATTCAGATGAAGAGTGAGTCCCTCGGCGCACCGAAGAATACCAGTGCGTATACCTTGGTGGTCGGTATCGCCAAGCGTGCACGGGAAATTACCGGTCAGGCAGTTGCCGCAAGAGAAAAGGAAAAGGCGGAACGTCAGGTCAAGGAGGGTGAAACAGTCAAAATCCGCATCGAAGATAAATTCGAGCGGAAGCCTGTCCCTGCAGCCGAAAATCCGGTCAGCGTTGCCGTGGACGAGTTTGCAACCGGCAAATATCGTCTGGCACCGATGGATTCCGATTCGGTACAGTAAGCCAAGCAGTTGTCGGGGCATGGCCTATCTCGAAAAACTCATGCTGGCGCAGGTCGCACTCGATGCTGCGACCTTTGGCTACGACCAGCTCTACAGCTATCATGTGCCCGACATGTGGCATCATCGTATCTGCCCCGGTCAGCGAGTCGCCGTCCCGTTCGGGAAGGGCAATCACCGCCGGATCGGCATGGTGTTGGCACTGTCCGAGCAAGTTCCTGTGGATGCCGATGGCAAACCGCTTCCACTCAAACCCATCGCCGCCGTTCTTGACGATGAGCCGGTACTGACGGCAGAGCTGCTCCATCTGGTAGAATTTCTCCATGACCGCACATTTTGCACTTGGTATGATGCTGTGCGTGCGGTGTTGCCGGGCGGTATGCAGCTGCGATTGACGGAGCATTATGCCTTGACGCCACAGCCGGAGGGTGTGCTGCTCACCGATGCGGAGCGCAATTTGCTGCATATGCTCGAGAAAACTGAGAATTCGCAAGAACGGGATCTGCTGCTGCAAGCGGATGCCGCATCGGACAAGGAAACTGTCATTCAGGCTCTTGTCGAAAAAGGCTGTTTGGTCGCCGTGACGGAGGGAAAACAGCGCATCGCTGACAGTACCCGTAAAATGGTGCGGCTGACCGCTGCCTATCGGGAGGCACCGGAATGCTTTCATCCAACGCCGAAACAACTCCTCGCCGTGCAGGTGCTCGAACAGCATCCGGCACTTTCCGCAAAGGAATGTGCCTATTCGGCAGGCGTATCGGAAGCGGTAATCGGCAATCTCATCAAAAACGGAATTGCGGAAAGCTTTGACATGGAGTTCATGCGTGTGCCGAGAGATGCCGTTCCGACAGTATCGACCGCTCAAACGCAGCTCAATGCCCAACAGCAGAACGCATACAATGCCGTGTCCGATGCCGTTTTGGCAGAACGTCCGGCTGCATTTCTCTTGCAGGGTGTAACGGGGAGCGGTAAGACCGTTGTCTTTGAAAAGCTGATTGCACTGACCTTGCAGCAGGGACGTCAAGCATTGCTGCTCGTACCCGAAATTGCCCTCACACCGCAGGTCGTGCAGTATTTTCAGGCAAGATTCGGCAATCGAGTCGTAACCATTCACAGCGGTCTATCCCTCGGACAGCGGTTCGATACCTTTAAGCTGATTCGGCGTGGGGAAGTCGATATCGTTGTCGGTACACGCAGTGCCGTATTTGCCCCGCTCGATCGCATCGGGATTATCATCCTCGATGAGGAGGGGGAGCATTCCTATAAGGCGGATCAGTCCCCTCGTTACCATGCGGCCGATATCGCCAAAGAACGTTGTAAGTATCACAAGGCGGCGCTGCTGCTGGCATCGGCAACACCATCTTTGGAAAGCCGCTATCTTGCCGAAAAAGGCGTGTATCGGTTGCTGACCATGACACAGCGTTACAATCAAGCACCGCTGCCGACTGTGCAGATTGTGGATATGAATCAGGAACGTATGAGCGGAAACGGCAGTCCGTTTTCCGAGGCTTTGCTGACGGCGTTGCAGGAGAATCTGCAAAAGGGCGAGCAGAGCATATTGCTGCTCAATCGGCGTGGATTCCACACCTTGATGCAGTGCGCCAAATGCCGGGAGCCGATTTTTTGTCCGAACTGCTCCGTTCCGTTGACTTACCATAAAGCGAATGACCGTTTGATTTGCCATTACTGCGGTCATATCGATTCCGTGGTGCAGGTCTGTCCGAGCTGTGGCTATGACCATCTGATTCCGATGGGATTCGGCACGCAGCGTCTTGAACAGGAGCTTGCAGAGTTGCTGCCGCAGGCACGGATTCTCCGCATGGATGCCGATACGACGATGTCCCGTTCGGCATATGAAGAAGGCTTTCGGACATTCGCCAATTTGGAATATGACATTCTCTGCGGCACACAGATGATCGGCAAGGGCCTCGATTTTCCGAAGGTCACGCTGGTCGGTGTGGTGTCGATTGACAAAGCACTCTATGCCGGAGATTTTCGCAGCTATGAACGGACATTTTCCTTGATTACACAGGTGGTCGGCAGAGGCGGTCGCGGTGTATCCCCCGGCAGAGCTATTCTGCAAACCTTCATGCCCGACCACTATGTCCTGCAACTGGCTGCACAACAGGATTATGACAGCTTTTATCGAGAGGAAATGGCATTGCGACGGTCGCTGCTGTTTCCGCCCATCTGCGATATTTGTATGCTGGGACTGGCTTCGGCATGGCAGGATCGTGCGGCACGGGCGGCGAACCGTCTGGCAGCATTGCTTCGGATGCAGATTGCACGCACGCCCTGTCCGTCACCGCTGCGTGTGCTCGGTCCGGTTGAAGCAGGGCATGGCAAGCTCAACGGCAAATATCGGTGGCGTATTTTGCTCAAATGCAAAAATATTGCACCGATGCGCACTTGGGTTCGGCAGCTGCTCGAAACGGCATATGCCGACAAAGCATTTTCTAAAGTAACACTTTACGCTGATATGAACGGAGATTGTGACATATAATAGGAGGACTGCGATGCAACAAGAAATGAAACAACGACGATCTTTCAAGGAAATTCTGAAAACACCTTTGAAGCCATGGCAGATTCTCGTGTTTCTGGTGCTACCGTTGTGTATCGCCGGATTTTGGCTGCTGTGGATGCGTACCTGCCCGACTTGGGAGCCGGCAAGCGTAACCGTGCAAACCGCACAGCTTGTTCCCCAATCGCCGCAGATCAACCCCGATGGGATGACACAGGAAACCCGTCTGCTGCCGTCGGAGGGCTATGCTCGGATTCCGGCTGCGGAGGATTCTTTTTTGGCATTCATGCGAAATATGCCGGTTTATCCCGATGGCAGTCTGATTTACCTCTACAATGGCGAAACGACGAGCAATTCCTATGCGTCTGCGGTCTATGACATGGATGTGGGCAACGCCGATCTGCAGCAATGTGCGGACAGTATTATTCGCGTTTACACGGAATATTTTTGGAAAACCAACCAAACCGAACGCATTGCGTTCCATACCACAAGCGGATTTCTGCTCGACTATCACAGCTGGCGGGACGGCAAACGGGCATTGGTACTGTTTGATTGGGTACAGTGGGTGCCGATACAAGGCAAAGATACATCCTATCAGCAGCTGCTCAATTATCTGAAAACCGTCATGCGGTATGCCGGTACGCTGTCGCTCGAGAAGGAGTCGCAGACGATTCTGCTTTCTGAGGCAAAAACCGGTGACTTTTTCTGTTGCGGCGGCTCGCCCGGACATGTAATTTTGATTGTGGACGAGGCGGTCAATGCCGAAGGCGAACGCTGCTTTTTATTGGCACAGGGCATGATGCCGGCGCAGAGCTTTCATATTCTGGCAGGTCCGTATGAACATCCGGATGACCCGTGGTATACGGAGGAAGATCTGTCCAAAGCAAATTTGAACCTTGGCGGGTTCTCATTCACGGCGGAGCACTTGCGCCGTTGGGGTGAGGGCTTTGCAAACGAGTGAGAAAGAAGGAGGAATTGCCGCATGGCCATTCGTACAATCGTAAAGGAAGGCGATTCGGTTTTGCAGACCAAAGCAAGACCTGTTGAACAGTTTGATGCGAAGCTCGCACAGCTGATTGATGATATGATTGAAACGCTGAAGCAATCGGGCGGTGTTGGATTGGCAGCACCGCAGATCGGCATTCTGCGCAGAGTCTTTATCATGGACATCGACGATCACATCATCGAGGCGGTCAATCCCGAAATCGTCAAGACGAGCGGTGTGCAGCGGGATTTGGAAGGCTGTTTGTCCTGCCCGAACCGCTGGGGCTATGTGACCCGTCCGAAATATGTGGTACTCCGTGCCTATAACCGTCACGGTGAGCAGTATGAGCTGTCACTGAAGGAGTTGGGCGCACGCTGTGCCTGCCATGAGAATGACCATCTGGACGGACAGCTGTTCACAGCATTGGTGGAGGAATATGTGCGTCCGGAGGATTTGCAATGAAACTTGTGTTCATGGGCACACCGGCGTTCTCTGTGCCGACCTTGCAGCGGCTGGTGAATTTGGGGCATACGGTGCAGGCAGTGTTCACGCAGCCGGACCGTCCGAGCGGACGTGGCCATAAGCTGCAACCGCCGCCGGTCAAGCGCCGTGCGTTGGAATTGGGACTGCCGGTCTATCAGCCGGCTTCGCTCAAGCGTGGAGAAGATGCCGTGCAGACCATGGCATTGCTTCGGGAGTTGCAGCCGGATTTGATTGTGGTGATCGCCTATGGGCAGCTGCTGCCGCAGGAAATTCTGGATTTGCCGGTCTATGGTTGCATCAATCTGCATGCGTCGCTGCTGCCTCGCTGGCGCGGGGCTGCACCGATTCAACGAGCGATTCTTGCGGGCGATACCGTCACCGGCGTGACGGCAATGCAGATGGCAATCGGCATGGATACCGGCGATATGCTGCTCAAACGGGAAACCGCCATTGCAGCAACCGAAACGGCAAATACCTTGCACGATCGGCTGTCAGAGATGTCTGCCGATGTCATGCAGGAAACCTTGCAACAATTGGAACAGCATATGCTGAATCCCGTACCGCAAAACGATGCCGATGCTACCCTTGCGGCGAAAATTACGAAAGAAATGAGCTGTCTGGACTTTACCCGTCCGGCGCAGAGCATTGACTGCACGATTCGTGCCGTCACGGGCTATGCAATGCTCAACGGTAAGCGTGTGAAATTCTATGCTTCTGAATGGGTGCAGCAGCAATCCGATGCCGCACCGGGTACAATTGTCGATGCCGCAACCATGACTTTTGTCTGCGGCGACGGTTTTTGCGTACGACCCTTGGTGGTGCAGGCAGAGGGCAGCCGTGCCATGGCAGTGAGCGATTTCCTGCGTGGGGCGGTCATACAAAACGGCGACCGATTGCGTTGTGCCATCGGTTAAGGGATGAAACGATACTCAATTGCATATACTGGGACTGAACTGTGATCCGATGCGGAGGCATCGGACAGGAAAGGAGAAAGCGATATGTGGTTTTTTCTGATTTCGATGATTATTTCGCTTGCGGCATCCATCGGTGTCAACAGCGCATTCAAGCGATATTCACAAGTACGCAACAGCCGCGGCATTACCGGTGCGCAGGCTGCCCGTCAGATGCTCGATGACCATGGGCTTTATCAGGTGCAGATTACCCGATGTGCCGGTGAATTGACCGACCACTATGATCCGAGAACCAATACGATTGCCTTGTCGGAGGCGGTATACGATCAACCGACGGTTGCGGCGGTGGGTGTTGCCATGCACGAGGCAGGACATGCCGTACAGCATGCAGAACAGTATGCACCGGTGAAGATTCGATCTGCCATTGTCGGTGTGACAAATTTTGCCTCTACCGCATCGTATTTTCTGATTCTGCTTGGACTCATATTTGGGCAGGGTACGATTTTGATTGACCTCGGCATCATTTTGTTCTGTGTGGTATTGTTCTTCCAGTTGGTCACACTGCCGGTCGAGTTCAATGCCAGCGGCAGAGCTGTTCGGACGATTCGGGATACGCTCCTGCTTGATGAGGACGAGCGCAAGGGTGTATCGAATGTGCTGCGTGCGGCAGCGATGACCTATGTCGCCGCTTTGGCAGTATCGGCTTTGCAGCTGCTGCGGCTGCTTGCGATTCGGAATAACCGCCGATGATGCAAGGACTTGCTTGTCGGCTGCTCTGCGTCAAGACGCTCGTGCAGACGCTGAAATCCCATGGATACAGCAATCTCGCCCTCCATGCAGCCCTCTCGAAAAGTGATTTGGATGCACAGGAAAAACGTCTGTGTACGATGCTCTATCAGGGGACGCTCGAACGGCTGCTGACAGTCGATGCCTGCATTGCGGCACATAGTCAGCGACCGCTCAAGAAGTTGGATTTGCCGGTGCTGTGTGTGCTGCGCTGCGGTATTTACGAGCTGCTCGAACTGCATACACCTGAAGCGGCAGTCGTCAACCTTTGGACGGAGGCGGTCAAAAGCCTGCGGTTTCAGAGTGCATCGGGTATGGTCAATGCGATTTTGCGAAAATTCCTGCGCAGCGGAAAAGCCATTCCGCTGCCTAAGGACGAGATCGGGGCATGGTCGGTGCAGTATTCCGTGCCGAAACCCTTGCTCGAACAGCTCATGCACGAATATGCCCGTGAGGATGTTGCGGATTTTCTCGAACAAAGTATGGGTGAGCCGCCGGTGTATATTCGGCGCAATCCGCTGCTGATTTCCGAGGAAGCATTGCTGGTCGAAATGCCGGAGCTAACCTCTGTACCACAGATTCCGCTGGCATATCAGGTCAAACGGAGCGGCACGCTGACCGAAACCGAAGGCTTTCGCAAAGGATGGTTTCATGTGCAGGATTTGGCATCGCAGCTTTGCTGTTTGGCAGTCGATCCGCAGCCGGGGGAAACCGTACTCGATGTCTGTGCGGCACCGGGCGGTAAGACATTCTCCATGGCAGAACAGATGCAGAATACCGGCACACTGCTTGCCTATGATCTGCATCCGCATCGGGTGAAGCTGATTACGGATGGTGCAAACCGCTTGCAGCTTTCGATGGTACAAGCAAAAGTCGGCGATGCGGTACAGCCCGATGCTGACCGACCGATGGCAGATCGGGTATTGTGCGATGTGCCATGCTCGGGCTTTGGCGTGATGCGACGGAAACCCGAGGTGCGATATAAGGATTTGTCGGAGTTGGAACGGCTGCCCGAAATCCAGTATGCCATTCTGGACGCATCGGCAAAAGCCGTGCGACCGGGCGGTGTACTGGTCTATTCGACCTGCACGCTCTCTTGCAAGGAAAATGATGCGGTCGTGGAGCGGTTTTTGGCGGCGCATCCGGAATTTATGCCGGAACGCCCTTGGCAGCAGCTGCCGGAGCTTGCAGCCTTTGCACAGGAGAAAACAACGCTGTTTCCTCGTATGCTCGGCACGGACGGATTTTTTCTCTGCCGCATGCGAAAACAGGAAATATAACGCAAATACATGCTTTGACAAGGAGGTGCGTCCATGGAGAAAACGGATATCCTGAATCTGCTGCCCGAAGAATTGGCAGAAGAGTGCAAGGCCATGGGCGCACCTGCCTACCGTGCCAAACAGCTCTTTCGCTGGCTGCATGTACGACGAGTTTCGTCGTTTGCGGAAATGACGGATCTATCTAAACAGTTTCAGCAGGAGCTGCAAAAACAGTTTTATATAAATCGACTAAAAATGCAGCAAACACTTGCATCTCATGTTGATGATACTGTAAAATACTTATGTCGGCTGTCGGACGGAAACTGTGTCGAAACCGTGCGGATGGCGTATCATCATGGCGCAACCGCATGTATCTCGACGCAGGTCGGCTGCAAGATGGGCTGTACCTTCTGTGCCTCTGCACCGCTTGGATTTGTCCGTAACCTCACAGCATCCGAAATGCTCGGGCAGATCTATGCCGCTGATGAGGGCTGTCCCGCATCGGAACGCATTGCCGGTGTGGTATTGATGGGCATCGGAGAGCCGCTCGACAATTACGACAATGTGATACGCTTTCTGCGTCTGATCTCCTGCCCGGAGGGGCGCAATATGAGTCTGCGGCATGTGTCGCTTTCAACCTGCGGTCTGGTGCCGATGATTCTTCGGCTCGCACAGGAGGCATTGCCGGTCACGCTTGCGGTTTCGCTCCATGCGGCAACCGATGATGTGCGCAGTGCGCTGATGCCGATCAATCGGCGGTATCCGCTTGCTGAATTGATGGATGCCTGCCGTTCCTATTTTGCGGCAACCGGCAGGCGCATTACCTTTGAATACGCCGTGATTGCCGGCAAAAACGATACTCCGCAGGCGGCTGCGGAACTGGGAACACTGCTGCGACCGGTCTTTTCCGGTCAGCGGCCGCATGTCAATCTGATTCCCGTCAATCCGGTTGCCGGAACGGATTTTCAGGCAGGCAGTGCGCAGCGGTTTCGCAAATTGCTCGAACGGGAAAGCATCAATGCAACAGTTCGGCGTACCTTGGGCGAGGATATTCAGGCGGGATGCGGTCAGCTGCGCCGGAATACCCTCGAGCAGACAGCCAATGAAACCAATTTGAAAGGAGCGTGAACGGGATGCAGGCATTTGGCGGAAGCCATATCGGCAAAGTACGATCGGAGAACCAAGACCATATCTACTATGAAACCTATCCGAATGGATTGCTTGCCATCGTTTGTGATGGCATGGGCGGTATGCGGGACGGTTTGGAAGCCAGTGAAACTGCCATCACCGTTGCGTTTGAACGGTTTCGGAAGGATTATACGGCATCCATGCCCCACGCAGAAGTGCATGAACTGCTGCGCAGTGCTGTGGCAGATGCCAACCATGCGGTTTATTGGGCTGCCATGCAAAAGGGGATTCCGGCCAAAATGGGCACAACGCTGGTCGGCGTGTTCGCACGGGAAACTCACATCAGTCTGGTCAATGTTGGCGATTCGAGATGTTATCGTATCGGTTCGGAAGGACCGGCTGAGCAGCTTACGACCGATCATACGGTCGCACAGGCACTCTATGAACAGGGCGTCATTACAGCGGAAATGCGTGCAACGCATGCGCGCCGCAATGAATTGACCCGTGCTGTCGGTGTATGTGAGCGACTGCTTGTGGACATGGTGGATTTTGATATACAGCCGAACGAACAGCTGCTGCTGTGTTCGGATGGACTCTATGGTATGGTGAGAGAGGATGTTTTGGCAGATGTGGTGCGCAGGACACCGCCGGAACAAGTGCCGAGCCGATGCATCACACTCGCCAATGAAAACGGCGGAAACGATAACATTTCTGTGATTCTGCTCACGCAAGAGAAACCACCTCTTTGAGGAACAGTGTTTCATTCATACAGAAATTGGTAATGGAGGTTCACGATGGAAAAAGATCTCGATGACAAGAACATTGGAAAGAAACTTGATGGTCGCTACGAAATCACGGAGCGCATTGGCGATGGCGGTATGGCGGATGTTTACCGTGCCAACGACATTGTGGACAACAAGGTCGTTGCCGTCAAAATCCTGAAGAAGGAATTCGCAGAGAATGAGGAATTTCTGCGCCGATTCCGCAATGAATCCAAGGCGATTGCGCTGCTCGGACATCCGAATCTCGTTAAGATTTATGATGTGGGCTTTTCGGAGCGCATTCAGTTCATTGTCATGGAATACATTGATGGTATTACCCTGAATGAATATATGGAGCAGGTCAACCCGATGGGTTGGAAGGACGCCGTGCATTTTGTGCTGCAAATCTTGCGTGCGCTCCAACATGCCCACAGCAAAGGCATTGTCCATCGGGATATCAAACCGCAGAATGTCATGGTGCTGCGAGATGGTACCATCAAAGTCATGGACTTCGGCATTGCCAAGCTGGCACGGGAGGACGGTAAGACCGGTACGGATCGTGCCATCGGTACGGTACACTATATCAGCCCCGAGCAGGCCAGAGGCGGCGATACCGATGCCAAATCCGATTTGTATTCGGTCGGCGTGATGCTCTATGAAATGCTCACGGGCAAGAAACCCTTTGATACGGACAATCCCGTCAGCATTGCCGTCATGCACATGCAGACGGAACCGGAGCGTCCGAGAAGCATTCGTCCGGACATTGCACCCGGTCTGGAGGAGATTATCCTGAAGGCGATGCAGAAGGATCCTGCCAATCGCTATCAGTCTGCACGGGATATGATGGACGATATCGAAACGTTCAAGGACAATCCCGATGTCAAGTTTGGCTATTTCCCGGAACTGGATGATGTGGATATTGTTTCCCAAACAGATGCAGAATCCGAAGAGGAGGACGATATCACTGTCTATGACGAGTCGCAGGACGATTACGATGATTATGATGAGGACGATGATGAGTACGAGGAAGAAGAGCACAGCTCTCTGTTCGTACCGATCTTGACGGCTATCATTATCGTTGTTTTGGTTGTGGCTGCGATTTTGGGTACGACCTTAATTTGGGATTATCTGCAAAACAATGACGATCCCAACCGTGGGCAGAATCTGATGCCGACGCTTGTTGGTATGGACTATGACGAGGCAACGCTCCAGTATGGGCACTTGATGCAAATTGAGGTCGAGAGTGAGGAGTTCCATGAAACCATGGGTACGGGCAAGATTTTCGAGCAGGATCTCGAGCCGAACAGTCCCTTTGAAGTGGGTGATGTGGTCAAGGTCAAGGTATCCAAGGGTGCTCGAAAGGTGACGCTCGGCGACTATTCCAACTGGGACTACGAAACCGCCAAAACGCAGATTACACAGCTGGGCTTGACGATTGACCGCAGAGATGCGTTCCATGATACCGTTCCTGCCGGCAAGATTATCTCCACCGACCCGACCGGACCAATTGAGATGGAACCGGGCAGCTATGTGGTGGTCGTGGTCAGCAAGGGTCCGAACAAGAATACCATCAGCATGCCGAACTTCATCGGTATGACGATCGAGCAGGCACAGCAGACTGCCGACCTGTACAAGATTGAGATTGTGACTGCCGAGGGTAATTCCAGTGCACCCGAGGGTGAGGTCATCGATCAGAGCATTAACCCGAATGACCCCGTGACCGAGGGTACGACCGTCAAGCTGACGATCTCCAACGGTATTCCGGCAGAGCAGGAGGTTAAGGTTCCGTTCACCATTCCGGCGAACGCAACCGGTATGTTCCACATTACCTTCTATGAAGGCGGCGTGGTCAACTATGCAGGTCCGAGCTTCAATGTCGATTACGCAAACGGTACGACCAGTGTGACACTGAAGGGTACGGGTACGGTCGATATGACGGCGGTGCTGATCAATGATTTGACGGGTCTGTCCGCCACCATCGGCACCTATACGATTAACTTCGATGATAAGAGTACCTCCGTCATTTCCGCAGATATTGAGAAGGCATTCGAGAGTGTCGGCGGTATTGTGACTACTACAACCACGACCACGACAGCCACTGCCAGCACGACTACGACCGCTAGCCATTCTCAGAGCCAAGAAGAAACGCCTTCGAGCGACGAAACGACGACAACCGCCGTTCCGCAGGCTGAGGACGGCGGAGCATGAACGGTGTGATTTTGAAGGCAGTCGGGGGACTTTACACAGTAGAGTCCCCCGAAGGTCTATTGCAGTGTAAGGCGAGAGGTGTTTTCCGTCAGCGTGGCATATCGCCATGTGCCGGCGACCGTGTGGAGGTGACGGGGGACTGCATTGTCGAGATTCTGCCTCGTAAGAACCTCTTGATTCGACCGCCGCTTGCCAATCTCGATCAGCTGATTCTGGTGCTGTCCACCTGCGACCCCGCACCAAATCTGCTGCTGCTTGACAAGTTCCTTGCCGTTTGTGTCCACAAGCAGATTCAGCCGATGCTGGTATTCACAAAGCTCGATCTTGCCGATGCGGCCGTTTATGCGGAAACCTATCGTGCGACCGGATTCCCCATCTTTTTTGTTGACTACAATCAGCCGGAGAAATTGGAGCAGATTTACGATGCGCTTGCCGAGAAAATCAGTGCATTTACCGGCAATTCCGGCGTGGGAAAGTCTACGCTGCTCAATGCACTCGATGCACGCTTGCAAATCGAAACCGCTGCCATTAGCAAAAAGCTCGGTCGTGGTCGGCATACCACCCGTACTACGGAATTGTATACATTGGAAAATGGTGGAAAAGTTGCCGATACGCCGGGCTTTTCGACCTTTGAAACGGAAAGCTATGCGAAACTTTCTGCGGAAGAATTGGCAGAATGCTTTCCGGATTTCACTGCCGTCGAGGACGGCTGCCGCTATGACGACTGCCGCCACCGAAAAGAGCCGGATTGCGGCATTCGACAGGCGGTTGCCGATGGTCGAATCGCCCAAAGCCGCTATGAAAGCTATCTTGCCATGCTCGAGGAAATCCTCGCACGCAAGGAATGGGGGAAGAAAAAGTGACGAGACTCTGCTGCATTTTTGCAGGCGGCCCGGAAACGGGTTTGCCCTGCCTGCCGATACCGGAGAATGCGTTCGTGCTTTGTGCGGACAGCGGCTTGCGGCTGGCAGAACGCATGGGCGTAAAGCCGGATTGGGTGCTTGGAGATTTCGATTCCCTTGGCGCATGGCCGGAGGGCTATTCGTATCAAGCCGCACCGGTCGAAAAGGACGATACCGATACGATGCTCTGTGTGCGCCATGCGTTGGCGGCAGGGTATTCCGAAATCCGTATCTATGGCGCATTCGGCGGACGGCTTGACCATACCTTTGCCAATCTGCAAGTGCTGCGCTATCTGCATGCACAGGGTGTGCAAGGTATGCTCATCGGGGCGAATGATTATGCGTTGATTCAAGGCGCAGGCAGCTGCCGAATCCCCAAAATGGACGGCTTTTCGCTGTCGGTCTTTGCGTTGACCGATCGTGCAGAGGGCGTATCGGAATCCGGTGTGTACTATCCGCTGAACGGTGGTGTTATGACCGCAGACTACCCGCTCGGCATCAGCAATGTCATTACCGCAGAATCGGCAAAGATTTCCTGTGAAACAGGGCTGTTGCTGCTGATTTGCTCTCGATTGTAACACAAATGCCGCTGTTTGCATATGATGTGGTATCTTACATCGGGAGGGATGCACCATGAAGGTTGTCATTGTCAAGAGTCCGAAGTTGATCGCCGGATTGCTCCGGATGCTGTTCCACATCAAGAAAGAAACACCTTGCGAATAACAAAAACGGCTCACAGTCGCAGTGCGAAGGTGAGCCGTATCTCATGTACAGGAAAACCGCCTGACCCGAAGGTGAGGCGGTTTTGTGGTTTGGATTACTGTGCAGCCGTAGTGGTGGTTTCGGCGGGTGCATCGGTCTGGTCAGCTGCGGTTTCTTCGCCGCAGCCGGAAACCGTGAAGTCAACCTCGATCTTGTTCCACTTGGTGAACTCGGCGAGGTCGATGATGGTAGCGGAGTAGTCGCTCTCTTTGCCGGCAATCGGACCGTTCTCATCGTGCGCATCGGAAACCTTGGTCAGATCGGTGACATAGGGGTTGCAGATGTTGGCACGCATCTCAACACCGTCATCGGAGGAGGTGTAGTTCTTTGCGGTCAAGGTTGCGACTTTTCCGTCCACACGGATCTCGTTGACCTTGATGGACATATTCGGGAACAGCTTCGTGCCGTCGACCACCTTCACCAGCATAACGGAAATGCTTTCGCACTGGTATTCACCGTTGGCATCGCCGGTGATATCAAACAGGCAGCCCTTCGTGCCGGAGTTGACGCTGACAGTATAGTCGCCATCACCGGTAATCTTGGTAACACCTGCATCATAGGTCATCAGGCTGTCGGCAGTGCCGTCATACTGTACATACCACTGGCTGTCGGCAATGTACAGGAAAGCATCGCCGGATTCGGCAACAACAGCTTCTTCAAACGCAGTCGGCTCGGTGGTAACCGGCTCGACTGTGCCTGCCGTGGTGGTAGTGGACGAAGCGGAAGATTCAGCTTTGCTCGAAGAGTCGGATTCCTCGCCGCATGCGGTGCAGAGCGACAGAATCAGAGCGGATGCACAAAGTGCGGAGAACAGTTTCTTGTTCATGGTAATTCCTCTTTCCTTATATTGATAGATGTGTGTGATGGACAAAATAGCCCTTATAGCCTATTCTACACGGTTTTCTGCAAAAACGCAATAGGCAGATTGCACAAATTGTACAGACGACTTTTATGCTAAACGTAGAAAAAATTGGATTTGAGATTAATTTAAGTGAAATAAAGGGCAAAAGAAGTCGAAAAATGCACGGGATGAGGCGAAAAGTTTGACTGATGGTATAATAAGCTTGCCAAATATGAGGAATGCCTGAAAAGTGATTTTGAAAAATATACCAGATGTATTCTGCTTCTGCCTATTTACAAAATCGGAAAATTGTGGTATAATAGAAAAAGGAAATCGAATTCGTGCAAGAAGTACGGCTTGGCTGCATATGATACGATAACGACACTGCTATATTATAATACAGAGATGTATTCTCTCATGATGAAGGAGGCGATGCTGTGAAAAATGGAATTCGGATGTCGGATATTGCAAAGGAGCTCGGCGTGAGTGTGGTAACGGTATCCAATGCCCTGAACGACAGAGGCGGTGTCAGTGAGGAGATGCGGAGAAAAATCAAAGAGCGTGCTTCCCAGCTCGGCTATCGTCCTTCCGCTCCGAGGACAACACGGAAACCCCATTTTGCACAGACAACCGAGGGCGGCAATATCGGTATCCTCACCAGCGAACGGTTTGCCGGTGCAAGAGGCACGTTCTATTGGTTCTTGACGGCAGCTATTTCCAAGGAGCTGACACACTGTAATCTGTATTCAATCTATGAGAACGTATCGGTTGCTGATGAGCAGGCGTGTAATCTGCCGCGTATTTTCACCGATCAGCAGGTGAAGGGATTGATCGTGGTCGGGCAGATGGCAAGTGCCTATCTCGACAAGCTGACGACTTTGCATCTGCCGATTCTGTTCCTTGATTTCTATGACAAACACAGCAATGTGGACGCTGTGATTTCTGACAACTATTATGATAGTTACCTGATGACCGATCGGCTGGTGATGCTCGGACATCGGGATATCGGGTTCATCGGCTCGGTCACGGCAACCAGCAGCATTCAGGATCGGTTTCTGGGCTATGTGAAGTGCATGATGGAGAATGGCTTGACCTATCATCCGGAATGGACGCTGGCAGATCGCCATGCGGATGGCATTCGTTTATTGAACGAAATAGCATTCCCGGAGACGATGCCGACAGCATTCGTTTGCAATTGTGACGAAACGGCGTTTCGTGTCATCAAACAACTGAAACAGATGGGCTATCGGATTCCGGAGGATATCTCGGTCACCGGCTATGACAACTATACGGTAGCGGATATGTGTGAGCCTGCCATTACGACAGTAGAGGTCAATTTGAGCGAAATGGCGCATATAGCGGTTAATCTGCTGCTTTCTCGCATGGAAAATCCCAAACGCCCTGCCGCTCGTCATGTCATTCCCGGACGTATTATTCTGAAACACTCCATGAGCGAACCGCCCAAAGAAATGCTTGGGAATGGGTGAAATGCCTAAAAACAAAAGCTAAATTTTGTCTAATTAGCGATTGCAAACATGAACAAAATATGATATAATATCCCTATGGAAACTGTAAGCGGTATCTCTGCCCATTGCACGGTGCGGAGAGGCAGCAGGAAATCCCGAACACAGACGGTGCAAAGGACATATGCCCGCTGTGAAAACAACGGAATCAGGAGGTGGTTTTATGCCGAGTTATGCTTATACTGCGAAGGACGCTGTGGGTAATGTGCGAAAAGGTGTCATGCAAGCGGAGAGTGAGCAGGAATTTCTGGCAAGAATCAGAGAAAAGGGAATGTATGTCACCGAGTATCAGGAAAAACATTCGGAGGTCAAGACGGTAAAGAAGTTTAAGACCAAAGATTTGGCGTTCGCAACCCGTCAGATGGCTGCCATGTTAACATCCGGTTTGACACTCGTGCGTGCACTGGACATTCTCTGCAAAGAACAGGAATCCGAAGCTGCACGAAATATTTGGCGTGATGTGTATGAGAACGTGCAGAAGGGTGAATCGTTTTCCGATTCGCTGGAAGTACACGGCAGTGTGTTCCCGACATTATTGGTCGCTATGGTCGGTGCCGGTGAGGCGTCCGGTTCGCTGGATGTTATTATGCAGCGTTTGAGCGACTACTATGCGAATCAGAACAAAATCTCCAATACCATCAAGAGCGCAATGGTCTACCCGATCATTCTATGCGTCTTGCTCGTAGTGGTTGTCATCGGCGTCTTCGTATTTATCATGCCGACATTTGCGGACTTGTATGATAATCCGGATGATATGCCTGCTCTGTCAAAGGCCATGATGAATATCGGTAACGGCATGATAAACTATTGGTATTTGTGGATTGGCATTATTGTCGTGTTGGTCGTGGTAGTGACCTATGCGATGAAGCTGCCTGATGTGCGAATGAAATGGGATCGTTTCATTATCAAAGGTCCGGGCTTTGGCAAACTGGTCGTTAAGATCTATACCGCCCGTTTTGCACAGACGATGGCTTCCCTGTATTCCGCAGGTCTGCCGATGGTGGAATGCCTCAAGCGTTCTGCCGATACCCTGAACAACTCGTACATCTCCATGAAGTTCCGTGATATCATCGACGAGGTCAAGAGCGGTGAAACGCTCAGTTCCTCGATTCAAAGAGCCGATATCTTTGACTCCATGTTCTGTTCCATCATCTATGTCGGTGAAGAGGCCGGTGCCTTGGATGACATCTTGGCGAAAACCGCTGAGTACTACGATGAAGAAGCAGACGCAGCCGTTAAGCGCTTGTGCTCGATGCTCGAGCCGATCATGCTCATTATCATGGGTATTGTTATCGGTTTGGTCTGTGGCGCATTCTTCCCGGCACTGTACGACTCGATCGGCAACATCGAGTAATCATCCTTCCAACGGACTTTACGGTGTGGCGGTTTTCAACGCCGCCACACCCGCAACTCATCGTCAATAAAAATAGAGAGGTGGATATCCTAAATGCTTTCATTTGACATTACCGATCGAAACATACGAATTATCAAGGGCTCTGAGAGCAACGGCAAGATTAAAATTTCTTCCGCTGCAACCTTGAATCTGGATGAAGAGGTCATTGTAAACGGTCACGTCCGTGACGTGCCCCGTTTGGCAACTCTCATCAACCAGGTGCTTCGTACCAATCGTATGGCAGATAAAGAAGCGATCGTCAGTATCTCTTCTAATATGACCATCTTCAAGGAACTCCATATTCAGAAGGCTGCCAAGGAGCAGGACTTCATGAAAATGGTGCGTGCCGAAATGGCTGCTGCCCTCGGAATTGATGATTCGTATTCCGTATCATACATCATCGTCGGCGACTCCGATCAGCAGGAGGGCGGCGTAAAAGTTCTCGCAACGGCATGTCCGTATGAGGTTGTGGACTGCTATAAGCGTGTGTTCAATATGCTTCAGCTGAATCTCCGCTCCGTTATGATCGGCTGCAACTGCATTACCAAAGTGCTGCTTGCCGATACCAAGATCAAATCGAGAATGCCGCTCTTGGCGGTTCAGATCGATAACAACTTTATTTCTCTGAACCTCTATGAGAATGGTCAGCTCTCCTTCTCCCGTTTCGCTTCGATTTCTGCTGAGGACTATGATGATTCGGAAGACTATGTGTTCGAGGCGGTCAACGAGAACATCTTCCGTATGCTCCAGTTCCAGAAGAGCAAACCCAACAGCGATCCCATCGAGAATGTTGTGTTCTACGGCGATACGCGTGAGTATGTTCGTTTGACCAATGAGCTTGAGAAAATGGGCATCCGTCCCGATACGATTAAGGCACCGCCTCAGATCCAAGGCTACCAGAATCTGGAGTTCGCACAGTATGCCAATGCGATTGGTGCGATGTTTAAGCGTAATAAGGATACCGAGCGCATCAACCTACTCGAAACCGATACTGTCAACAACAATAAGATTAAATCCGATTCGTCGTACTATATGCTGCTGCTGGTGACCGTGCTCATTACAGTCGGTATCACCTTTGGAACTTGGTTGGTGCTTCAGATCAAAACCGCCGGCAAGAAGGCCGATATCCAAGAGATCAAAGACAAACAAGCAAGTGCGTTGGCAACCGATCTGACCAAACAACTGGAAGATCTGAAAGCGTTGCGTGAGGCTATGAACACCTACTATGACGGTGTTCAGGATGCTTATGATGCCTATCGCTCTCGCCCGTATCCGTTGAGTGCGAATTATACCCTGCTTGAGGATACCATTCACAAGGTTGTGGTGGAAGATGTCTTCAAGGCTGAGGTGGAAGCCGATCCGGATTTGAAGGGCAAAAAGCGCACAGAAGCTGACTTCTCGGAATATTATACCATCAATAGCCTCAATTACAGCGATGGTGTCTATTCGATTGACTTTGTTGCGAAAGCAGAGGATCTGCCGCTGCAGACATTGCCGGCAAAGCTGATTCAGACCCTCCGTGATTTGGATGAGGTCTATTATGTAGAGTATGTCGGATATTCTGTCGCAACGGTGACTCAGGAAGCAGCAGGCGGTGTGGATGCCGATGGCAATCCGGTGGCCGGTGAGGAAACTACAACAGAGACTCAAACATTTACCATGGAAGTCCAGTTCAAGGGCGATGGCATTGAGTTGGATGCGGAGGAGGAAGCAGAATGAAATTAGGATATCGTGATCGGATTCTCCTTTTGGTACTATGTGTTGCCGTAATTCTTGGTATTGGTATTTTTGTATTCATCAAGCCGAAGTGGGAAGAGCTGAACAAAAAAACCGAAGAACTCGAAGATTTGGAAACAACATGGTCACAGCAATTGCAAGGCTATGAGAGCATCAATACCATTCGCTCCAATATTGACGAAAAATACAGCAATGCGTTGGACATCTCAAAGAATTTCACGGATGAAATGAACAGCGTGGAGCTTGACAAGTTCTTGCAGGAGCAGTTCTTTAATAACGAAACATTTATCAAGAATGATGTGTCGTTAGAGGGTCAATTGAGTGTAAGCGATGAGACTACGACCTCTATTCCGTACTACTATTATACCCCGAACATCGTAACCTATCCGCTGTATGAATATGCTGATTTCGATGGTTCGCTTGCAGCAGCAGTGCAGGAAAAGCGAAAGGAATCGGATATTCTCTCGGCACGTACGGCACAGACAATTGCAATGGGTACAGCTAGTTTGACAGTGATCATGAACCGCGAAGACACGATGTCCTTTATCGATGCAGTACGCAAGTTTGCGGTCGACAACAAGGACGCTATGCTGATTAGGTCAATTGAATTTGCCGAGTATGATTTCAACGGTCAGCCGCTGGAACGAGATGCTAACGGCGAAATCATCGGCACGCCGCCTGCTGCGGTAGAGGGCGAAGAGCAACTCAAGCCGGAAGAATACGGCTATACAAGCGTCAACATTGACTACGAAGTGTATTACATGCAGGAACCGACAAAACCCGACACCGGTCAGGAATATGACAAAACCATTTGGGATGGTGACGAATGGAGAACCTATGTCTCTCCCAATCCAACAACAGAAGCTACGCAGTAATTTGAATGCATCGGACTGCCTTCTTGGAAACAAGGAGGCTATCCGCACATGAAAGGTGGTTTCATTATGAAACAAATTTCAAGGAAAGGAAAGCCCCGGCAGATGGTGCGAGGCACGGTGCTCTTTACCGTTGTCACTGTCATGATGGTCATGGTCGTCTTTTTGATGTCAACGCTGATTCTCGTGACCTCGTCCAAAAAACGTGCCCATTACTCCTATTACGAAAATCAGGCACAGTATGCAGCACAGGCAGCCCTCGATGCCATTACAAGTTCCGCATACAGCGATGAGGACTTTTTCAATTGGGTTGACCAAAATGCTGTTTTCGATATCAATGGAAATCCCATTCAGTGCCCAATTTCGGTTGATTTCTCGCAATCCTCCATTCCGTTAAATGGAGATAGTGGTGCGGTGGTGGATTGTACCATCGAAGCGGTTTCGGATAACTATATCTGGAGCGAAGATAACAAGCTGATCTATCAGCAGCGTGCTTGGAAGATTACTTCGACTGCCACAGTTGGTACCGGTAAGAATGCAGCGGAGTATACCATCTGCAACTATATCTATGAGAAAGTGCGTGAGGCAGGCGCCGGTGTGGTTTCTCAGAACACGGCCGATAACACATGGGTGTCCGGTTTTGAACTGAAAGGCGGTACGGCCGGGGAGATCGATACTGACAACATCGGTTCAATCGCCAACTCTGTCTATACGCTTGGCGGTTTGGCTTCCGGTAACAACATGTCATGCTTAGGTCCGCAGACTGCCGGTGTCAATACCATTCCCGGTATGAGCACAACGGTCAACAGCTTCAAGAATAACAGCGTTACCATTGGTAATGGCTTGTTCGTTGGCAATGTGACTTCCTCTGTTGAAGTGCAGTTTGTCTTTCAGAACCTTGGCGAAGGTGCGGTTTTCTATGGCGATTATGCTGCATCGAACAACAATGGTTTGATAGCACAAGCAGTATTGCCGGAAGCACTTGCGACTTCTGCATACAAGTACAAGGATGTGCCATATGTTTATGTGAGCGGAACGCTTGATATTACCGCCGGTGCAAAGCCGGTGATTGGCTCCGTGACCGCCGGCAGAACCGATCCCGTGAATATGTATCTCGGTTCAATTAAGGGCGACAGCGATAATTGCTCCCTGAATCTTTACGGCGATATGTTCCTTTATGATGCCAGTGCGGAATCTACTATGCCGCAGGGCTCTAGCCAGCTCTATCAGTTTGTGACCAACCAGATTCAGAAGGCGAACTATGAGGGTGGCTATATTGGCGGCGATTTGATCTGTAACAATCAGCAATTGTCGTTTACCGGCACCAATAATACCCGTACCATTGGTGGCGATTTGATCATGACCAATCCCAATGGTGTGTTGTATTTGGAGAACGGTGCAAAGCTTGATGTTCAGGGTTCTCTTGTTGTTGCCGGAAAGATCGTAACCAATGGCGAAGTGAATATTATGGTTGATAATGGCGTCTATGTGGATGTCGATAAACTTGAAGGCACTGTGAGGTTTAACGGTCAGTCGGACATTGCAACCGCATTTGCTCTGATGGGCAGTGCAGAGGGTGGTGGAAATACCCAGTACTCTGCGAAGATTGAAAGCCTTGGACTTTCGGTGAACGGTACATCGTATGCGGATACCGTTGCAAAGATTTTGAATGCCGACACGGCAGGATATCCTGCGGATTATCATACCAAAGTGAAAGCGGAAAACAAAATGAATCTGATGCCGTTCTGCAGTCGACTCGACGAGATTCATGAAGTCTACTACCGTTGGGATCTGGCACAGGAAACGGAAGCAGCTGCAATCACTTTGCTGACAACCGATCCTTGGATTCTGGAAAGTGTTGCTGCCGGTCATACTTGGCAGGTTAAGAAAGTGACCGGTGATAACGCTGCGGGCGGCACGATAACTCGATATGTGCCGTATACTACACCGAAAGATGCGGAAAATCATGCTTTTATCAAAGAACTGCAGATTGTTTCCGGCAATTCGGGTTTGGCAAGTACCACATATTATGAGGACTTGGCAACGCTGAAGTCGAAGTATTTTGCAACAGCTGGTTCGGATACGCCTGTGAATATTGGAAGCATGACACCCCAGACAGTTCAGCTCGGTAACCATGACGCAGACGGTAATGTGGTCAACTCCACCATCAATGACGCCTATGTGATTACGGATAGCTGCGTGATTGATATGACTAGCATTCCGATGAACAATACCAGAACCATTTTCATCGATCCGGTCGCAAACGGGTATGGTGAGAACATGGCGAAGGGTCCGTTGGTGGTTGTGTTGTCCGGAAAACGTGACAATACCAAGGTCGATATCGTGATCAATAATACCGTCAACTATAATGCAAAGACCGGAGCTGATCAAACAGATTATTCCTTTGTCGATAAGAACGAGGGCGGGGTATACTCGAATCCATCCTACGGTACGATCGAAGAGAATACACCCGGTGAAAAGGGCAGATTTGCAGGCCGCAGAGATGTTATCATCTTCTTGGAGGCTTGTGAAGGCGATAAGGCGAATAATTTGTTCAGCGTGATTTGCAGTGGTGCATATGCACAGTACAAGGCGAAAACCTTTGATGTAGTCAGCAATCCGCTGTATCCGGACGGCACAGAAAAGAACATTTGGAATAATCTGAGCAAGAAGGATAAGTACAAGTTTGAGTTGGTTCCCAACGTCGTTGTCTTCGGACAAAAAGATACCACCTACTCATTCCAGAATGGTGTGTTCATGAATGCCGAAGTGCTCATGCCGACCAGTACCTTCCGTTCGGCTTCCGGTGATGCATTGACACAGCTTTCGAAGGTCACCTACCGTGAACTGACTGAATCGGTACCCTACACGCATACGAAGTCAACGTATACAAACTGTGTCGGTACAATGTATGTGAAGGACTATGTCGCATCGAACGTTCCGCTGTCGGTCTATATCGGTGATGCGGGTCGTACCAGTGTGCCTGAGGTTCCGCCGACATGGGAGGAAATCACGAAGGACGAAGATGCTTATGGTAAAGAACAGTCTTACCATGATGGTGACTACTTCGATAACAACTATCAAGGTGCAAGTTAAGGAGGTGCGAGTATCATGAAACGTCAATACACTCGCAAAGGTATGACCTTGATTGAGATTCTAGTTGCAATTGCCATCTATGCAGTTTTGGCCTTGCTCTTGACAGAGATTATGACGTTGGTCAATGCAACCATGCGTTCTGCCGATCAACTCAACAAGCGCTTGGCATATGAAGCAAAATACGCTGACAATTTGATTACCACAGGAGAAAATGGACCATTTGACAGCAATGATGCGTTCGATAAAGCAATCATTACCTACGATACGGATTCTACCTTGGAAGCATATGGCACAGAGTATATCACCAATTACGAAAACCCCAATGCTTCCGGTGTAGAGTATCATTCCGATCTGAACTATAAGTTCATTGTATTCGGTAAGCCAAGCGACTCCTCGGTCGCAACCCGTACAGAAAACTTTAAGATCTTAATCGTGATTCCGGAAGCCATTGACCCTGCCAACTACATTGTTGTGGAAACCAATTTTGTGAATGCACAATATAATGGTACGTCACATCCCTATGAGGGCGATGCAAGTCGCAGGATTGTATTGGATGAAGCAAATTACAGTATTAGCGGTAATACCTTGCTCACACTGGAATTGGACGTATCGGCGATTGATGCTGCAGATGGTGCCGGTTCCTTTACTTTCAGTTTATTTGACGATATGGTGGCAACGAATCCTGCAACCGGTGAAACGAAGACGATCAATGATGTTGAGATTTTGAGATCTACCATTAACTTCCGAACAAAAGTCGTTAAGGAATCGATCGATGGTGAGAACAAAACGATTTTGTTTGATCAAGCGGTTTATAAGTTGCAAAAGAATAGTGAAGGTTATTTGATTTTGCAGCCGCAATAATTCATTTTCTCCGGCATATCATACGAATTCCGGCTTGGCATCGATGTTCGGTGCCAAGCATGGAACAGTTTCAAGAAAGGAGTGTACATTGCCATGAGACACAAACTCAAAGGATTTACGTTGGTGGAAATGATCATTGTGCTTGCGATTTTTTCCGGCATTATGCTGAGTATTGTGAATTTGTTGGATCCGGTTTCCAAGTTCATGGTTCGCAGCTCGAACTTTGAAAATACTACGGCTTGTATCGATAATATGAAACGTTCGATCGAAGGGAATCTCAAATTTGCCGATCGTGTGCGTGCATATTCCGGCTATGCGCCCTATCAATATTACGATGATACAACGGGCGGCTTGACAGTCAAGAAAACCGATTATAGCCCTACAGTGGATTTGACGAAGAATCTGAAAACTTTTTACACGGAATTTTTTGAAGATCGGAAATGTCTCGATACTTCCGGTTCGATCTATGTCCTTTGCTTTGATAATACGACGCTCGTCGATGAGACCTCGATGCATACCGCTTCATCACCATTGCAAAGAGTTTCTGATTATACCCAAAATCAATTGAATTCGGGTAAAATGGTTCTCTACGAATTTCAATTCGATAATTATGATGACACTCTAGACTCTTTTGAAGAGGTATTTCAAATCGAGACTGCATCTTCGCTTTCAGGTGGAACCATTGAGTATGCCAAACCGGATGCCGATCAGATTACAACATGGTATGTCAATCAAAAGCTCTATGGCAATTTTGACTATCGTTTTACACTTGGTGCGTTTAATGAGCCGGCTGCCACAACAACTGGATGGACCACTACGACTGCTACCACTACGACAACTGCTGCAACCACTTCCGGTGAAGAGACAGGTACTACGCTCGCAACAACCGAAAAAGTGTATTTCAATCCTTCTGACTGTACGATTTCCATTTCCATGTGTGAAATCAAAAAGGATAATGCCAATGGTGGATTGTTCCGAGATGACGTCACGCGATCCAGTATCTGTACTTTCTCCATGAAGAATGTTATGGATACCGGAAAACTCGACGGTTCGGCATTGGACGATTATGTTTTGAGATGTCATGATGAGACGGTACAACCCCATGTCTATACATCTACGAATATCCCACGATATCGTGCTGTCGACATCAATACAACGGCTGAATTTGATGGGTTCTACTTCATCTTTACCATTCCGCAAAACATCCATGATGCACCGAATGCGGAAGATTTGGTCGTGAATCAGACCCTTCCGACAACGGCAGCACCGTAAGTTACAACTTGTTTTCCGAAAGCAAATCAGGCAGCCTAGTTGCTGGCTGCCTGATTTCTTGAGTTGTCTTTTGTGTAAACTGCTTACAGTCGTAGCGGCAGACTGTGCAGTAGGTCGCTGGTATAGCTTTGCACTTCCGGTTCGAGTAACGGTGTAATGTAGCGGGCAATATACCAAATAGTCAACTCTTCGCCGAATATCGCTCCGAAAAACAATCCAATGCAAAGATAAGGTCCGAATGCAAACTTTGATTCGCCTGTGATGCGTTTCAAAATCAATCCGCAAATTGCTGCGAGAAAAATGCCAATGAGGGCAGCCGGGATCATCGGTTTCCACCCAAGGTAGAAGCCCGATACCGCCATCAAAATGGTATCGCCCTGTTCGATTCCCCGGATGTCGTCACCGGTTTTTTTCCGGATGACAATGCGGCTGATTTCCCCAATCAGGAGAAACGGTACGCCAATGCTGGCTGCACCAATCAGACGCTCCCAAATCGTCAAATCCGTGACGAAAAAGCTTGGAATGCTGATCACTAAAATTCCGGCAAGTACCCGCAAATCCATTTCCATGGTGTCCCAATCCATGAATGCGATGACAATGAGCAGAGAACTAAATATGCACATTAGCACCATGTTCCAGTTCAGTCCAAATGCAAGGAAGCAAGCGACATACACAAGACCGTTGAGCCCTTCGACAATCGGATAGCGAGGGGAAATCGGTTCGCCGCAGCTGTGGCATTTGCCTCGCAGGAATACCCAGCTGAAGATCGGGATCAGATCGCGGATGCGGATCTTTGCACCGCAGGTCATGCAATGGGATGCTCGCTTGATGAGCGATTCACCTGCCGGCAGCCGATAGATCACAACATTCAAAAAGCTGCCAATGCAGATACCATAAATAAAGACTACGGGAATGGCGAGCAAGAAGAATTGCCAATCGTAAAATTGCCATTCTTCCCAGCCGGTTTGCAGTAGGCAAACAAGCGGAATTTGTTTCGTGTACATAACAGTACCTCCTTATGATGGTTTGTACTGTTATTTTATCACAGATATCCCAATTTTGCAAGAAGAACTTGGAGGTTGCGTATGAGAAATATTCGTATCGGTGATTATCTCGTAGAAGAGGGTCATATCACCCCCGAACAGTTGCAGCAGGTTCTGCAAAGACAGCAAGAGTCCACGGAGCCGAAACGATTTGGCGAAGTGCTTGTCGAGATGGGCTTCATGTCCGATGTGAAGTTCGCTCAGGCACTTTCCGGCAAGCTCAAGGTTCCTTATGTCGATCTGAACAGCTTGGAGATCGACGGCGAAATCGCTTGCAAAGTTCCGCAGGATTTGGCAGAGCGTAACTGTGTGATCGCTATCAACATGACCGGTCGCCGTTTGACCGTTGCGACCGATGATCCGGTTAACTTCAATATTCTTGAGGACATCAAAGTTAAAACAGGATATGACTGTATTCCTGTGCTGGCGACCCGTGCTGCCATCAAGAAAGCCATCGGTAAGGCATATCAGATGTCTGATCTGGGCGATCTCGGTGAAGTCGGCGGCATGGAGGTGATTGAGGACGATGAGTCCAAAGACCGTGTTGAGAGTGCGCCGATTGTTAAGCTCGCTACGCAGATTGTCGAAAACGCTTTCCGTATGGAGGCAACCGATATCCATATCGAGCCGTTCGAGAAATATACCCAGATTCGTGTGCGTGTGAACGGCGACCTCGTGCAGCTGATGAGCGTGACCAATAACGTACACAACCAGCTGACTACCCGTCTGAAGCTGATTTCCGGTATGAACATCGCCGAAAAGCGTATCCCGCAGGACGGCCGTTTCTCCCAGACGGTAGATGGCATTCCGCTCGACGTTCGTGTGTCCGCACTGCCGATGGTACACGGCGAGAAGATCGTAATTCGTATCCTGTCCACGGGTGCCATCAAGACCCGTAAGCTGCAGGATTTGGGTATGTCCGATTACAACTACCAGCTCTTCACCAGCATGATTAAGTGCCCGCACGGCGTTATCCTCGTTACCGGTCCGACCGGTTCCGGTAAGTCTACCACGCTGTATGCGGCATTGGGTGCAATCGCCCGTCCGGATGTAAACGTTGTTACCGTAGAAGACCCGGTCGAAAAGCAGATGGACGGTATCAATCAGTGTCAGGTAAATGTTAAGTCCGGCATGACCTTCTCGGCGGCTCTGCGTTCTATCTTGCGTCAGGACCCGGATGTCATCATGATCGGTGAGATGCGTGACAGCGAGACAGCCGAAATCGGTATCCGTGCCGCTATCACGGGTCACTTGGTGCTTTCCACGCTCCATACCAACGATGCCGCTTCGACGATCGTTCGTCTGGTGGATATGGGTATCCCGGCATACATGGTGGCGTCGTCGCTCATCGGCGTTGTGGCACAGCGTTTGGTGAAGGTGCTTTGCCCGAAGTGCCGTCGTGCGAGAATGTCTACGCCGGAGGAGAACGATCTCATGCATATCGATCACTCCGTACAGATTTTCGATGCGGTCGGCTGCAATGAATGCGGCAATGGTTATCGTGGTCGTACTGCAATTCACGAGATCATTCACTGCTCTGCCGGTATCTCGACCTTGATTGCGAATGGTGCCGGTAAGGAGGAGATCGAGAATCTTGCCCGTGCAAACGGTACCAAGCTGCTGCGTGACAATGTATCCGATTTGGTTATGCAGGGAGTGACCAGTATGGACGAGCTGGTGCGTGTCACCTACGCCGTCTAATCGAACTACGAAACGGAGGAACTCAGTATGCCTACGATTGTGATCAACAAAATTCTGGACGACGTCCGAGCGATCGGCTGCTCCGACTTGCACTTTACAGTCGGTATCTGTCCGGTTGTGCGTCTGCACGGCCAGCTGCGGAAGATGAGCAGCTATCCGGAAATGACGGATGAAATGATTGGCGAAATCATCGAGCAAATGACCAATGACCAGCAGCGTCAGAAGGTTTCCAGACATCAGGACACGGACTTTTCCTATGTGACCCGTGCCGGCTTCCGTCACCGCTGCAACATCTTCTTCCAGCGTGGTCATAGTGCCATTGCGATTCGTTTGCTGCGCAATGATATCCCGACTTTGGACGATTTGCTCATGCCGCCGGTTATGGCTGAATTTGCGATGCGTCCTCGTGGTCTTGTACTCATCACCGGACCGACGGGTTCCGGTAAATCGACAACGCTTGCCGGCATGATTGACTACATCAACTGCAATAAGAGTGCGCATATCATTACGGTTGAGGACCCGATTGAGTATGTGCACGAGCATAAACGCTGCATGATCAACCAGAGAGAGGTTGGCGATGACGTGCCGGATTTCGCAATGGCATTGCGTGCCGCACTCCGTGAAGACCCCGATGTTATCCTCGTCGGTGAGATGCGTGACTTTGAAACGATTCAGGCGGCTATTACCGCTGCGGAAACCGGTCACCTTGTGTTCTCGACTCTGCACACCACGTCTGCACCGGACACCATCAACCGTATCATCGACGTATATCCGGAACACCAGCAGGTGCAGATTCGAACACAGCTTGCAAATGTTCTTGTGGGCGTTGTGTCGCAGACGCTGCTGCCGCTGAAGTCGGGCAACGGTCGTATTGCGGCGATGGAGATTCTCGCCGTGACGGACGCTGTTTCTGCGATGATCCGTGAGGGCAAAATTCACCTGATTCTGTCCTCGATTCAGGCAGGTAAGGCACACGGCATGATGAGCCTTGATCAGGAACTTGCCCGTCTGGTCAAGAACAATACCGTCAACGAAATCGATGCACTCGAGAAGTGTCAGGACAAGACGGAATTCTACCGCTACCTCACCGCCATGGGTGGTCAGTCGGTGGTTACACAGCAGGGCGTTATGGCATAAAGCAAAATTGTGCAGTCCCTCTAAAATTTAGGGGGACTGTTTTGCTTTTTATGATGCTTAGATGATATCTGCGGCTTATTTGGTTACAAAGTAGTTACAATCATTGTGCAAAACGTCGAAAACGAAACCAAAAATAACCTGAAAAAAAACGGTTTCGTAAAAGATTGTTCACAGAACGGTAAATTTTCAGAAATCACTTGACAACAATTCAGAAATGTGATATACTATGACCATAGAGAGAACATCACAGCATCTTGACGTCGGGTGCAGGTGGCGTTCTAACTCTGGAACGTGCGAACACCGCATTCGATTCACCATAGATGCGGTTCGTATATCAATCTAATGTGGGCTTTGTCCCACAAACTATGAGGAGGTTTTCACTATGAAAAAGAAAGGCTTTACCCTGATTGAGTTGATCGTCGTTATCGCTATCATCGGCGTTCTGGCTGCAATCCTCGTCCCTGCAATGCTTGGCTACGTCAAGAAGTCCAAGATCACCACTGCTAACACCATTGCAAAGTCCGTGTACAACGCTATGAACTCTGCTCTGACCGATATGGACTCCGAGGATATCCCGATCAAGGATCTTGGCACTGCGATCAGCGGTGACTTGGATGGTGCTACATTGTATACTACTGCTTCTGTGACTTATGATGGTTCTTCTAACGAAACCGCTGTCCTGTGGTCTAAGGTCAGCCAGTACTTCTCTGACATTGAGAAGGTAAGGGACTTCCAGGTTCAGATCGAGAAGGGCGGCTGTGTTGCAGTCGGCATTATGAGCGGTGTGTATCCGGGTTCCTATCCGAAGGCTATGACTGTGGATGCGTATGATGGAGTAGATAATTGGAGTGCTGCATCTGCTCTGTCTTATGCACAGGATTAATTTCGAGTCACTACGAAAGAGTATGATTTGGTTTTGTGCAATACCGCTCCTTCGGAGCGGTATTGTCATAGGTGGATAGAAAAAGAAACCGACATGATAGATTGGGAGGACGGTATATGAAACGTGCAGTTGCAAAAGGGTTTACCTTGATTGAATTAATCGTTGTTATTGCAATCATAGGGGTTTTGGCTGCGATTTTAGTGCCTGCAATGTTGGGTTATGTGACCAAATCAAAAATTTCTGCGGGAAATACCAATGCCAAAAATCTGTTTAATGCGATCAATACAACTGCGGCTGAATTGACGCAGGCTGACTGCGATTTGAACTTAATTGCTAATGATTATTACAACTTGAGCGGAGATGTTATCGTTGCACAGAAAGATTTTGACATGTCTACGCTGAATAAAGCGGATGCGAGTGCGATTTTGAATGCGCTTTATCATGGTGTTTATCGCTATTTCAATCAGCTTGTGGCAACCACAAATTTTTCGTTCCGCTATGATGAAACCGGCTGTATTGGTGTTGGCGTGATGAACGGCAACTATCCGGGCAGTTATCCAATCGCAATTTCCTATGAAGATTATCATGGAGCGAATGTCAATTGGGATTCTAAAATGGCATTGGGGTATGCAGTTGAGGATGCCAACCTTAAAAGTTAAATACAAAACTCTATTTTGCTGAAGGAGTAAATTCATGAAAGCCTTTTTTCAGGCAAATCGAAACCGGATTTTGATCATCGCTTTGTATGTTTTGTTTGCAAGCATTTGTTGTGCGACACAGGTCATGCGAGGCGATGACTTTTTCTGGTATTATGCCTATGAATATGATGCGTTAGATGCTTGGCGAATGCCCAATGGTCGTTATTTGGGCAACTTTTTGTCTTTTTTCATAATACGATATCCACTCGGACGTTGGTTGGTTTTTCTAATCTCCATACCGCTTTTGTTGTGGACAATGGGAAAACAGAGCAATCAGAGCAAACCAAAGGATGTGCGCAGCTTTATTTTGGTGCTGTTGCTGTTCTTTTGCATTCCAACAAATGTTTTGCAGAGCGTAATCTTTTTTCTCTCTGCTTATCCGAACTACGTCATTTCAACGCTGTGTGCATGCTGTTATCTCTGTATTTGTTATCGTTTTTGGTTTGGGAATGACCGGAATCATGGATGGATCTTTTGCGTTTGCTCGATTATTTTAGGTATATGTGGAACACTTTGTCTGGAAAGCATGACGGTCTATTCCATTTGTTTTGCGGCTTTTGCAATCATCTATGCCGTTGCAGCAAAGAAAAAGCAGTGCTTGCCGATTCATATTTGTTATGCCCTGGCGGTGGCTGTCGGCACTGTCATTATGCTTACCAATGAAAATTACCATACCATTGCGCAGGAAGATCAGATTGGTTATCGTTCCTTTGAATTTTCTGTTTCGGATATTTTCATGAAACTGTATTATGAGGTGTTGCCTTATTATACCAAAAAAATCTTGGCTATTCATTTGATAATTTTCATTAGCTTTTTTATGCTCTATTATCAGGTGAATACGACGGATTGGAAGAAGGAACGGAAGCTCTATGCGAAACTTTCTATGTTGATGGTGAGCATCTTTACGTTCTATTCCTGCTTTACCAATCTGGTGACTGCTTTGCAGGAAACCAGTTGGAATATGCGAATCAATGCGTTTGAGGCTTGCCTGACATTTTTATATGTGGTGGCAATAGCGTATTTGATTTACTTATTCATGCCGTTTTCACAGAGAGTACGGGCATTGGTGGATTTGGTCAGCACCTTGATTCTGAGCGGAATCTATTGTTTCGTCACACCGGTGAGCCCTCGCTGTTTTTTCCCGAATGATATTTTCTGGATTCTGCTAGCAGTGGAAATCTTACTCTATGCGGATCGAGATCGAAAACTCTTCACTGTGCCGATGGTCGGAACCGGCTTGGCGGTCATCGGTTCTATGTATTGCTACTGTCTATGTATGAATTGGTATGCCAATGAGTTGCGAGTTTCTTTTTTGAAGGAACAGCTTGAAGATCCTGATCGTCCTGTCTATCAGATGATTAGTCTGCCTTATTTCGGTGCAGATGACAGTACCTATTTTGAAACGCCGTATGATGAGGATGCCGAAAATGTACCGGAGAGTGTGATGGAGATTCCGTTGGAAGGCAGCTCATATACGATTCTGTATTTCCGTCTTTGGGCAGAATATTATGGCTATGACATCAATCTAAGAAACTTTATGGTATCGGAAATTACAATTCTGGATTACAATACGGATTACATTGATGATGATGAGTTGGTGGACGCTGCTAGGGGTGATTTGGAGGAAATCAACAAAGACAATTCCTCTTCGCTCGATGATGTCGAACCCGTTGTGACGGATTGATTGCGATGCTCTCTTATGCTATGCGCATAGGGGAGCATTTTTTGTTTGCCTCTTGACAAACCTTGGCGTTTATGGTATACTGTTCTTGGAGTTAGCGGTCGCTAACCGTTTGCGAAAGGAGTATGCTGTCCTATGGAAAATGTCATTATTGTATGTGTTGTGTGCGGAATTGTCGGCGGTGCGGTACGATTTCTGCGTCGGGCAAAGAAAAGTGGGCAGACCTGTGTCGGCTGTCCCCATGCAAAGCAATGCGGCGGCTGCTGCACAAACCGAACCGAATCCGAATGAATGCGGAAATGCGTCTTTGGACGCATTTCTTTTTTCTTGACAAGTGCAAGCGTTTGTGGTATAATGAATCCATCAATTTGAAAGTGAGTTTCATTTTCGGTTTTGGAACGAAAGGAGAAGGCTATGCGTCCGTCCGGCGGATATCAGACCAAACAGCGTGCGCAGATTTTGGACTATTTCATCGCCCACGCAGAACACCATGTCACCGCAGTGGAACTGCTGCAGGCGTTCGCAACCCTGCCAAAGCCCATCAGTCTCGCTACCATCTATCGCCAGCTCGAACGCCTTGAGTCCGAGGGGCTTGTCCGGCGGTATACCACCGACGAACGGGGCGGGGCTTGCTGGCAGTATTGCGGCGGTCATGCCTGTACCACGCATTTTCACCTCAAATGTACGGAGTGCGGTACGCTGATCCATGTCACCTGCGACTACCTCGACGGCATCGGTGACCACATCCTCTCCCATCACGGTTTTGTCGTCGACCACTCCCGTACCGTCTTCTATGGCGTCTGCGAGCAATGCCGTGCCAAACTCGATTCATGCAGAAAGGATTCCTTATGATGCATAGTTCCCGTGTGATTGCCCTTGCCGCTGCGCTGCTGCTCGGCGGTTGGCTTGCGGCATGCGATGCGCAGCCCAAAGAAGACAAGCTCTCCATTGTCGCGACCGTCTATGCCAGCTATGATTTCGCCAAACAGCTGACCGCAGACTTTACCGAAGAATGCGAGGTCAAGCTCCTGCTGCAGCCCGGTGGCGAAAGTCATTCCTATGAGCCGTCGCCATCGGATGTTGCGGCGATTCAAAGCTGTGACGTGTTTTTGTATATCGGCGGTGTGTCGGAGAATTGGGTGGATTCTTTGCTTGCGCAGAGCAGCCGCCCCGAGGGCTGTAATGTCAAGCTGATGGATACCGTCACGCCTGTGTATGCCGAGGCGGATCACGATCATGCACATGACGAATCGCATGACCACGATGCCGCCGATGAGCATATCTGGACCGACCCGCAAAATGCCCAAGCCATGGTGGCTGCCATTGCCGATGCCATTGCCATCGCCGCTCCCGAGCAGGCTTCCGCTTGTGATGCCGCCGAGCAGACTCTCTTGCAGGAGCTTGAACAGCTCGATGCTGCCTATACCGAATTGTCCGATGCGACAAAGGGCAGGACGCTTGTCTTTGCGGAGCGATTCCCGTTTCGCTATCTCATACACCGTTACGGCTGGAACTATGTGTCGCCGTTTTCGGGATGCAGCAGCGATACCGATGCGTCTGCAGCCGCACTGTCTACGGTGATTCAAACGGTCAAGGATACCGGCGTGAAAACGGTGCTCGTACCGGAAAATTCGACCATGCAGATTGCCGATGCGATCTGTGAGGCGACCGGCGCAGCCGTCAAGGAGCTGCATTCCTGCAACAACATTTCTCAAGCCGATTACGATGCCGGCAAGCATTATCAGGCGTTTCTCTGGGAGAATTTGGACGTAATTCGGGAGGCACTCGGCTGATGGCATTGTTGACTTGTGAACATTTGACGCTGCGCTACGATACGCTGACCGTCATCAACGACCTGAGCTTTTCCGTCGAATCGGGCGATTACCTCTGCATTGTCGGCGAAAACGGCTCGGGCAAAAGTACGCTGATGAAATGTCTGCTCGGACTCAAAGCCGCTGATGGCGGAAAACTCACCCTCGGCGACGGTCTGAAACGGCGGGAAATCGGCTATCTGCCGCAGCAAACCCAGATTCAGCGGAATTTCCCTGCCTCGGTGCAGGAGGTCGTGCTGTCGGGCTGCCTGAATAGTCATGGTATGCACCCGTTCTATACCAAAGCGGACAAGCAGCGTGCCGCCGAACAGATGGACTGTATGCAAATCACGCACCTTGCAAATCGCTGCTATCGGGAGCTTTCCGGCGGACAGCAGCAGCGTGTACTGCTGGCACGGGCACTCTGTGCAACCAAAAAACTGCTCATTCTCGATGAGCCTACTACGGGTCTTGATCCGGTTGTGACAACCGATTTGTACCGCATTCTCTCCCATCTGCATGAGGATCACGGCATTACTATTTTAATGGTTACGCATGATGTGGAATGTGCGGTGCGCCATGCCGGCAAGATTCTCCATATCGGTAAAAATGTGAGCTTTTTCGGCACTTGTGCGGCATATCAGGAAAGCGAGTTAGGCAAGCGGTTTCTGGATGCATCGGCATCGGAGGGCGGACATTGCTGCGGCGGTACAAAGGAGGAGGTATCATGAACGCATTATCCGAAATCCTGACACCGGAATATTGGTCGGTCATTCTGCTGCCGGCTTTGATTGCAGGTATCGCAGTCAGCTTTTGCTCGAGCTTGCTCGGCGTGAGTTTGGTGCTGAAACGCTGCTCGATGATCGGCGATGGATTATCCCATGTCGGCTATGGTACGCTCTGCATTGCCGTTGCAATGGGCTGGGCACCGATGCAGGTAACCATCCCGATTGTCATTGTCGCAGCGTATATTCTGCTGCGACTGTCAGAAACTAGTCGTGTGCAGGGCGATACCGCCATTGCGTTGTTTTCTACCTCGGCGTTGGCAATTGGCATTCTGGCATCGTCCAAAGCGAACCTGACAACCGATGTCAGTCACTATATGTTCGGCAGCATTTTGGCGATGAGCCGCGGGGACGTGATTTTGAGCGTTGTGCTGAGCATTTGCGTGATTTTGGTGTATCTGCTGTTTTACGATAAGATTTTCGCTGTAACATTTGACGAGAACTTTGCCCGGGCTACCGGCTTGAACGTGCGTTTCTACAATCTGCTGATTGCGGTATTGACGGCGGTGACGGTGGTGTTGGGCATGATGATGATGGGTGCATTGCTGATTTCCAGTCTGATGATTTTTCCGGCTGTCACGGCAATGAAGCTCTGCAAACGCTTTCGATCGGTCATGATTGCATCGGTGGTGATTTCGGTGGTCTGTTTCCTGTGCGGATTGCTGTTATCGCTCTGCTGGGATACAGCGGTTGGTGCAAGCGTGATTGCGATGAATCTATTGGCATTTACGACGGCATCGGTGAATGGTGCGCTGCGCAATGCCCGTGTAAAACGGTTACAGGAGCAAGAACAGGAGGAAACATGGCAAACGGAAAACTGCTAATGGGACTGGCAACGGCAGCGATAGGCGGCTATGCGCTCTGGGAGAATACCGCTGCACTCGAAACAACGCATTACTGTCTGCACCGTACCGAACACATTCCTCAATTGCCGAATATCGTGCAGATTTCGGATTTGCATCGGCGGCAATTCGGCTGCCGCAATGAAAAGCTGCTGCAAGCCGTTCAGCAGCAGAAGCCGCAGTTGATTGTGATTACCGGCGACCTGATTTCCCGTACCGTGACCGATTTCACCGATGTGAAGCGGCTGCTGCGGCGGCTCTGCGGCATGGCACCGGTTATGATGGTGCCGGGCAATCATGAACTGGATTTGCAGCCGTTTCGATATGTGGAATTTCGGCAGTGTGTGCGAGCCTGTGGTGTGATGTGGCTCGAGGATCAAACCGTCATGTGGGAGGGCATTCCTTTTGCCGGATTGGTACTGACTGCTAATCATTACCGGAATGGAGACGGATATCGCGGCCTGGAATCTTGTACGGTGGAAACGCTCTATCGCCGATTGGGACCTTGTGCGCCCCATACGGTGCTGCTGGCACATAACCCGCTCTTTTTCTCTGCTTATGCGGAATGGGGGGCGGCATTGGTGCTGTCGGGACATGTGCATGGCGGCGTGATTCGAGTGCCGATGCTCGGCGGTCTGCTCTCGCCGGAGCGGCGCTTCTTCCCACGCTACGCAAAAGGCGTCTATACAAGACGAAATTCGATGATGATTGTCAGTGCGGGTCTTGGTAAATTTCGCATGGGCAATCCGCCGGAGATTGTGCATATTACCACGCAGTCCGGCAGACCTTGACAGAAAAGCGGCTGTGTTCATACTGTGATAATGCCGATGAAATATACAAAAATACGCAGAAAACGTCAGTGCATATCACCAGAAATGCAAAGAAATTTCAATAGGCTTGACGAATACGGAAAAACTTGGTATACTATCCTTGTATGCAGCAATTGGTGAACGTGGTTGGGAGAAAGAAACAGCAAACCGTTGAGAGAGCGAAAAAGGAGCAGTATGAAACAGAGAAGAGCATATCGGCATCTGGTGTCATTGGGATCCGGCTTTTTGCTGCTGTGCGTGTTGACGCTGGAGTTTGCCTATGTTTGGCAGTGCTATTATGCCACTGCTATCATCGAACCGTTTTTCCGCCGTGGAAACTGGGTTGTTGTGTTGATTTACGCCGTATTGACTGCCGTGTTTTTCAAGGCTTACGGCTGCTTAAAATACGGATATTTGAAGCGAAGTGACCTGATCTATAATCAGGTGATTGCGATTACGTTGGTCAATGCCCTCAGCTATTTGCAGGTCAGCGTCATCGGTCGGCATCTGATGTCCCCAACACCGCTGTTGGTTTTGACCTTGGCAGATTGGGTGTTGATTGTCTGCTGGTCGCTTTTGTTCAATCATCTGTATTTTTGGCTGTATCCGCCAAGGCAATTGGTCATTGTGTATGGTTCCAAGCATGCAGCGGATTTGGTGCTGAAGATGAGTGCCCGTGTTGACAAATATATGATCTGCGAAAGCTTGGATGTGTCCATCGGCTACGAGCAAATTATCAAGGAGCTGCAACAGTTTGACGGTGTGATTCTGTGTGATATCGAGGCAAAGCTGCGCAATGAACTGGTCAAATACTGCTGCGGTCATCGCATTCGTGCCTATGTCTCCCCGAAGCTTTCGGATATCATTCTGCGTGGCGGAGAGGAAATCCGACTGTTCGATACGCCGTTGATTCTCTGCCGCAATGAGGGTTTGACCATCGAGCAGCGATTTCTCAAGCGGTCGTTTGATTTGCTGGTATCGGCGGTACTGCTGGTTTTGCTGCTGCCGATTCTGGCGATTTGTGCCTTGGCAGTCAAGCTGGAGGACGGCGGCTCGGTGCTGTATCGACAGCGGCGTTTGACCCGTGACGGCAGAGAATTTGATGTGCTGAAATTCCGCAGCATGATTCCCAATGCCGAAGCGGATGGCAAGGCAGTCCTCGCAGCCGATCACGATGCCCGTATCACGAAGGTCGGTGCGGTACTGCGGCGATTCCGGTTGGACGAGCTGCCGCAGCTGCTCAATATCCTGAAAGGGGATATGTCGCTGGTCGGACCTCGACCCGAGCGACCGGAGCTTTCTGCGGAATATACTAAGCAATTCCCCGAATTTGCTTATCGCTTGCAGGTGAAGGCAGGTTTGACCGGCTATGCGCAGGTGACCGGTACTTACGATACCGGAGCGTTTGACAAGTTGAAAATGGACCTGATGTATATCGAGCAATATTCCTTTGTGTTGGATCTGCAAATTTTACTCATGACGATCAAGACGGCCTTGTTCCCGCCGAAAACCAATGCGGCAGAAGGCCTGACAATGACCGATTACAAAACAAAACCAAATTCCCATCCCAATCAATCCCAAAAGGAGACGCAAGATGAGTGAGCAAATCAGACCGATTACCGCTGTGATTATGGCAGGCGGTAAGGGCGAACGCTTTTGGCCAATGAGCCGAACCCATCGCCCGAAGCAATTCCTGTCCTTGACCGGTGACGGCGAAACCATGATTCAGAAAACCGTCCGACGCTTGCAGGGCTTGGTCGCATCGGAGTATATTTTCGTTGTGACGAATGCGAACTATATGGATTTGGTCAAGGAGCAGCTGCCGGAGATTCCGGCGGAAAATCTGTTGCAAGAGCCTGTGGCACGCAATACCGCACCTTGCATCGCTTTGGCGGCGGCGGTCATTACCAAGCGCTATGGCGATGCTGTGATGCTGGTGCTGCCGTCCGACCATGTAATTCGGCATGTGGCACTTTGCGTAGATGTGCTAAGCCGTGCGATTCATGCGGCGGCGGCAGGACAGAATCTCGTTACCATTGGTATTACCCCGACCTATCCCGAAACCGGCTATGGCTATATCGAATACAGCCGCAGCACTGAAACCCCTGCCGGTGTCTACACCGTGTCCTCGTTCAAGGAAAAGCCAGATGTCAATACGGCAAGACAATATGTGGAATCGGGTCGATTCCTCTGGAACAGCGGTATGTTTGCGTGGAAGGCAAGCACCTATCTGGCAGCCTTAGAGCAATATCTGCCGGCGGTTTCTGCCGGTGCGAAGGCATTGATTGCGGCATATGGCACGGAGCAATTTCCTGAAATCCTGCAAACGGAATTTGAGAAGATGCCGTCGGAGTCGGTGGATTACGGTGTGCTGGAACGCGCCGACCATATCTATACCATTCCCGGCAGCTTTGGCTGGGACGATGTCGGCAGCTGGCCGGCTCTGCGCCGTGTGGCGAAAACCGATACCAACGGCAATTACCGCAGCGGCGATGTCTTGACCGTCGGAACAAAGAACAGCGTTTTTGTCGGCGGCAAGCGGCTGATTGCGGCGGTTGGCGTCGAGCATATGATTGTTGTGGATACCGAAGATGCCCTGTTGATTTGCGATGTCGATTCCGCACAGGATATCAAGAAGATGACCGAAATGCTGCGGGAGCAGGGCAGAGGCGAATTGTTGTAATATAATATGAAAAAGGAGAATATCACGATGAAACATGCTTTGATTACCGGTGTGACCGGTCAGGACGGATCGTATTTGGCAGAACTGCTGCTCGAGCAAGGCTATGGGGTCTATGGCATCATGCGCCGCAAGAGCGTGGTCGACTACGGCAATGTCGAGCATCTGAAAGATCGCATTCACTTTATCTATGCAGATATGACGGATATTGTATCGCTGATTGCGGCGATGCAGGAGTCACAGGCCGATGAGGTCTATAACCTTGCCGCACAGAGCTTTGTGGCAACCAGCTGGGAGCAGCCGCTCGCAACCGCACAGATCGATGCACTGGGCGTCACCAATATGCTCGAGGCGATTCGCATTGTTAAGCCGTCTTGCCGGTTCTATCAGGCATCGACCTCCGAGATGTTCGGTTTGGTACAGGCGATTCCGCAGGATGAGCAGACGCCCTTCTATCCGCGCAGCCCGTATGGTGTTGCCAAGCTGTATGGTCACTGGATTACCAAAAACTATCGGGAGAGCTACAACCTCTTTGCTTGCTCGGGCATTTTGTTCAACCACGAGTCCGAGCGCAGAGGTCTGGAATTCGTCACCCGTAAGATTACGAATGCTGCTGCCCGTATCGCTTTGGGCGAGCAGGAATATGTCGAGCTGGGCAACCTCGAAGCCAAGCGTGACTGGGGTCATTCCAAGGACTATGTCAAGGCGATGTGGCTGATGCTCCAGCAAGATACACCCGATGATTATGTGGTTGCGACCGGCGAAACTCGTACCGTGCGGGAGTTTGCGGAATGCGCCTTCCGTGCTGTCGGCATTGCCATTGAGTGGCAGGGCGAGGGCGTGGATACTGTCGGTATCAACAAGGCAAATGGCAAGGCTGTCGTCAAGATCAACCCGAAGTTCTATCGTCCGGCAGAGGTCGAGCTGCTGCTCGGCAATCCGGCAAAGGCAGAGGCAAAGCTCGGCTGGGTGCGTGAGATTTCGTTCGATGATCTCGTCACCCGTATGGCGAACCATGATCTGGAACTGGTGCGCAAGGAAATTGCCGCAAGAGCCATCAACGTATGAAACACATTGCATTTGATGCGACACCGCTAGTCGGAGATCATATCTCCGGCATTGGGTATTGTGAAGCCGGTCTGGTCGATGCCATTACAAGGCTGCATCCGGAATTGCGCTATCGCTATGAATATTTCTCTCTGCGCACACCCGAAGAAAAAGTACGCAGGCTTGCACCGTTTCGCAAGGACAATATTCCGCTGAAGCAGGCGGCCTGTTCGCCGTTGCTCTATCGTGCTGTCAGTACGCTGCTGCCGATTCCGTATGCGGCATTCTTTGGCGATTGGGCGGATATTACGCATTTCTTCAACTATATCGTGCCGCCGGGGGTGCATGGCAAAACCGTTGTGACCGTGCATGACATGGTCATTCGGGCATATCCGGAAACCGTGCGATTTCGGACACGGCAAATGCTCGAGACGGGCTTACAGCAGTCGATGGAGCGTGCGGACGCTATCGTGACAGACAGCGAATTTTCCAAGCAGGAGATCAACAAGTATTATCCGGGCTATGCACACAAAATTCATGTTGTGCCCTGCGGTGTGGATACCGAACGCTTTCATCCGGTGACGGATAGGGCGGAAATCGAGCGTGTCAAGGCGGCGCATGGCATTGACGGAGACTATTTCCTCTATCTGGGTACGCTCGAGCCTCGTAAGAATCTCGAACGCCTGATTCACAGCTATGCGTTGCTCTGTCAGAAATATCCGAATGCGCCAAAGCTGGTATTGGCAGGCGGCAAGGGTTGGATGTATGACAGCATTTTCGAGACAGTCACGATGCTGCACTTGGAGAACCGGGTGATGTTTCCGTCCTATGTGCCGTCGGAGGAGTTGGCTGCGCTGTATTCGGGCGCATTGGCATTTCTGTTCCCATCCCTGTATGAGGGATTCGGGATGCCGCCGCTTGAAGCAATGGCTTGCGGTACACCGGTGCTGACCTCGCATACCGCATCGCTGCCGGAAGCCGTTGGCAATGCGGCAATTCTGGTCAATCCGGAGCGGCTCGATTCCATCATGGGCGGTATGCAGATTCTGCTCGAGCGTCCGTCCTTGCGCAAGCATATGACGACTCTCGGCTTGCAGCGTGCCGCAGAAATGACATGGGACAGTGCCGCCGAAACGCTGTTCGCTGTTTATGAATCGTTGCTTTTGACCTGAAAAGGGATACCATATGAAACAAGCAAATCATACCGAAATGCGTGGGCAAAAGCCCCGCATTTTGATTGTCGGGAAGGCCTATGATCCGCATATCGGCGGCATCGAAACCGTCATGCAGCAGGTTGCCGATGGCTGCAATGGGCGGGCGAAGGTTTCCGTATTGACCTGTCGAGACGATTGGGGGCTGTCGCAGGTCGAACGCATTCACGGTGTACCGGTCTTGCGCTGCGGCAGCCTTGGCACGGTGGCATCCTGTCCGCTTTCGCCGGAATTCGTGATGCAGTTTCGGCGCAAGGTGATGTGTGCGGATGTGGTCGAATTGCATCTGCCGTTTCCGCCGGCGGATCTGGCATGCCTGCTTTCCGGATACAAGGGCAGAGTGGTTGTCGCATGGCATAGCGATGTGGTGCGGCAAAAGCGGCTGCTCAAGCTCTATGCACCGCTGATGCGGTGGCTGCTGCGCCGTGCGGATGCGATTATCGTGGCTACCAAGGCGCATATCGACAGCTCACCGTATTTACGGGAATTTCGGGAGAAATGCGTGGTGATTCCCTATGGCATTTCCCCGAAGGAATATGCCGCTGCACCGACCGTGCCGGTACTCACACAACGCCTGCATGATCCGTCTGCAAAGAAGATCCTCTTTGTCGGACGGTTGGTCTATTATAAGGGCGTGGATGTGCTGCTGGAAGCCTTTGCCAAGGTGATAGGGAATGCGGAGCTGTTTTTGGCAGGTGATGGCGTGTTGAGAGATACGCTGAAGACAAGAGCTGCGGAACTGGGCATTGCACAGCGGGTGCATTTTCTCGGCAGACGGGTGACACCGGAATTGCGTGCGGCGTTTCGGGATTGTGATATCTTCGTCTTGCCGTCTGTGGCAAACAGTGAAGCCTTTGGCATTGTGCAGCTGGAAGCGATGGTCTATGGCAAGCCCGTCATCAATACGGCATTGCCAACCGGCGTACCGCTTGTCAGCTTGCATGGGAAAACCGGTTTGACCGTGCCGCCATCGGATGCCGCATCTCTTGCCGATGCCATGCAGCTGCTCGTGACGGAGGATGAACTGCGTGTGCAGTACGGCATGGCGGCAAGAGAACGGGTGCTGGAAACATTCGATATTGCACAGATATTGCGGCAGACATGGGAGGTGCTGCTCGAGGGCACTCGGTTTGCCGGTATGCCGTATCAGCGCAAAGTGAAAAGGGAGGAATAGCCGTGAAGGTTTTGGTGATTGGTGCGGCAGGCTTTGTCGGGCCGTACCTCATTCGGCATTTGACGGCAGATATGGGTGCAACGGTGTTTGCAACCAAATTGCCGCAGGAAACGCTCGATGTGCCGAATGCCGCCGTATTGGATTTGGATATCCTGCAGCCCGATGCGATTGCAGCAACTTTGGCGCAGGTACAGCCGGATTGGGTGGTGCATTTGGCAGCGCAAAGCTCGGTGGCTCTCTCGTGGAAGAAGCCGAATCTGACCGTGGCCATCAATGTGCAGGGTACGGTCAATGTACTGGAAGCATTGCGTGGGCAGGCACAGCCGCCAAAGCTGCTGATGATTGGTTCGGGGGAGGAATACGGCATTCATCCGGAATCGGCGTACCCCATTGCGGAAGCGGCAGCACTGCACCCTTGCAATCTCTATGCCGCAACGAAGGCATGTGCCGAGCAGATTGCCTTGATTTACGCAAAGGCATATGGCATGCACATTGTGTCGGTGCGTGCCTTTAACCATATCGGGCCGGGACAGACACCGCAGTTTGTGGTATCGGATTTCTGCAAGCAGGCAGTCGAAATCGAATGCGGTCTGCATGAGCCGGTGATTCGTACCGGTAATCTCAGCTCCAAACGGGACTTTACCGATGTGCGAGATGTGGTGCGTGCTTATGGGGCCTTGATGGAATGCGGCACATCCGGCATGGTCTACAATGTCGGCAGCGGTCATGCGATTGCCATCGAGCAGGTTTTGCAGATGATTCAGGCACAATGCCGTGTGCCGTTTACGGTAGAACCGGATCCGGCACGGATACGGCCGGTGGATGCGCCGATGATCTGTGCCGATATTACCGCCTTGCAGCGGGATACCGGCTGGATGCCGGAGATTTCGCTTGCGCAAACGCTGACTGATACGTTGGACGCATGGCGGGCACAGTATCAATCCTAACACGAGAATGGAGGCAGGCGCAGTGCGGCTGATACGGGAACTTTATCGGTATCGGGAAATGATTGCAAGCCTTGTGCGCAAGGACTTGAAGGGACGCTATAAGGGAAGCGTATTGGGCTTTCTCTGGACATTCCTCAATCCTTTGTTGCAGCTGCTGGTGTATACGCTGGTGTTTTCGGTCATTATGAAAAGCGGCATTCCGCAGTATTATCTGCATCTGTTTGTTGCGTTGGTGCCGTGGATTTACTTTTCCTCCGCATTGACGACCGGCTCGCACTTGATACTCGATCAGAAAAACCTGATCAAGAAGGTCTTTTTTCCGAGAGAGGTTTTGCCGGTTGCTTATACGACAAGCGGCTTTTTCAATATGCTGTTTTCGATGGTCATTGTCTTTGCGGTGATTGCGGTGACGGGCTATGGCGTGAACTGGGCGGCATTGCCCTGCTTGATTCCGGTGATGCTGATTCAGTATGTGCTGGTGCTTGGGGTCAATCTGCTGACCTCGGCATTGACGGTTTACGCACGAGATTTGGAGCATATCATGGGCGTGTTGAGCATGGCGTGGATGTATCTGTCGCCTGTCGTGTACGGTATTTCCTTTGTGCCGGAGCAGTGGAAAACGCTCTATCTGCTCAATCCCATGTCGCCGCTGATTTTGGCATATCGGGATATTTTGTACTACAAAGCGATACCCGATTGGGGGATGCTGCTGCAAGCATTTTTGATCAGCCTTGCGATTGCCGTGCTGGGATTTTGGGTGTTTGCCTGTCTGCAAAGACGGTTTGCGGAGGAGTTATGATGGAGACAACTGCAACGAATACCGTCATTATGGTGCGTGACCTCAAAAAGAAATTCCGAATTTATGCCGATCAGGGGCGTTCTCTGAAAGAAAAGCTGCTGTTCAAAAAACGCCGCAGCTATGAGGAACGCTGGGTACTTGGCGGCGTTTCCTTTGAGATTCGTAAGGGCGAGGCTGTGGCATTGGTCGGACGAAACGGCTGTGGCAAATCTACACTCTTAAAGCTGCTCAGCCGTATCTATTATCCGGATGGAGGCAGCGTCAAGCTCGAGGGCAGAGTGTCCTCGCTGATTGAGCTGGGTGCAGGCTTTCATCCCGATATGACCGGACGGGAGAATATCATCACCAATGCGGCGATTTTCGGTTTGACCCGAAAGGAAATCGAATCCCGTATGGACGAAATCATCGAGTTTTCCGAGTTGGAGCCGTTCATTGATACGCCCGTGCGTACCTATTCGTCCGGTATGTATATGCGTTTGGCGTTTTCGGTTGCCATTCATGTGGGAGCGGATATCTTACTGATTGACGAGATTCTCGCAGTCGGCGATGCGGCATTTCAGGCGAAATGCTTTGAACGGCTGATGGAAATCAAAGCGTCCGGCACAACGATTGTGATTGTCTCTCACAGCATGGCACAGCTCGAACGCATTTGTGACCGCACAATTTGGATTGACAGCGGCAATATTCGGATGGACGATGCGCCGAGTGTGGTTCATCCGCTGTATCTGGATTATATGGGTCAGCAGCGGCATGGCAGTCCTAAGCCGCTGCCGAAAGCAACCGTACCGATGGAAGAACCCGTGCAGGAAAAAACGGTTCGCTGGACGGATATTTGCTTGCTGAATGACAAGGGCGAACGCATCGATAAATTCTGCACGGGCGATACCGTCACCTTGCAGCTGACGTATGAGGCGAATCCTGTTCCGGACGAAGCGGTGCTGATCGGGCTTGCGCTCTATCGTGCCGACCGTGCGCTTTGCTATGGTACGAATACCCAGCGAGAGCATATTCAGAACATTCGGCTCAAGGAAAAGGGCACAATGACTTGTACCTTTTCGCCGATGAATTTGATTGCCGGAAGCTATTGGTTTGACGTGGCACTGCGCCGGCCGGATATGTTCGCCTATGACTATCGCTCGAAGGCAGTGCAATTTACCGTATACAATACGATTGATGAAACCGGCATCGCGCGCCTTGCGCATACATGGCAGATTCCCACAGATACTGAATAATTGCAAGGAAAGGAGTGGCTGTATGGCAGATTGGGAACAACTCAAAACCTTGCTGCATACGCTCAATGCAAAAAAATACAGCTTTACCGCACCGGATCCGGAAGGCAAGGGTGTGGCGGCAAAGCGTGTGGGCAGAAAGTTGACATTCTGGTATGTACGACCGTTTGGTGAGGCACAGAATGCCTATAACGAAGCCACTGTTGATGTTCTGGTCGAAACACAGGCGACGCTTGAATGTCTGGAAGCGGAAATGCAGGACAAGTTGGCACAGCTGCAACAGCAGCAGGTACAGCAGAAACAGGAATCCGATCGCCGCATTGCCGCATTGGAGCAGGCACTGACCGCAGAACTCGAACGGCAAAAGCAGATCACGGCAAGCATGGCTGCGGATGTGAACCGGAGCTTTGCAGCGGCTGCACCGGCGGCGCGTCCCGATGTGGATACACCGCCGTTGGTACGGATGCCGCATTTGGGCTATGACCGCATGGCGGCAGAATTGGATGCCGTGCGTCGGGCGCAGAATCCCGAAACCGCAGAAACTGCCTTGCAGCAGCTCGAACAGCGATATACCGGTTTGCTTCACGATGCCATGCAGGCGCAGACCACGCAGGGCGAAAGCCGTTCGATTGTGCTGGTCTGTCGGGAATATGCCGAGGGAGCCGGCATGGAAGCCATCAAGAACGAGGTTTGGGATTTGTACCGTCTGCTGAAAGCTTCGAGCCGCTATCCGGTTTGCATTGTGTCGATCGTCGCACAGGTGCAGCCTGTGCAGCAGACCGATGTCTATCCGCTGACCGAATCGGAATTGGCAGATTGGATGCGCCGAAAAAATCCGGCTCTGCTGATTTTCTGCGAGAGTACGGTTGCGATTCTCAATGCCGGACAGCAGTGTATGCTGCTGCGCAACAGCATTGTTCGCCTCAGTGCGCAGAATCCGGCGCAGTCCATGGGCGGCAGTCAAATGCAGGAGCTGCTGCATTTGAGCGACTACGGCATTCAGCATTACTGTACCGCATCACAGGCGGCTGCTGATACGATGGAACGCATGGGATTCCGGCGGCCTGCGGTGATGTATCCGTATCTGAATCTCGACAAGCCGATGTTTTCCCGTAGACCGCACGGCTATGATGCGGAACAGTTTACGGTTGGATTTGCATCCTCGCCGATGCGCCCCGAGCAGGTCAATTCGAGGGGCATACCGGCACTGTGTGAACTGGTTGCGGCTTGTCCGGAGATGCGGTTTGTTGTGTTGTGGCGGGATGCTGATGCCGTCCCGATTCCCGAAGCTTTGCAGGCTGCACCGAACTGTGCGGTGCGTACAGGACGCTGCGATATGGCGGCATTCTACAGCGAAATTGACAGCATTTTGATTCCCTATGCCGATGAAAACTATAACCATGCCTGTTCGCTTTCTGCGCTCGAAGGAATGTGCATGGGAATTCCGACGGTGGCAACACCGGTTTCCGGTATATTCGAGCTGATTGCACAAACCGGACTTGGCATTGTGGCAGACGGCACACAAGCGGCAGATATGGCTGCAGCATTGCGACAGCTGCGCATATCCTATGATGCCTATCGGGAGGATTGGCGCATTACCAAGCTGCGGGATTTGGTTTCCGGTGCGGCATTCGTGCGCTATGCGGAACAGTGCATCGAGCAGGCAACGCCCTATGGTGTTTGCACGATTTATGAATGGGATCGGCAGCTCAAGCTCGAAAACCGCCATCTCGTCAAGGGCTATTCCGCTTTGAAGGCATACTATCAACGGCAGGATATCGCCAAAAATTATACCGTTGACCGTTTTGTGGCATATCCGCAGAACTGTTTTGACCGTATGGAGCGGCAGAGCGTTGCCGTATTGCTCGAGCAGCTGACCGCAGATCGCAGGCATGATTTGCGATTGCTCGATTTGGCATGCGGAGATGGCCGCATTTTGCAGACGATGTTAACCTTTGGACACTGCACTGCCGGTGATGCGTCGGAGGCCATGCTCGAGCGGGTGAAGGCAAGATTCCCCCATGCCGATTTGGAAACCTATCCGATTGACCTGATTGCCGACCCGTTGCAGGGACAGTACGATGTGATCACGATTTTTCGGTTCATTCGGCATTATGAATACAGCGACCGCAGAATGCTTTGGGAAAAGCTGCGCAATGCGCTGACCACGGATGGCATTTTGCTGTTTGACGTGCCGAATATCCGCTTTGAAGTGCCGCATCGCTATCACAACGGCTGGGGCAAATACAATATCTACGATGTATTCTGGACACCGGAAAGCATTCGCCGAGAGCTGGCACAAAACGGTTTGCGCTTGGTGGCACTGATACCGATTGGGCAGGGACTCTATCAACTGCCGGATGAATTTTGTGATGAGCCGATGACCTGGACGGCAGCTGTTTGCCGGATGGACGGGGCGTCGCTCAAATAAGAAGGAGGATGCACTATGGCGCAACGGTTTCCCAATGTATCCGATGCGGCATTGCTGCGGTCTGTTTACGGCATTGCTGCACAGAATATGCAGGCGGCAGGGAAAGAAATGCCCTGCGCAGAAGAAATGTTTCTGACGCTGTCGATGGTCGATCCGGAGGGAACATCCTATCGGCAGCTGGAGCATCTGAACAATGCGGAGTTTCTCGAAGCGGCGTATATGCTGCTGTTGGGCAGACCCATTGATCCGGGTGCAAAGGCGGCACGGCAATCACAGCTCGATATGGAGCAGACTGCCTTTCGTACGATGTTGCTGAAAGCGATTCTCCATTCGGAGGAATATCGGATGCACGGCATTCCCTTGCGGGATTGTCCGCTGCCGATTGCGGAGAATGGGCTTGCCGTGACGGTCAATGTGTCCGGCCCGGCAGTACCGGAGCGTGTGATGCGACTGTACCATGCGATGCCGCAGCCGCTGAAGAAAATCGCAAAGAAAATCGCCGGAAGGGGGGGCGCATAATGGCAAAGACGGCTGTTTACATCGACCTGTCACGGCTCTGCTTGACGACATTTACAACCGGCATACAGCGTGTGGCGAAGTCGATTGTACTGCGGATGCTACAAAATCCGGATTTGGATGTCACGCTGCTGGCAGAATGCCCGAACCATATCCAATGGCGTGTCCTTGACCCGGATGCCTTTGCCGCATACTACACCGAGCAGACCGGTTCGCCCTATGGGACGCAGCAGCCCCGCATTCTCTCGCCGCAGGATATTCCGACCTTTGCGATTTTCTTTGATATCGACAGCGCATGGAATATGAATATGGCAAGAGCGTGGCTTTATCCGCTGCTGAAACAGCGTGGCGTGACGGTGGTGGCGCATGTGTATGACATCATTCCGGTCACACATCCGTATTTTTTTCACGAGCAAACCATGCGGCAGTTTTTGACGTGGATTTCGATGGTACTGCGTTATGCCGACCATATCATCTGCAATGCGCATGCGACCAAGAATGCCATTGCAACGCTCTGCAAGTCTCTGCAATTGACACCGCCGCCAACGGCAGTCGTACCGCTTGGTGCAGATTTTGCACGCAAGACGAGTGCGGAAGAACCGGATCGGGAACTGCTTGCAAAGCTGCCAAAGCATCGGTATGTCCTGATGGTCGGCACGATTGAGCCGAGAAAGAATCATGCACTGCTGCTCGATGCGGTGGAGCGTCTGGCAACGATCAATGTGCGAGTGGTATTCGCCGGAAGAATCGGTTGGAATATGGAGGAGTTCCGGAAACGCATGGAGAATCATCCGGAAAACGGCAAATGGTTTTTCTTTGCCAATTCGCCGACCGATGCAACGATTCGGGAACTGTATGCCAATGCGCTTGCGGTGGTATTCCCGACACAGAATGAGGGCTTTGGTCTGCCGATTGTCGAGGCGTTTTTGCACGGCACACCGGTCTTGGCATCGGATTTGCCGGTGTTGCGGGAAGTCGGCGGATCGTATGCGGATTATTTTGATCAGACAAGCGTCGATGCGCTCGTATCGGCGGTACAGGCTTTGGTGACCGACCCGAATGCCTATCAGGAAAAGCGTGCAAAGATTGCCGCATTTACTCCGACTACTTGGGATGACTGTACCGACCAGATGATGCAGGCGCTTTGCGAAATGGGCCAAATCCAAGGGCAGGCTCTGGATTGCCCGATTCGGCAGATGCTCGTACTCAGTGCCAGAAACGAGGATTTGCTGCGTGCGCTGCCGTCTTGGGATGCATGTATGCCGTTCATCGAGGAGGTTCTGGTATGCTGTCCGGAACGCAATGTTGCGGAATTGCAGGCGAAATGGCAAGGCCGTGTACAGCTGAAGTTTTTCACCGATGAGCAGCTGCTTGCCGGGGAAAGCTTGCCGGAGGACCATATCACCCGCAACCTGTTCCTGCGCTGTTTGATTCTGCGCAAAGCGCCGCTCGACGAGCTGTTCGTGATGTGCGACGATGACTATCGGCCGCTGTATCCGCTGACTGAAGAAGTATTCCGCACGCAGGGTCGTTACCGTGCCTACTATTGCTATGACCTTTGTGAATGGAAGGGTACGCAGGGCAATTACACGTCCTATGATTTGGGACAGTTCCGAACTCGTGACTTTCTGCTCGGAGAGCAGATGCCGACCTTGCAGTATTCCTCCCATCAGCCGCAGGTGATCGAGCGCAAGCTGTACTGTGAACTGCTCGATGCGTATCCGGGCATTGAACGGAAGGGTCTGGGCGAGTGGAGCATTTATTTCAACTACGGGCTGAAGCATTATCCGCAGAAATTCTTGGCAGAGCCGTATTGCACCATCGCATGGCCGGGGGCGCATACGGACTGGACGCTTTGGTGTAAGCCGAAGCACTATTGCTTTGAGAATTTCTACGATGTGCTCTATACCGCAGGGCATGTGTTCGAGGGTATGCATACCGAATACCACGCAGATACGGCGATTGCCGAGAGCATAGAAAAGATTGCCCGTTGGGAACGAGAGCTGCAACGACAAACGGTTGCCCATGCTGCCAACGAGATGGCAGAGCAGGTCTACCGCAATCTCTATGGCGTATTGCCGGAGTATGCACTGGAAGGACAGGGAGATGCATTGCAATTCCGTGTGCCGCAGATTGCCTATATTCCGACCGGTACGGTTTTACGGCTGCCGCTTGCGATTGCCGATGACAAGAGAAACGGTACATTGCGTTGGGGGATTACCGATGCAAAGGGGCAATGGCTCGTGCCGCAGCAAGAACTGGAGCTTACTGCCGTGGATGCCGGTGTCAATCCGGAGCTGGTCTTGCCGATTCCGGCGCATGCACACAAAGGTACGCTGTTGCTGGAATATCAGGTCGGCGTACTGCAAAAGCCGATTACCGCAGCCGTGCCCTGTATCTTCTGCAAGGTCGAATCACAGTGACAGCATAGGAGGTGCAGCATGATTGATTTGCAATCGCTGTCTGTATGGAAGTCGCTGACGGCAGAGCAGCAAACCGCACTCGAAGCCGCATCGGTACGCCGTACCTGTCCAAAGGGTACGGTACTTCATCAGGGTGATGCGGATTGTACGGGGCTGATACTGGTTTGTGCCGGGCAGCTGCGTGCCTATATCCTTTCGGAGGACGGCAGGGAAATTACGCTGTACCGTCTCTTTGAACGGGATATCTGTCTGTTTTCGGCATCCTGCATAATGAACAGCATTCAGTTTGAGATTATGGTAGAAGCGGAGAAGGACTCGGAGGTTTTGGTGATTCCTGCAGAATTGTACAAGCGCATTATGTCGATTTCCGCACCGCTTGCCAACTATACCAATGAGATTATGGCGAGCCGCTTTTCGGAGGTCATGTGGCTGCTCGATCAAATTCTCTGGAAACGCTTTGATGTGCGGCTGGCAGAATTTCTGTGCAACGAGGTACAAATCGAGGGGACCAATCAGCTCCGCATCACACATGAAATGATTGGCCGCCATCTCGGCAACCCCAGAGAGGTTGTCACACGTATGCTGAAATATTTTCAGAATGAGGGCTATGTCAAGCTGTCAAGAGGTATGATTGCGGTCTGTGACGAATTGGATACGCTGCTCGAAGCATAACAAAACCGACTGTACCTGCAAAAGGGTACAGTCGGTTCTTCTGTGTTAGGCATCCATGCCGCATGCGGTTGTCGATTTGGTCAAAGCTCGATCGGTGCAGAGGGCGGAATAGTGGCGATAGCCGCCGGCAAGATGGGAGGCGGTGATACCATATCCTTCCAAAATGCGTGCGGCAATATAGCTGCGCACTCCGCTCTGGCAGACCAGATATACCGGCTTGTCGGTTGCAATTTCCCCGATGCACTCTCGCAGGTTGTCCACCGGAATGTTGACAAAGCCCTCGAGATGGCCGGCGGCATATTCACCGGGTGTTCGGGTATCGATGAGTTCGGCACTGCCGTCTCGGGGCAGGGTATCGGCGTCCTCGGCATACCATTGGCGGATCAATCCGGTTTCGAGATTCTCGATCATGAATCCGGCAATGTTGACCGGATCCTTAGCGGAAGCGTAGGGCGGCGCATATGCCAAATCCAGCTCTGCCAATTTCGATGCCTGCATGCCGGCATGGATGGCGGTTGCCAGTACATCAATGCGCTTGTCCACACCGTCATAGCCGATGATTTGTGCCCCAAGCAGGCGGTCGGTTTCCGGCTCGAACAGTACCTGCATCGTCATGACCTTGCCGCCGGGATAGTAGCCCGCATGGCTCATCGGCGAGAGGATCACCTTTTCGGTTTTCATGCCGAGTGCCTGTGCGGTTTTCTGATTGATACCGGTAGCGGCGGCGGTCAGGCGGAACACCTTGAGAATCGAGCTGCCCTGACTGCCCCAATACCGGCTGTTTCGACCACAGATGTTGTCGGCAGCGATGCGTCCTTGCTTGTTGGCAGGTCCTGCCAGTGCAATCAGCGCTGCAGCATTTGTGACTGTATGGTTGACCTGTACCGCATCGCCAACAGCATAGATATTCGGTACGGAGGCTTCCATGCGTTCATTGACGAGAATGCTCTCCTTCAAGCCCAGTGCCAACCCGGCAGCTTTTGCAAGATGGGTATCAGGATGTACGCCGATGGCAAGTATCACGAAATCCGAAGAGAACGTTCTGCCATCAGGAAGCCGGGTGTGAATGGAATGGTCATCGGTCAAGAAGCTGTTGACTCTTGCATTCAGCACGAGATTGACGCCGTTTTGGCGCATTTCCGTATGCAGCCATGCTGCCATATCCCGATCGAAAATCGGCATGAGCTGATCGCCCGACTGCAAAACCGTGACATCCAGACCCAACTCCCGCAGGTTCTCTGCCATCTCCACACCGATAAAGCCGCCGCCGACAATGACCGCAGAACAGGGTTTGGTGTTCTCGACATATTGCCGAATGCGGAGCGTGTCCTCAACTGTACGCAGGGAGAAAAGGCGTTCCGAATTGATGCCCGGCAATGCCGGTCGCAAGGGTTTTGCACCGGTTGCGATCAGGAGCTTGTCATAGGATTCCGCACGTTCCTTGCCGGTCTGCAGATTCTTGACGGTCACACATTGCTCGGCAGGGTGAATGGCAGTCACTTCATGGTTGATATGAACAGCCACATGAAAGCGTGCGGCAAAGCTCTGCGGTGTTTGCAAGGTCAGGCTAGACGCTTGCGGAATCGTACCGCCGATATAATAGGGCAGACCGCAGTTGGCATAGGAGATGAACCCGGATTTCTCGAATATGACAATTTCTGCGGATTCATCGAGTCTGCGGATTCTGGCAGCAGCGGTCGCACCGCCTGCAACGCCACCGATGATGACAACTTTCATGTGACCACCTCCTGACAGCAGTTACAGCAAAGCGAGGATCTGCTCCTTCGGACGAGCACCGACTGCACTGCGAACGGGTTTGCCATCCTTCATGACAACGAGCATCGGAATGCTGGAAACACCGAACTGTGCGGCAAGCTCGGGCTGCTCATCGACATTGACCTTGCAGATTTTGATATCGCTGCGTTCGGTGGCAATCTCGTCGAGGACAGGGCCGACCATCATGCACGGACCACACCAAGGTGCCCAGAAATCGAGCAGCACCGGAGATTTTGAGGCAATAACCTCAGCGTTGAAATTCTCTTTTGTGATATGCAGAACAGACATAGGGATGACCTCCTTAGCGTTGATAGATTTGGTTTGCCCTTCGGCTGATTACAGTATACCACAGAATTTACGGACTTTCTGTGATAATATCACGAAATTGGATGCAGCCCTCGGATTAATTACAGCATAACGGAAAAGGATGCGAAAGTCAATATTTCAGCAGATGAAAGATAAACTTTTTGAAAATCACAATTGCTGCCTACTCTATGAATCATAGGTTGCCGGGCAAGCGATTTCGTGGTACACTGTTGGCAAAGGAGGTGATTCAATGGATTGCTATGTGACAGCTGCAACCATCAAGACACTGCGAGTGCGCAGCGGTATGACGCAGGCGCAGCTTGCTGAGCGACTTCATGTCAGCAGCAAAGCGGTATCCCGTTGGGAAACCGGAAAGGGCTTTCCGGATATCTCATTGCTCGAGCCGCTTGCCGCTGCATTGGGGGTATCGGTGATTGCGCTGATGTCGGGCGTGCCGATTACCAATCGCAATGCAGCCGGCAATCTGAACCGTTTGCAGTTTTATATCTGCCCGATTTGCGGCAATGTGCTATTTGCGATGGGGGAAGCTGTAACCAGCTGCTGCGGCTTGACGCTGCCGGCAGCGGAGCCGGAACCTGCCGACACAGACCATATCATGCAGGTGGAGGAAATCGAGGACGAGCTGTATGTGACGGTTTCGCATCCGATGGAAAAGGCGCATGCCATCTCGTTTTTGGCGTATGTGACTTCGGACAGAATCGAGCTGAAAAAGCTCTATCCGGAGGGCGAGGTGGCAGCCCGATTTTTCCCGAGAGGGGACGGTGATCTGTATTGCTGCTGCAACCTCCACGGTCTGTGGAAACAGCCCTTATCGCCGATAACGGCAGTTGTGGTATGTACATATTCCTAGGAATCTGTGTTATTTTCCGTGCGAATTTTGTGCAGTTCTAAGCAAGATTTGGATTTTGGAATTTTTTCAAAAAAAGCCCTTGACAAATTGTCTGCGTTGTGCTATAATATCATAGTCGCCAGACGAATGATGCGCCGGTAGCTCAGCTGGATAGAGTAACTGGCTACGAACCAGTAGGTCGGGGGTTCGAATCCCTTCCGGCGCATACAAGGCTCCGTGATTTCGGTCACGGAGTTTTTTATATCAAATTGTCGGAAAGCCTTGACAAATTTTGCAGAATCATGTATACTATATTGTAATTTAAAGGATAATTTAGGATTGTACCGCATGCCTGAATATCCGGTTCAAGGGGGATTTTGTTCATGAAGCACTTAAAGTTTTGTGCCTGCTATCTGTCGGCACTGGTCGGGCTTTGCTCGGTATCCGGTGCGGTGACGGCAGATGCTGCCAACACGCTGTCCGTACAGGTCGATCTGTCTGCGGAACGCCATGCTATCAGCCCATATATCTATGGTATCAATGACTATGCCGCAACCGGTGATGTGACGGTTGGATCGATTCGGCAGGGCGGCAACCGCTATACTGCCTATAACTGGGAAACCAATGCGTCCAATGCCGGCTCGGACTGGTATCACAGCTCCGATACCTACCTTTCCTCTTCGACGGATCCGGCAGACTGTGCAAGGCAGCTCTCTGCCATGGCGGCGGAACGAGGCAATCTCTACACCGTCGCAACGCTCCAGATGTGCGGCTATGTCGCTGCCGATATTAACGGCAAGGTGACGGAGGAGGAAGCTGCACCCTCGACCCGTTGGAATGCGGTTGTGGCAAAGAAGAATGCAGTCTTTGCCGATACACCGGATTTGACCGACGGTACCGTGTATATGGATGAATATGTCAACTACCTCGTGCGCCATCTCGGCGATGCGACCACGGCAACCGGTATCAAGGGTTATCTGCTCGACAATGAGCCGGCGCTCTGGAGCAGCACGCATGCACGCATTCATGCCACACCGGTAACCTGTCAGGAACTGGTAGACAAGTCCGTAGAGCTGGCATCGGCGGTCAAGGCGGTTGATCCGGCTGCGGAGATTTATGGGCCTGCCCTCTATGGTCATCAGGCGTATGTCAACTTGCAATCTGCAACGGATTGGGGCACGGTCGGCAATGGTTATGACTGGTTCATCTCCTACTACCTTGATCAGATGCGCAAAGCCTCGGAGACACAGGGCGTGCGCCTGCTCGATGTGCTCGATATTCACAACTACTCGGAAGCACAGGGCGACTGTCGAATTGTAAACTGCGATGATGCAAGCCATACTGCCTGTCAGGAAACCCGTATGCAGGCGGTGCGGACATTCTGGGATTCGTCCTATGCGGAGAACAGCTGGGTTGGTCAGTGGGGCAAATCCTATCTGCCCTATCTGCCGAAGATTCAGGATTCCATTGACCGGTACTATCCTGGTACGAAAATCAGCCTGTCGGAGTATTCGTTCGGTGGTGGCAACACCATTAGCGGTGCGGTTGCACAGGCAGATGCTTTGGGTGTATTCGGCGTGCAGGAGGTCTATCTGGCAACACTTTGGCCGTATGAGGACTGCCCATTCCAGAAGGCTGCCATCAATCTCTATACTAACTATGACGGTGCCGGTTCGGCATTTGGCGATACGAGCATTCCGTGTACGGTTTCCAATATCGAGGCAGGCTATGCCTATGCGGCAACCGATGTCGGTAGCAATGATGCCACCGTACAGGTCGTGGTGTCGAACAAGAGCATGACCGACAGCCGGACCACCGAAATTACCCTGACCGGCACGAATATCAGCTATGAGAACGTGAAGGTGTATGGCATTACCGAGGCGGCAAGCGAGGTTGTTGCGATGGACAGCTGCGTGATATCGCTCGAAAACAATGTGCTGACGCTCAATCTGCCGGCGGCTTCGGTCGTACAGGTTGAGCTGAACGGCGATGCTGCACCGCTTTATGGCGATTTGGATGAAGATGGTGTGGTAACCGTTGGAGATGCGGTTATGGCGAATCGCTATATTGCCGAGTCACTGGATACACCTCTGACAGATGCAGCTATGCGGAATGCGGATTGCAATCTGGATGGTATTATTACGTCCGCAGATGTGTCTGCGCTAATGCGGTATATTGCCAATCTCGGGACGCTGCCCATAGAAACAGTATAATCCATGAAAAAACGCTTGCGGTCACACAGACCGTAAGCGTTTTTTGTGTTGCAGGTCAACATGCGGTATCCGGCAGAAATGATGTGACGATCTGTCGTTTGGCGGATGCCGGTGTGTAAACCCATTCGTCCATATGTCTGCCCTCGAAGAAATAGCGCATGGGCGGCGGCGGACAGCTATCATCGAATACATCGACAATCGCTAGCTTGATTTTCATACGATCGGGGACGATGCTCTTGATATAGACACTCGCATGCTGTCCCGGACGAATGTCCGGCCGCAGATCGGCAAGCCCTGCCAGATTCGGTGCCAACTCGACGAAAATGCCGTAGTTCTCCACAGAGCGCACAATGCCGGCAACCGTTTCTCCGGCCGAAAAACAGGCGGCATTTTCTTCCCATGTGCCGAGCAGCTCTTTGTGCGTCAACAGCACTCTGCCGTTCTCGAAGCCCTTGACGACAACCGAAATCTCCTGCCCGACACGGAAACGGTCTGAAGGGTGTGCGATACGGGAAACCGAAATCGCATCAATCGGAATCAAGGACGGTACGCCGCAGCCGATATCAACAAAGCAGCCGAATGGTGCCAGATGCGTCACGCGTGCCGGTATCACATCGCCCGGCCGCAGGTGACGGATATAATCCGCCTGACACTGCTCCTGCTGCAAGCGGCGGGAGAGTACGGCGACAGGATTGCCGGCATCGTCCTGCTCGATGCGCAGCACCGAAAAGCAGACCGGTTTGTTGACACGGGAAATCAAGGCGATATCTCGGGTTGTACCCTCGCTGATGCCGAGTGCGCCTTCGGTACGGGGGATAAGCCCTCGCATGCAGGGCAGCTCGACATGCAGATTGTGGCTGCCGTCGCAGACGCGCACACGGGCTTCGAGTCGTCTGCCGGAGAGCATCGCTTCACGCAAGCCTGCTTCGGTACGCAGACAGGCGGCATTCTGCGGAGAATCGAGCAGACTGCCTTCAGGTAAGTAACAATGCAATGATTCCATTTGAACCTCCAGTTCCTTTTGTTCGGGTGTTTTTAAAACGGCAGGGCAGAATTTTCCTGCCGCATGGTCATTGTATGCGAGAGATGTGTTGAATATTCCAATGGAACTGCATTTTGAAAATGTTTTTTTGTGAAAAAGGTCGAATTTTCTAAATTCTTGCAGGAGAGTACAACTGTACTCTGTACAAGGACATTTTTTTGAAGTTGTACTTGATAGTTTTTTGACGCAATATCAAGAAAAATGAAGATAAATGAAAAAGAAATTCATGGAATCGTATGAAAATATAGGGCGATTGTTATGCAAATTGCGGATTGATTTTTTGTCGGATTTGTAGTAAAATCATCTGTGGCGCAGTGCGGTCTGCGGAACATCCGTACTGCATAGGTGAATATCCGGCTCCCACGGGGTGTGGGGGCAAACATCAAAACCTGATTCTTTATAAGGAGGAAATCGGTTCACATGGCAAAGAAAATTGCAACCATCCCGTTCCAGGGAACTCCGCAGCAGGAAGCACAGCTGTTGGAGGTCATTTCCGAACTGAAAGCGGAGCAGGGCTGCTTGATGCCGATCATGCAGAAGGCACAGGAGATCTACGGCTATCTTCCGATTGAGGTGCAAACCATCATCGCAGAGCAGCTGAACATTCCACTCGAAAAGGTCTATGGCGTTGCCACCTTCTATGCACAGTTCACGCTTTCGCCGAAGGGCAGATACCGCATCTCCGTATGTCTCGGTACTGCCTGCTACGTTAAGGGCGCAGGCATCCTTCTCGAGAAGCTGCAGGAGAAGCTCGGCATCGGTGTTGGTGAGATCACGCCGGACGGCAAGTTCTCGCTCGATGACTGCCGCTGTGTTGGTGCATGCGGTCTCGCACCGGTCGTGATGGTAAACGATGATGTGTATGGCAGACTGGTCGGTCAGGCGGAGGAAATCGATGAGATCCTCGCAAAATACGCCGATTGATTTGAATAGGGAGGTTTATCCATGAAAACATTGCAGGACCTCGTAGCAATCAGAGAACAGATGGCAAGGGAAGTCGCACTCCGTATCGAGGAGGAAGCGGATTCCAAGTACGAGAAGCACGTTCTGATTTGCGGCGGTACAGGTTGTACGTCTTCCGGCTCGGCGAAAGTCATTGAGAAGCTGGAGGAAGAGTTGGAGACATATGGGCTGACCGAGAAGGTGCAGGTTGTCAAGACCGGTTGCTTTGGTCTTTGCGCACTGGGCCCCATTATGATTGTATACCCTGAAGCCACGTTTTATTCCAAGGTCGATGTCAACGAAATTCATCGTATCGTCAAGGAACACCTCAGAGACGGCAATCCCGTCAAGGAGTTCCTCTATGATGAAACAGTTACCGATCACGGCATTCTGCACTTGAATGAGACTGCCTTCTATAAGAAGCAGCATCGTGTGGCACTGCGTAACTGCGGCGTCATCAATCCCGAATGCGTCAACGAGTATATCGGCCGCCACGGCTATGAGGCTCTGGGCAAGGTGCTGACCTCGATGACACAGGATGAGGTGATTCAGTGTATTCTCGATTCCGGTCTGCGTGGCAGAGGCGGCGGCGGTTTCCCGACCGGTATGAAGTGGAGACTCGCAAAGAACCTCGTGCCGGATGCCGATATAAAGTATGTTTGCTGTAATGCCGACGAGGGCGACCCCGGTGCTTTCATGGACCGTTCCATCCTCGAAGGTGACCCGCATGTTGTGCTTGAGGCAATGGCCATTGCCGGCTATGCCATCGGCGCAAAGCAGGGCTATATCTATGTGCGTGCAGAGTATCCGATCGCCGTTGAGCGTCTGACCATTGCCATCCGACAGGCAAGAGAGGTCGGTATGCTCGGTAAGGATATCTTCGGCACGGGCTTTGATTTCGATATCGATCTGCGTCTGGGCGCAGGTGCATTCGTCTGCGGTGAGGAAACTGCGCTGATGACCTCGATTGAGGGTAACCGTGGTGAACCGCGTCCCCGTCCGCCGTTCCCGGCAGAAAAGGGTCTGTTCCAAAAGCCGACCGTTCTCAACAACGTGGAAACCTATGCCAACATTCCGCAGATTATCCTGAACGGTGCAGAGTGGTTTGCAGCGATGGGGACGGAGAAGTCCAAAGGTACGAAGGTGTTCGCACTGGGCGGTAAGATCAAGAATACCGGTCTGGTGGAAATCCCGATGGGCACCACCCTCCGTGAGGTGATCGAGGAAATCGGCGGCGGTATCCCGAACGGCAAGAAGTTCAAGGCTGCACAGACCGGCGGCCCTTCCGGCGGCTGTATTCCGGCTCAGCATATGGATATCCCGATCGACTACGACAACCTCATCGGCATTGGCTCGATGATGGGTTCGGGCGGTTTGATCGTTCTCGATGAGGATAACTGCATGGTCGACATTGCAAAGTTTTTCCTCGAGTTCACGGTGGACGAGTCCTGCGGTAAGTGTACGCCCTGCCGTATCGGCACAAGAAGAATGTACGAGATTCTCGACAAGATTACCAAGGGTCAGGGTACACTTGAGGACATTGACAAGCTTGAACAGCTCTGCAATTATGTCAAAGCAAACTCACTCTGCGGTCTGGGTCAGACAGCACCGAACCCGGTTCTCTCAACTCTGCGGTACTTCCGTGACGAGTATATTGCACACGTTGTCGAGAAGCGTTGTCCGGCAGGCGTCTGCAAGTCCCTGCTCAGCTACGAGATTATCAAGGACAAGTGCATTGGCTGTGGCATGTGTGCAAAGCAGTGCCCGGCATCCGCAATTTCCAAGACCGACTATGTTGCGCCCGGCAAGAAGCTGCCCGCTCTGGCAATCGATCCGAATACCTGCGTGAAGTGCGGTGCGTGCGTTGCGAAGTGTAAGTTCGGCGCAATCATTAAGAAATAAGGAGGACGCTCAGCATGAGTGAGATGGTAAATGTAAAAATCAACGGTCAGGCTGTTGCAGTCCCGAAGGGTTCTACCGTTCTGGAAGCCGCCCATGCCGCCAATATCACGATCCCGACCCTTTGCTTCTTGAAGGATATCAATGAGATCGGTGCTTGCCGTATGTGCGTGGTCGAGGTCAACGAGGGCAGAGGCTTCCGTGTGGTTGCTGCCTGCGTGTATCCGGTTTCCGAGGGCATGGAGGTTCTGACCAATACCCCTAAGATTCTCGATTCCCGTAAGAAGACCATGCAGCTGCTGCTGTCCGATCACGACAGAAAGTGCCTGTCCTGCGTCAGAAGCAAAAACTGCGAATTGCAGCGTCTGGCACACGACCTCGGCATCGAGGACGATGGCTATTACGATGGCATCACCATGGATTATGCTGTGGACAAGACCGCACCGCATATGTTCCGTGACAACAACAAATGCATTCTGTGCCGTCGCTGCGTTGCCGCCTGCGAAAAGACACAGGGCATCGGTGTGATCGGTGCAAATGATCGTGGTTTCGCAACCCATATCGGTTCTGCATTTGAGAAGGGTCTGGGCGAGACTGCTTGCGTATCCTGCGGTCAGTGTATCGCTGTCTGCCCGACCGGCGCACTTTCCGAGACAGACTTCACCGATGAGGTGCTGGCTGCCATTGCCGATCCGAACAAGAAGGTTGTTGTCAATACCGCACCGTCTGTTCGTGCAGGTCTGGGTGAATGCTTCGGTATGCCGATCGGCACGAATGTCGAAGGCAAGATGGTTGCCGCACTGCGCCGTCTGGGCTTTGATCTCGTATTCGACACCAACTTTGCTGCCGACCTCACCATTATCGAGGAAGGTACGGAGTTGCTTACGCGTGTTCAGAAGGGCGGCGTGCTTCCGATGATCACATCCTGCTCTCCGGGCTGGGTGAAGTTCTGCGAGCACTACTTCCCCGATCTGATTCCGAATCTCTCGACCTGCAAGTCGCCGCAGCAGATGTTCGGTGCCATTATTAAGACCTACTTTGCCGAGAAGATGGGCTGGGATCCAAAGGATATCGTCTGCGTTTCGATTATGCCGTGTACGGCAAAGAAGTTCGAGATGGGACGTGAGAATCAGGCAGCTTCCGGCTATCCGGATATCGACTATGCCCTGACCACGCGTGAACTGGGCAGACTGATCGACCGTGCAGGCATCGACTTCACTGCTCTGCCGGACGAGAAGTTTGATGATCCGCTCGGCATCTTCTCCGGTGCCGGTCTGATCTTCGGCGCAACCGGTGGTGTTATGGAGGCAGCACTGCGTTTCGCAGTCGAGAAGATCAGCGGCGACACTTTGCCGGCAGAAAAGCTCGACTTCAAAGAAGTTCGTGGTACGGAGGATATCAAGGAAGCCAGCTATACCGTTGGCGATCTGACTGTCAAGGTTGCGGTTGTCAGTGGTCTGGCAAATGCGCGCAAGCTGATGGAGAAGGTCAGAGCCGGTGAGGCAGACTACACCTTCATCGAGGTCATGGCATGTCCGGGCGGCTGCGTCAACGGCGGCGGTCAGCCGATTCAGCCGGCATCGGTACGCAATTTCACCGACCTGCGTGCGCTCCGTGCAAAGGCACTCTATGACCAAGATGCTGCCATGACACTGCGCAAGTCGCAGGATAATCCTTCGATTCAGGCAGTGTACGGCGAGTATCTCGGTGAACCCGGCGGTCATAAGGCACACGAGATTTTGCACACTTCCTATGTCGCCCGTAAGATTCACTTCTGATTTGAGTGCATATTCCAAAAACGAAAGGACTTGCTGCATCCGGCAAGTCCTTTTTGTGTTCGCAAGCATTGCAATGCGATACAAAGTGCACCATAATAATATCAACAAACATATAAGAGGGAGCATATGAAAACAAAACCTGAATTGCTTATTGGGATAACATGAATGACATACTCCTCGGCTGCGCAGCGGTTTGACGGAAAAGAATCCTGATGCGAACTGCATCTTCATTGCGCCGTGGTATTCAACAGACGGAGACCCGTTCTGTTCTCCTTTTTATGTAGACAACACGGCGTTGTGTCCCGAAGCTTAGGGCGGCATAACCATACATCGACAGCGTGTGCGGCGCATAGAAGGTCACCGATCAAAATGCCCCTGTTCGATGCTTGTTCGGACAGGGGATTGCTGCGGCTGCTGCCGGAGCATAGCGAGATGACATTGCATTTGTGGTCAGAGCGTTTGCTTGTTGGCTTCAACCTGCTGTAAATTATCGTTTGTGTAACCGATGAGGACGTTTGGCGCACGTTCGATGATCAGAGAGGCAGCTTCATTCTGGATAGCCGCCTTTTTCTTTCCAATCGGAAATGCGTATTTATGTATGTCGTTGAAAGCGTCGTGCAGAACCAAATATGTGCCGTCTGCCACGCCGTTGGTACGATGTGTTTCACGGTAAAGCAATCGAATTTGGTCGTAGGGCAGGAAGGTTTCGAGATCATTAGTATTGATAATGTAGGATTGGGTCAAGATGATGGACTTGTGCTGAAACAAAATACGCTCTGCCTCATCGGTCATTTGGGCTGCAATTTGCTCGGGCGATCCGAATTTCCGAAAAAAACGGCAGTGATCGGTATCGCTGACGACCGACAATCGTGTGACAGCGGCTGTGAACGACTGATCAATACAGATGACACTGACGAGGATTCCCAGGAGCCCATATCCATAGGATTGGTTTCGTATCATGTCGCAGGCCACCATGAGCAGCAAGCAGGAAAGCAGAACGAAAAAGATTGCACCAATGCCGTATCGCAGATTGCGTTTGCGAATGATACGCACGAGCGATTCTGCTGTGATAGATGACAGTTTCATGTTTGCTTCCTTTCGTGTGCAAAGCCGTACTGCTTTGCAGGGAAGTACGGCTTTGTACGGTGTTGTCTTAAACAGTTGCAGCCCACAGACCGTGCAGATTGCAGTAGGCATAGCAGGCGGTCAGGGCCGCATCTTCCTCGACAAAGAACTGTGCGGAAGGCTCTTCGCCGGGCTTCAGCTGCTTGCGCTCCTCGCCTTGGTCGGTGCAGAGCAGAATCCATTCGATGAAATGCTTCTCCTCCATCGGGTGCAGGACGCTGCCGACGGTCACGGTTACGGTCTGACCCTCACGGGAGAGCACCGGAATATGCTTTTCCTTTGCAGCATCGACGGTGTTCGGGATGACCTCGACGAGGGTCGAGCTGCAGCAGGACGGGGTTTCACCATCGGCGGCAATGAGGATTTGCTTGCAATCGGGACACTGATAAAATTTCATGAGAAAAACTCCTTTCGGTTCAGCCGGTGTGCCGGCAATATGGTACAATCCGCAAAGGATTGTAGGGCAGAGGATTAGGGCTTGCGGAAAAATTCGAGTTTACCGCAGCAGGGACAGTGGTAAATGGTCACGCCGACACCGTCAACCATTTTTTGCAATTGCACTAAAAAGAGGTTGCCGGGCTTCCAAGTTTCAATCTTCACACGCTGCATTGGCGTTTGGCAGCGCAGACAGGTGATGTTCTGTTCCATATTTATGCCTCATGCAGGTATTCGGTGATACGGCGTCGGGTTTCGGTTTCGCCGAGCACATGACTGATGTCCCAGAGATCGGGGGAATTTTGGCGACCGGTGATTGCCACACGAATCAGATTGCTGACATCGACAATGCTGCCAGGATACAGCTCGGGATTTTTCTTGTATTTCTTGACCTGCACGGCATAGCCCATCGCTTCGGTTATCGCCTTGACCTTGGCAAACCACGCTTCGGGGGTATCGGCAAAATCGAGCGTATCGAGATATTGCTGCAAAATTTGCTGCTTGTGCTCGAGGGAGATGTTGGCAGGGCAGGCATCGATACGGGCGAATGTCTTCGCATCGTAGAATGAGAGAAACGCCGCAGCCTGCCGCCAGCTGCCGAAATCCTTTCGGGGCTTGTCACCGCCTCTGCCGATGTTGATGGCAGCGAGGTAGCAGTCCCGTTTTTGCTTCATGCGTGCGGCAAGGTCGGTATCGTATTGCTGCGCCCATGTGAGCAGACCGTTATAGACGAAATCGGCAGTTTGCAAAGAAAGATAATCTTTCGCAATATTGTCCAATTTTGCAAGGTCAAAGAGTGCGCCGGAGCTGCTCATCTTCTCGAGCGAGAAGGTGAAGTCACGGGAATTGGCAGTCGGGTTGGCGAGATGCCATTCCTCAAAATTGCTGTTGAGCACGGTCAGGAGATAAAGCCAGACTGCCTCTTGCGGATAGCCCTCTTCCCGATAGTAGGACAATGCCAATTCGGGATCTTTGCGCTTGGAGAGCTTGCGCTTGGATTCGCCGTCCATCTTCATCAGTGTTGCGGTATGGCAGTAAATCGGACGCTGCCAGCCGAGCGCATCGAAAGTCTGGATGTGAATCGGCAGGGTAGCAAGCCAACTTTCATCTCGAATGACATGGGTCGTGCGCATAAAATGATCATCGACCACATGGGCAAAGTGATAGGTCGGGATGCCGTCCGACTTGAGCAGGACGAAATCGGTATAGTTTTCCTGTACCTTGAGTTCGCCTCGAATGCCGTCCTGTACGGGAATCATGTTGGCAGGATCGCCCGAAGAACGGAATCGCAAAACCCAGGGCAAACCGGCTTGCAGCTTTTCCTGCACTTGCGCAAGCGTCAACTCCCGACAGCATGCCCATTTGCCGTAGTAGCCGATATTGGCTTTCTCTGCCATCTGTTCCTCACGCATGGCGGTGAGGGATTCCTCGGTGCAGAAGCAGGGATAGGCAAGTCCTTGCAGGACGAGTGCCTTTGCGATGGTTTGGTAGAGTTCCTTGCGCCGGCGTTGGCGATATGGGCCATAGGCACCGATTTCGTCCTCCACGGTTGCACCCTCATCGAAGGTGACACCGTAGAACTGCATGGCATCGATGACCGCTTCGACTGCGCCTTCTACCTCTCGTTTTTGGTCGGTATCCTCAATACGCAGGAAGAACACACCGCCGGTTTGGTGTGCTAAGCGTTCGCCGATGGCGTTGTAGAGATTGCCCAGATGGACAAAGCCCGTGGGACTTGGGGCAATTCGGGTGACCACTGCGCCCTCGGGAAGATTGCGGGGCGGATACTGTGCTTCATAGTCTGCAATGGTTTTGGTGATATCGGGGAACAGCAGGTTTGCAAGCTGTTGAACGTCCATGAAATACTCCTTTCGTCAATCCGCAGGACGCAGACCGCCCAGAGCCTTGCTATGCTCGGCATAGAATGCGGCAAAGCGTCCCTCATCGAGGGCATTGCGGATTTGTGTCATGAGATTGTTATAGAACCAGAGATTGTGCTGTACCGCCAAGCGTCCGGCAAGCTGTTCGCCGGCCTTGAACAAATGGCGGATATACGCACGGCTGAAATGCTGACAGGTTGGGCAGCCGCAGCCTTCCTCGATGGGGCGGGGATCTGTCTCGAAGCTGCGGTTGGTCAGGTGCATGATGCCCTGCCAGGTGAACACGGTCGCATGACGGGCGTTGCGGCTCGGCATGACGCAGTCGAACAGGTCAACACCACGGGCGACGGCCTCGACGATATTCTGCGGTGTGCCAACGCCCATGAGGTAACGGATTTTTTCTTTGGGCATATGCGGCTCGACATGCTCGATGATATCGTACATGACCTCTGCCGGTTCGCCGACTGCCAAGCCACCGATGGCATAGCCGTCCAAATCAAGGGCGGCAATCTCGTCCATATGCTGCTCCCGTAGGTCGGTGAAGGTACAGCCCTGATTGATACCGAACAGCAATTGCTTGGGGTTGAGGGTATCTTCGAGTTGGCTCAGGCGTTGCAATTCGGCTTGACAGCGTTTGAGCCAACGGGTTGTGCGGGCGCAGCTCTGTGCGGCATAGAGATAGGGCGCAGGGTTCTCCACGCACTCGTCAAATGTCATGGCGATGGTCGAACCGAGGTGGGATTGAATCCGCATGCTCTCCTCCGGTCCCATGAAAATGGCTCTGCCGTCTACGTGGGAGCGAAAGGTGACACCTTCCTCTTTGATTTTGCGGAGCTTGGCAAGCGAGAATACCTGAAAGCCGCCGCTGTCGGTGAGGGTGGGGTTATCCCAGCCGGTAAAGCCTTGCAAGCCGCCCATTTTGTGTACCACACGGTCGCCGGGGCGAATGTGCAGGTGGTAGGTATTGCAGAGCATGACCTGACAATTCAGGGCTTTGAGGTCTTGCGCGGAGAGTGCGCCCTTGATGGCACCGGCTGTGGCTACATTCATGAAGCAGGGGGTTTGGAACGTGCCATGCACGGTATGGAATGCGCCACGGCGTGCGGCACCCTCCTGTTTCAGCAATTCGTACATACTGTGGACTCCTTTGCGATATGGTTGTCTTACCCTTTATTATACCATACTTTGTGGGATTTGTCATCGGGTTTTCATGGTTTTTCTCGAAAATATCGAAAATATCGGAAATATCGGCGACTTGCGCAGGATATGAAAAAGCATACGCATTTTGACAGCCACATAGCGTCAGATACAAAAATCAAATCCTGATTTCAAGCGGGTTGGGTGCTTGCACTGTCGGCATCAATTTCAAATTTTCGACATTTCACCAATTTTTCACGAAATTGTCACCGTTTTTTTTTTTTTTTTTTTTTTTTTTTTTTTTTTTTTTTTTTAAATAAACTTTGGTGAAAGGAAAATAAGGGGGTTTTTTTTTTTTTTTTTTATTTTTTTTTTTTTTTTGGTGAAGTTTTGTGTGGTTTTTGT